>NZ_JAVMBO010000004.1:0-953 GCF_031631795.1 Marinobacter xiaoshiensis
GAGCTGTCTTCCGGAATACCAGATACAACGGCTCAATCCCGCTGTCCGCCGGAAAGCTCACGATCAGTTCAACCTGATCCTCAAAGGGCCGCTGGGTATCCCGAAGGCGAGTGTTCCTGTCCATCCTCCTGGATCGGCGTTACCAGAATGCTATAGGGATCAATACCGGAATCGGCCGGATATTCAGTGCTTGTTAACAGGCGATGGCCACTTTCATCCGGATACCAGACCAGGGTGAAGTCGTCGTCCAAGGTGTGCTGGTATGACTGTTTTCGAGTTGCAAAACGATTCAGGAAGATTCCTACGCGCGAAAGCAGATCATTCCTTGTTCGCGATACCACCTCTTGATCTCATTCACGATGCCCTCAGGCGAATCTTCGCGGTTAGTCGCCGGATAGAATATCAGATCGCTTTTTTCAGGATGCTCAACCAGCTCATTGAATCGTTCAACAAACTCACTTTCTTCATCTTCAGTGGTATCGTCATTCCAAAACCAGTTTAGAGCAGCAATGAACTCTTCTTCGGTATAGTCCCTCAATCGTTTTTTTTGCAGTTTCATAATGTCCTCCGGTGCACCTGAATATGCCTTAAGGGGGTTAGAACTCTCATGTTTTCAACGTCGTATACGGCCCCCCCATTTCTTATTTCTTCTACATGATGAATTTCGAATCGATTTCTTTTGCCAGCATGATCATTATGCCTAGTAAAAGGAGCCCTGCCGGCCTTGATGGTTTTCTGATTTCGAGAACTGAACTGGCCAATAAGTTCTGTGTCCTTGGCTACCTCAAGCCAGAAGGCCTCGCGGAACCGATCAAAACTCGCAAACTCACGCCCCCTAAGCCGGTCTGCGATCTGTGCAGGTATTGGTGCTCCAAGATCTCTTGAAGCGCTCTCTAGCCAAATTCCGGTAATATCTTCACCATTTCCAGTTACGACTCCTCGTTCATCCCGAG
>NZ_JAVMBO010000005.1:0-872 GCF_031631795.1 Marinobacter xiaoshiensis
TTACGTTGTTCATAGATAGTGTCCACTAAAGAATAAGTGGACACTATCTTGAAGCCTTCGGCATCACACTCAAGATGGGTTTGCCGGACGCTTACGCCACCAGTGCAAAATATGAGCCCGAACCCGATGAGCCAAGTCCCTTTGGTCTTGTTTGTCATCCTTTTGAAAATATCCTCAAGGTCATCCATAAACACCCCGTAGCAGGACTATGAAACATAACGCGAAGCTAAGCGGCGCCCTGACAAGGGCGTCCGGTGGAGGCCGTAGGCCGGAACAAACTTAAGCGCCTGGTTATATGATTCAGTCCAAACTGAATGACACCGAGCCATACAAGCCAGTAACAATGGCTACCGTGCCATCGTCGTTTTTCACGAAACCAAAACCTTTAAATGCATCAACGTGCTCTCGAGGTATAAACTCGCGGATATCACCTAGATCTGATGGGTATTCATCATTTTTTTGGTGATATAAATCTATAGCCTCGACCGTACTATCGTAGGCTGCATGAATTCTGTCACCTAAAGCCATGCTCCTTTCGACAGCGTAGCTCAGTTCCTTGCTTCTTTCGCAGGCGTAGATATCAATTTGCTTATATCCATGGCGCGCGGCTTGTAACTTCCCTTGCTCCTCCAGCTGCTCAGACTTTTCCAAAATTTTTCTCACCTCGTCTATACCCAGACAGTCTCGTTTAGAGGAAAGCGCGAGAAGAAATACCCCTGCTAAAAGAGCAAAGAAACATGAAGCTATAGCTACCAACTTCAATTGAGCATCCTCATATAACGCCAATAATAAGCGGCGCCCGACTAGGGCGTCCGGTGGAGGCCGCAGGCCGGAACGAACTTGATTGACTGGTTAAATGTCGTCACGCCATT
>NZ_JAVMBO010000006.1:0-145469 GCF_031631795.1 Marinobacter xiaoshiensis
TGTAATCCCCCCATTTATAACCGCTCTTTTGAGTAGAGGGTTAAGCTGCCTTTCGCAGCTTGGTTGGTGGTATGCCCCCGATAGCGGTATTGGGTCGCTCGTTATTGTATTGCCACAACCATTGCGTGGCTAATAGCTGGGCATGGGGAATACTGTTGAACTGATGCAGATCCAGCCATTCGTGCCGCGCAGTCCGATTGAAGCGCTCGATATAAGCATTCTGAGTAGGCTTGCCCGGCTGAATATAGATCAGCGTAATTCGATTCCTGTTGGCCCAATCAACCAGTGACTGCGAGATATACTCCGGCCCATTGTCACAACGAATGGCCGCTGGTTTGCCGCGCCATTCGATGATTTGATCCAGAGCGCGGATCACTCGTTGAGCAGGTAATGATAGGTCTACTTCGATGCCAAGGCCTTCGCGATTGTAGTCGTCAATCACATTGAACGTCCGGAACGTCTTGCCGCTAACCAGTTGGTCGCTCATGAAGTCCATCGACCAGACTTGATTTGGCGCTGTAGGAACGGCCAGCTCGCCCGGATAATCCCGCTGGATTCTTCGCCGGGGCTTGATGCGTAAATTCAGTTCCAGTTCCCGGTAAATGCGATACACGCGCTTGTGGTTCCAGCTGTAGCCCTTCACGTTACGCAGATACAGGAAACACAAGCCAAAACCCCAGCGCTTGTGGGTCTGAGTGAGCCGTAACAGCCAGTCAGCAACCAGAGCGTTCTCGCCGTCCAACTTCGATTGGTAGCGATAGCAGGTCTCGCTGATGCCATAAACTACACAGGCCAGGCTTATGCTAATTCCATGCTTGGCCACACCCTTTATGGCCATCTCCCGGCGCTGAGATGGCCTTACAACTTTCCCTCCAGGGCTTCCTGACGCAGCTCGGCCTTGAGCCGTTCTTCGGCATACATTTTTTTAAGGCGCGCATTCTCGGCTTCCAGTTCCTTCAGGCGCTTCATCATCGAAGCATCCATGCCGCCAAACTTCGAACGCCACTGATAAATCAGTGCGGTGCTGACGTTGTGCTCCCGGGCCAGTTCAGCTACCGGGACTCCGGCCTCATGCTGCTTCAAAATCGCCATAATCTGGCTGTCGGTAAATCGAGACTTTTTCATTTTTCGCTCCTTCTGCGATCATTGTAAAAGCCTCTACTCAAAACCTCGATTATTTTCTGGGGGGATTACACACCGGCTCTTCGTTCTACTCCCCTGTATTCCTTGCAGTGCATCTTTTAAGGGAGCCACCGTCAGCTCACTCTCTAGTCCACAGTTTTCTCTTGCGCTTTCAAACAGCCTGCAAGGATATCCCGCATTTTTTGTGCGCCGAGTTGGGTCATCAGTTCGATATTTCGCGGCGGTATGCCATCCACATCCGGATGGTTATCAATCGCAGATTCCAGGCTAGCTTCGCGCAACAGGTGAAGCATGGGGTACGGAGATCTGTTGGTGTAGTTCTCCGCATCATTCGATTCAGTGCCTGCAAACTGATATTCCGGGTGGAAGCTGGCGATCTGGTAGATGCCTTCCATATCCAGATAGGTCAGTAACCCGTCTGCAGCACCCAAAAATTCGTTGTAGTCTGCAAAGTCCTGCAGTACGTGAGGATGAATAAGAAGAGTGGTTTCAATTTCCGGCTCATCGTCCAAACGCAGGAGTTCTGTTTGCAGGGCCTGGAGGAGTGAGTCCTCGTTATCAGCCTCGGATACCACAAACCGAACCCGATCCCTGACCAGCTCGCGCTTGGCAAACGGGCATAGGTTGTAACCAACAACAACATCTTCGACCCATTTCCGGGTCGCCTGAACTACGGTTCCTTCGCTCACACAAAATTCCTCTTGTTGTTGATCCAACCTGTAAAGTTCAGATCGGGTAGACGGGCAGGGCGGGCCAAAAATGTGCGGAGCCATGGGTGGAGTGCGAAGCACTTCACGGGCAAGCCATGGACGGCTTGCCCAGGACCTTTAGCGCGACGCAGGAGCAATAAGCGCTAAAGGGCGGAGCCAAGCGTACACGGACGTATCCACAGCGTTTTTTGGCCCGCCCTGCCCGTCTGCCCAGCCCCCGCAGTATCAGTAGTTTTTAAAGATGACCTTGGCTACGAAGATAATCATCATAAGTCCCACTAAAGTCCGTAATCCCCTCAGGCGTCAACTCAATAATCCGAGTGGCCAAGGAAGACACAAATTCACGGTCGTGGCTCACGAAAATCAGTGTACCGGGATAGTTCTCCAGCGCGAGGTTTAGCGCCTCGATAGACTCCATATCCAAGTGGTTAGTAGGCTCATCCAGCAGCATTACGTTCGGCTTTTGCAGAATCAGCTTGCCGAACAGCATGCGCCCCTGCTCACCACCGGAAATCACCCGTACCGACTTACCAATGTCGTCTCCAGAGAACAGCATGCGCCCGAGAGTGCCACGAACCAGCTGCTCGCCACCGGTAGTCCACTGCGCCATCCATTCCGACAGGGTGTCGTCGTCAGCAAAATCATCCGTATGGTCTTGGGCGTAATAACCCACTTCGGCGCTGTCCGTCCATTTCACTTCGCCGCTGTCCGGCTCGTAAGCACCTGCAAGGCACTGCAACAAAGTGGTTTTACCAATACCATTAGGGCCAATGATGGCCACGCGCTCGCCGGCTTCTACTTGCAGGTTCAGCTTGTTGAATAGCGTATTGCCATCAAAACCTTTGGTCAGATCCCGGATGGTGACTGCCTGGCGATGCAGCTTTTTGCCCTGTTCAAAACGGATAAACGGACTAACGCGGCTTGAAGGCTTTACTTCATCCAACTGGATCTTGTCGATCTGACGGGCGCGGGAAGTGGCCTGCTTTGCTTTGGATGCGTTGGCAGAGAAGCGGCTAACGAACTGCTGCAGTTCCGCAATCTGTGCTTTCTTCTTCGCGTTATCCGATAGCATGCGCTCGCGAGCCTGAGTGGCCGCGGTCATGTATTCATCGTAATTGCCCGGGAACAGCCTCAACTCGCCATAGTCCAGGTCAGCCATGTGGGTGCACACGCTGTTCAGGAAGTGACGGTCGTGAGAAATGATGATCATGGTGCTGCTGCGAGCCACCAGAATGTTTTCCAGCCAGCGGATGGTGTTAATGTCCAGGTGGTTGGTGGGCTCGTCCAGCAACAGCACGTCTGGGTCAGAAAACAGAGCCTGGGCCAGCAATACTCGTAGCTTCCAGCCAGGGGCCAGGCTGCTCATCGGCCCTTCGTGCTGTTCCAGTGGAATATCCAGTCCCAAAAGTAGTTCACCGGCGCGGGATTCGGCGGTGTAGCCGTCCATTTCCGCGAACTGAACTTCCAGATCCGCCACCGCCATACCGTCTTCTTCGCTCATCTCGGCCAGCGAATAGATGCGGTCACGCTCTTTTTTGACGTTCCACAGTTCTTCATGGCCCATGATGACTGTGTCCATGACGGAGCAGGTCTCGTAGGCAAACTGATCCTGCCTCAGCTTACCCAGACGAACATTCGGCTCCAGCATAACCTGGCCGGCAGACGGTTCCAGGTCACCACCGAGAATCTTCATCAGGGTGGATTTACCGCAGCCGTTGGCCCCGATCAAGCCATAGCGGTTGCCGTTACCGAACTTTGCGGAAACATTTTCAAATAGGGGCTTAGCCCCGAATTGCATGGTGATATTGGCAGTAGAGATCAAGAAACAAACCTATAGAAGTAAGGGCCAGCGCAGCACCGGCTAAATAAAGCCGGCATTGTACAGGTTTGCGATGGTAACCGTGAGGCCGCAGAAACACGCATAAAAAGGGCTTGCCTAGAGCGCGGGGGAAAGGCAGCATTCCTTTTCAGAGTTACCCATTCATTTTATTTAAGGAACGTTTTCATGACACAGGCAACTGCACGCCACATTCTGGTAGACAGCGAAGCGAAATGCGAAGAGCTGAAGAAAGAAATTGAAGGTGGCAAGGATTTCGCGGAAGTAGCGAAACAGCACTCTTCTTGCCCGTCTGGCCGTAACGGCGGCGACTTGGGTTCATTTGGCCCAGGCCAGATGGTTCCGGAGTTCGACAAGGTTGTGTTCAGCGGTGAAATCAACAAGGTTCTTGGGCCGGTCAAGACCCAGTTTGGCTACCACCTGCTGGAAGTAACCAGCCGCAGCTAAGCAACCCGGAATGCCTGCAAGCTGGCTCCTGAATACTTTCGGAGCCAGCCTCTCCCATGCGGTCTTTACTTTTGCGGAGCGAGAAATCTCGCCATCTGGTTGCCGATAGACTCAATCGGATCGGTAATAGCCTGCTGGATACTCTGGGTGACGGTTTTTGAAAATGCAGAACCCGGCCCGCTTTCCAGAAAGTCGATATACAGCCCCATCTCCTGCATGCTTATTTTTTCATAAGTGTGCAAATAGCTGTCGTATACCTGCTGTTCAACCACACCCCTTATAGCATTGCGCTGGTTCTCTATCTTCCGTTTAAGCTCATCGTAGTTTGCTGAGTCAGGGCTGAACGCAGCCATGGCCGTTGCCAATCCAAGCTGCACGGCAATGGTGGTGTCTACAGCACTTTCCGTTGCGCGGGCTGCCCGATCAAAGCGCTCGAACATCCGGGCACGATCCGTGCCTTTGTACTTTTTACCAAGCTCCGCAGCCTTGGCCTGCATCTGTTGCCAGGCAGCCGGGTCTGAAGCTGCAATTTCCACAGCCGAGATTTTCCGGGCCACCGGTGTCTTGTACCAGCCTTCCACTGCTTCAAGCTGCTTCCCGGAGAGGTCGCGCTCCAGGTTTTTCACTATTTGCTGCTCTATATCCGCCGCACGAAAGCTGTTGCTGACAACGTATCCAATGGTGTCAGCAACCATGGGAGGCAGCTGCGGGCTGCGCTTCAAGCCTTCGCGAATGCCTTCGCTCATCATGGCCGGGTAGCGTTCAACAATGTCATCGACAGGCGATGCTGCCAGCACCTGCTGCGCACTGGGCGCGGCCATGGCAGGGCCAGCGATAATCAGGCCGGTGATTAAAAGAGGTTTAACTAGGGTACCAAGCTTCATTTAACTATCATCCTGTTTGGTGGATGCTGCGTTTATGACACGCACACCCTCCCCTGAGCAAGCAATCCATGGGTTCCGGAGATGACAGTTTGGTAGGAAAGCTCTGGACGCGGTCACGCACACGCAAAAGAAAGCGCCAGACACGTCGTGATCGGTGGCGATCTCGCGTGAAATGGTACGGGCTTCCGGTTCTGGGCTTGATCATCGGCACCTGGGCAACACTGCGTTTCAGCTTGCTCGCCCCGGAACCTCCCGTGAACCCGAACGATCTGTGCGAGATCTTTCGTGAACATACGGTTTGGTACGACTACGCAAAGGACTCCCAGGAACGCTGGGGAACACCCATCGCCACCCAGATGGCTTTCGTGTACTACGAGTCATCGTTCCGCAGCCACGCCCGGCCACCCAGAACCCGCTTATGGGGCTTCATTCCCTGGACCCGGCCAACCACCGCCTATGGTTACGCGCAGGCCCTGGACCCGGCTTGGGGTGAATACCTTGCCGCCAATGGCGATGGTTTGTTTACCGTACGGACTGATATGGAGTACGCGCTGGATTTTGTGGGATGGTACAACCACCTCTCCCATCGGCAGCTCGGCATCCCCTTCCATAGTCCACGCCTGCTCTACCTGGCATACCACGAAGGCCGCGGCGGCTACGCCCGCAAAACGTTTGCCCGCAAGCCGTCTATTACAGCCTTGGCATCTCGGGTGCAGTCAAGGGCTTTCCGGTACGACAACCAACTCAAATCCTGCGAAAAGGAGTTCCAGTGCTGGCGCTGGTACCAGTTCTGGCCATTCTGTGGCTGAGCGCCTGCACCCTGTATGCTCAGGGTGTCGGGTTGAACTCGATTGCTGAGGCCTGAGCTCGAAGCCTGTCCACCAGAAACTCTTTCACAATTCGAATTCTCGCCATTTGCTGAGTGTCCTGGCTTACGTGCACCCACAGGTCGACACTTTCGCCTTCCAGCGGATCTGACAAACGGCGAAGCTCTTTGGTGCTTTCCCCCAAATAACAGGGCAAAACTGCAAGACCAGCGCCTGACCGCGCCAGCGCATGCATGGCGTGCAAGCTGTTGCAGCGGATGACCGACGTGGCATGTTTAAGATGTTTGCGGTACCACCGACCCGTTGCCAGGTGGCTGAAGGTGTCATCCGGAATAATCCAGAGGCAATCTTCTGGCTGATTTTCAATATCCATATTGCGATGACGCCGGCAATAACTGGCAGAGCCGTATACCGCCGATTCGATGGCCGCTATGCGCTCACCCTCCAGCGTTGCCTGAGGCTTGTTCTCGGGGCGCAAAGTGAGGTCGGCTTCCCTGTGGGTAAGATTGGTAACATCATTATCGGTGAGCACTTCCAGCTCAATATCAGGAAATTCCCGCACCAGTTCAGCAAGAACCGACCCGAGCAACTCGCTCATCATCGTATCTTCCGCCGCCAGGCGTACCTTGCCTACGGGCGCTGCATCCTGCCCAACCAGCTTGCGCTCAAGGTTTTCCATTTCTACTGACAATTTTTCGGCATTACGGAAAGCGGTTTCTCCCACTGGTGTCAGTTGAAGTCCATCCCGGTTGCGTTCAAAAAACTGCACGCCCAAGGTCTCTTCCATCTGGTCGAGCCGGCGCAAAACAGTGGTTTGATGCACGCCCAGCAATTCTCCAGCTTTCGCCAGGGTTCCACCTATTGCCAGAGCATGTATATATCGAAGATAATCCCAGTCCATAGCTACTGCATATTTGCAACATGAGTACGGATTTTAACGTATTTACGCTGCAAAAAAATACCCTTATAATTCAATGTAAATTCAGGTAAATAGATTTTAACCAATCACAAATAGCAACTCACCAGAAAGGAGGAAGTCGCTATGGCACAAAGACATATGGCAACCGTTAAACCGCTACCATCCAGCATCCTCCACAATGGTGCTGAGGTTAGAAGTCAGCACACACGTGCGGCAGCAAAGATGGCGGTCCGGTTCATGAGCCGCAAGCTGCGGTCATTCAACCGTAAGGCTGCAGAAGCAACGCCCGATATCGTTCAGATGCAAGGCGGTCACTAATTCCAGTCAGGCCAACGTAAAGAGCTGCACCATATAGCGCAGCTCTGAAGCAAGTAGCCAAACTGAAAACGCCGGTGGTGCTGATTCCAGAGCCACCGGCGTTTTGCATTACCCGATCATAATTCCCAAACCACTTTCCTTTTCTGCTCAAACCAACTGTCCATTTTGCGGTTGTAAGTGTCCTCGATTACGTTCCGCTTGATCTTCATGGTTGGCGTGAGCATTCCGTTCTCCATGGTCCAAGGCTCCTTCACAACCACAACGAAGGATATTTTTTCGTGGGCTTCGCATTCTTCGTTTACTGCGCCCAGTTCTTTCAGCAACTCCTGCTCAAGCTCTGCCCGGTCCATTCCATTTGAAAGCGCCTCCCGAACGTCCTCTGACAGAAGTATCATCAGGCAAGGTTGAGGCTGGTTGGCACCGGCTACACAGACTACTTCCACCGAAGGATGGTTAAACCGGTTCTCGATAGGAACCGGCACAACGTATTTACCTTTTGAGGTTTTGAACAGGTCTTTTACCCGGCCGGTAATTTTCAGATAGCCGCTTGCATCAATCTCACCCATATCACCGGTTTTGAGAAAACCATCAGCGGTAACATCCTCGCGGGTTTTCTCTTCGTTTTGGTAGTAGCCCATCATCATTCCCGGGCTTTTCACCTCCAGTTCACCCCCTTCGCCAATGCGGTGCTCAACACCCGGATTGGCCTCGCCTACCCAACCTATCCGGGCTCGTCCGGGCCGACTGGCATGGGAGTATCCGAAATTTTCTGTCATACCATAAACTTCAAGCAACTCCAGACCAAGGTTGCGATACCACAAAATAATCTCTTCCGACAAAGGTGCTGCCCCCGTCAGTGCAGCCCGGCAATGATCCAGCCCCAACTGTTTAAGCACCTTCTTTTTCACAACGGAACGCACAAACGGGATGCTGAATAACAGCTTTTGCTTTTTGGGAGGCAGTTTGGCATTCACCCCAAGATAAAACTTCATCCACAGCCGCGGCACAGAGAAGAACAGTGTTGGCCGGGCACGCTGAAGATCCTGCTGAAAGGTGTCCAGGTTATCGGCGAAATAGGTATGAAAGCCAAAATACAGGGATTGCGTTTCAACCGCCGCTCGCTCCGCCACGTGAGCCAACGGAAGGTATGACAGCATTCGATCCTCAGAGGTCACCGTGAACATCTGCTGCAAACCGTCGGCCACAGACATCATGGATCCAAAATTATGCATTACTCCTTTAGGGCGGCCAGTACTGCCCGAGGTGTAAACAATCGTAGCAAGTGCATCCTGGCTCGGTAACTTTGGTGCCGCTGGCTCGTGCCTGGCAATGACGTCAATCCACTTGGGCGTATCATCTCGCGGCGACATAGGCAGGGAGATGATTGGGAGATCAGAAGGAATGTGCCCTTTTATATCGTTCCAGCCATCTGCGGTGCCATCCAGCTTCCCCAGGAACAGCAATTTTGCCTTTGAGTGTTCAAGAACATAGGCAGCAGCGTCCCCATTAAGCGTGGGATACAACGGCACTGAAACATGCCCGGCGGCCCAAATAGCGAGATCCGACAATATCCAGTGCGCACTGTTTTTGCCGAGGACGGCAATATTACTGCGCTCAGGGAGTTCAAGGCTGTTGAGATGGGCGGCCATGCGTGAAACCTGGTCCGCAGCCTGTTTCCAGTTAATATCCTCAACAGTCCCATCGGGATAGGGCTGAGTGAGGTATGTCCGTTCCGGGCTTTTCTCGGCCCAATAGTACAAACAGTGCAAAGAAGTCAGCTTGCGGGGATCCACTGCCATGAAAAACTCCTGATTATTGTTATCGGTGACGAATTCCGCCCAACATGTGAATTAGGATTCACTCTAATGCACTTCCACTGGAATTCACAAATATTAGCGGTATTTGGCGAGAGCTCAATGGCATTAAATACCCGCCTTATTGACTAAATCCACCCCATACTCTGTTTCGCGCCAACGAAGCTGGTTATTTTTTGTGTGACATTCGTCAAGATTGGTCTAAAGTGAAAATCGAAGCTTATCGAACTCTACCCCTCAGAGGAGACCGCCATGAGGCAGTCAACGAATCGCTCTATCCTGATCTTTCCTGCTTGGGGACTTATCCTTCTTGGCTCAGCCGCTTTCCTCTACAGTGCTTTCGCAGGGATGCTGGGCGCCTGAAAACCCACTATCCCAAAGGTTGTGAAATGCGCCTAACGCCGGAAGCGGGTTTCCAGCACCACGGCTGAGTTAGTGCGCTCAACCCCATCGAGATTGCCAATCTCGTCCAACACTGCGCTCAGCTCCTCAAGAGACTGAGCCTGAACGATTGCTATGAGATCGTATTCTCCGCTAACCGAAAACAACTGCGACACCTGGCTAATGCCCTCAAGAGCCTTGTTCGTTCGCGCCGTTAATTTTTGAGCCACCTTGATAGACACATGGGCTTCCACTTGGCTGGAAGAAAACGCGCCCCCCAGTTGCACCGCATACCCAGCTATCACGCCACTAGCTTCTAACCGGGAGATCCGGCTTTGCACCGTTGAGCGGGACAACTGTAAAGCCTTCGCCAGGTCTGTAATGCTGACTCGGGCATTCTGGCGAAGCAGCATAAGCAGTTTTTGGTCTTTGCTATTGATCATTTTGATAACCGATCGCGTTATTTTGACAAGAGCATAGCTCATTCCGGACAAAATGCACCTACAAACCGGCAAAGTCCAAATGCATACTGTTTCGAAACAACGCCAGGTTTCAGCCCATGATTATTCGCCCAATTGCAGACAAAGATCTGGATACGCTCTACCAGATAGCCGAAGAGTCTGGCCCGGGGTTTACATCCCTAATGCCAAACATGGACGCTTTGTCACAAAAAATTGCCCACTCCATAGCAAGCTTCGAGCGTGACGTGCATAACCCTGGTGATGAGCACTACCTGTTTGTACTGGAAGATGAGGCCACTGGCGACATCCTCGGCACCAGTGGTATTGAGGCAAACACCGGGCATACCCAGCCGCTTTACCACTTCCGGCGCAACACAGTAACCCATCACTCACGGGACCTTGATGTTCGCAAGAGTGTGGAAACCCTCACCCGCTGCAACCACTACACAGGCTATTCCGAGATTTGCTCTCTTTATTTGCGCCCTGAGTTTCGCCGGGCCAATGCGGGCAAACTGCTCTCCCGGGTGCGCTTTCTGTTTATGGCTCTTCACCCGGAGCGCTTCTCGCACAAGGTCATTGCCGAAATGCGCGGGGTTTCTGATGCTGCCGGTCGCTCCCCCTTCTGGGACTGGCTAAAAGCGCACTTTGTGGACATGGAGTTTAGCCAGGCAACCCAGCTTATTGGTGCGGGCTACACAGATTTTATTGATGAACTGATGCCCTCTCACCCTCTCTATACCTGCCTTATGAGCCCGGAGGCCCGAGCTGTACTTAGCCAGGTACACAACAACACCCGGCCAGCCTTACAGATACTGGAGGCAGAGGGTTTCAAGCACAAAGGGTTGATAGACCTGTTTGATGCGGGTCCAACCGTGGAATGTGCCCTGGCAGAGATACGAAGCGTCAGGTCTTCCTCTGCGCACAGCGTCAGGGTGGATGATTATCTGGCAGGGACAAATACGCCATTTGGCCGCACCAACCACCGCCACAACGAACCAACGCTGATTGCAAATACAGAAACAGCAAATTTTCGGGCAACCGTCACATCCGAGGTGTCCGAGTATTCAGATACACTGATTATTTCCCGCTCTCTGGCGACCAAACTTTGCCTTGAGAACGGCGACCTCTCGCGCATTTTGCCTTTAAACCATGCGACGTCGACGGCACGAAACAGAATTACGGCTACGGAGTTAAGCTATGCATACTGATCGCAACGCCTTGTTCGAAAATCTCTGGCAGGACTATAGAGCTGTCACACCATCGGCCGCGAAGATCCACCGCATTCTGGGTGCCGAAGAAGGCCAAGCAATCATCAATGATCATATCGCCCTGAGAACCTTCAACCTGAAGCCAGTTGGTCTGGATACTCTCGCAGCGCATTTCCTGGCCTTAGGGTACCGGGAAGGCGGCGAATACCACTTCGAAGGCAAGAAGCTTTATGCCCGGCATTACGAGCACGCAGACCCTGAAGCTCCGAAGGTGTTTATTTCAGAGTTGCTGACAGAGCAGTGCTCACCAGAACTTCAGGCTATTGCCTCACAGCTGGTGGACGGGATAACAGACGATAAGGTTACGGCAGACAACTTTCTGTACTCAGGGCGGCATTGGGATCTGGATTCCAGCACTTACCGCCAACTGCTCGAAGAGAGCGAATATGCAGCCTGGCTCGGGGCCTGGGGTTACCGGGCAAATCACTTCACGGTAAGTGTTAACCACCTGACTAACTTTGAAACAGTTACTGATATTAACCAGCTCCTGAAGGACAAGGGTTTTGCAGTGAATGCGGCCGGTGGTGAAGTGAAGGGTTCTCCTGAAGAGTTGCTTGAACAGTCATCCACAATGGCCGACCGGGTTCCTGTTCAGTTCAGCGACCGTGAAATGACGATTCCCAGCTGCTTCTATGAGTTCGCACTTCGTTACAAGAAGCCCAACGGCACCCTTTACAGCGGATTTGTTGCGGCATCTGCCGACAAGATCTTCGAAAGCACCAATGCCGGGATTTAAAAGCTGAAATATACACCCGTGTACCAGCGGGATAGCTAAGCTAAACTAAGCCCTTGTTCCCGAACAATTCCATTTGTTCAATGCAACAAGGAGTATCAATGAAGCCTGTCGTCACGCTTTTGCTGGCCTGTTTTCTTGTGTTGGCTGGATGCCAGTCATTGCCAGATGCAAGCCCGGCTGCCGGTCAAAAAAGTAAGAGCATGCCCGAAAGCACGGGAGCAGTAAGCCATAGTAGGGTTTTACTGAGTGCCCAGCACTGCCTGAGCGAATACCTGAAGGAGCACGGCAGGGTTCACTACGGCCCTTGCCTTAAAATCATCAGCGTGGACGGCAATACGCCAAAGATTCGGGATGACGGCTTCATAGAATTACCAACGGCTGAACCCGCCACCCTCAGCGTGAGCTGTGTATATCGTCACGCCGATGGCTCGCCAATACCCGCCACCATGGAAACAACCGATTTTCAGATAACCCGGAATACCTTTACCAAACCCGGGCAACGCTGGTATCTCCATGCACACAGGCAGGCGAGGCAAATTGTTGGCTGTGAACCCACACTGTCGCGGTCGAAAAACCCCAACTACGAAACGGACTGATGATTTGACTAATTTCAAACGAGGTTCACAAGGCATAGCACTGGCCCGGAGCATCCGGTTTTCATGACTGCCGATATCAACATCGTTTGGCTTGGTGCACTGGCCAGCTTATTAGCGGGGCTGGCAACCGGCATCGGAGCCCTGGCTGTATTCTTCGTTAAAGATCTCTCTACCCGCCTGCAGGACTGCATGCTGGCGGGTGCTGCAGGCGTAATGCTCGCGGCCTCCGTTTTTTCATTGTTGATCCCCGGGCTGGAATACGGAGAAGTGCTGCTGGGCTCAACATGGGCGGCTGCACTGCTTGTAATATTCGGCGTTCTTTCGGGTGCTGGAGCTCTGTACTACCTCCACCAGAACTTGCCCCATGAGCATTTTAATCTCGGGCCAGAGGGGCCTGATGCAGCCCATATTCGCCGAATATGGTTGTTCATTATCGCTATTACGTTGCACAACTTTCCCGAAGGCATGGCGGTAGGTGTTGGTTTTGCAGGGGGCGATGTGCGCAACGGTTATGTCCTGGCACTGGGCATTGGCATTCAGAATATTCCGGAAGGCCTTGCCGTTGCATTTTCGCTGATTGCCATCCAATACTCGCGAGTTCGCGCCTTTACTATCGCTCTTTTAACAGGATTGGCCGAACCTATCGGTGGTCTGTTCGGTGCTGCACTGGTGTCGCTGGCAGAACCGATAATGCCCTGGACTCTGGGTTTCGCCGCCGGTGCCATGCTGTTCATTATCAGCAACGAAATCATTCCCGAAACCCATCGAAGCCGCTACAAGGCCCAGACCACCTTCGCACTGCTAATCGGTTTTGTGGTGATGATGTTCCTGGATGTCACCCTGGGCTGAGGCGCCTGCCAGCGCAACAATATCCTCATACTGGCGAACCTGAACAACCTGCTCGGCAACCGGTTTGGCAGCCAGGCTGCAGGCCTCGTTAACCATGGCAGATGCAACGGTTTGTGCCTCGATTGCCCGGTACTTTTCCAACGGCCCCAACAACATGCGGTTAATCAGCGGCATAGCCTTGGCACCTATGGCTTCTCCCAAACGGTGATCCGGCCTGTCGCCCAGCAGCAGGCTAGGGTGATATATCGACAAATAAGGGTAACCAAGGCCTTTCACTGCATCTTCCAGTTCGCCTTTAACCCGGTTGTAGAAAATTGTTGAAGAAGATGACGATCCAATAGCAGACATCAAGATGAACGCACCAGCACCACCTGCACGCCCAAGTTCAGCTGCTTCCAGGCAGTAATCGTAATCTACCTTTCTGAATTGTTCCTGAGAGCCTGCCTTTTTAATGGTCGTGCCCAGGCAACAGATAATGACATCCACCTTAAAAAGCTCAGCATGGTCTGCCATGCGGTCAAAATCCATTTCCTGCTGCTGCAGCTTGCCGTGAACAGATTCCAGCGCTTTCCGAACAGGCACTACCACCAGTTCAACCTCGTCACGGGCCAAAAGGCCAGTGAGAACCAATCCACCGGTCAATCCGGTGGCACCCAGCAATAACACTTTCATAAAGTTCTCTTTATTTTGCGAATGCTCTACAAATCCTTCAGGTAGTGTAGCCCGGATAGCTGATCCATTTGCCCCCTAATCCAGAAAATACGATCCCGCACATAGGGCGACGGCGAGGTCACACTCAACACTTTCGGATTAGGCAAAACGGCAGCCAGCCGTGCAGACTGGCTGGCCGATAACTGCCGGGCAGATATACCGAAATACGCCTTGCTCGCAGCCTCAACACCGTAAATTCCGGGACCAAACTCGGCTATATTCAAATACACCTCAAGAATTCGGCGTTTTGGCCAAAGCCCGTCAACCGCGAGCGCAAGCCCGGCCTCCAGAGTTTTACGGACAAAACTTCGGCCATTCCATAGAAACAGGTTTTTTGCGGTTTGCTGTGTGATGGTACTGGCGCCCCTGAGCCCGTCACCTGCATGATACTCAGCCAAGGCTTTGCGAATCGCGACAAAATCAACACCCCAATGATCGGGAAACCGCTGATCCTCGCTGGCCACCACCGCAAGTGGCATCCAGGGCGAGATGTCCGAAAAACTAACCCATTGCTGCTGCACTTCTTTGTGCGGATGAGTAAAGCTGTAACCAAGCATGAACGCCGAGGTGGGTGGATTTACATACCGGAACAAGAGCAGCACCGACAGAAACAGCAGTACCAGCGTAACCAATACCCATGCAACGCTACGAAACAGTCGCTTCGAGAGTGATTTACGAGCCATTTACACCCCCGCTCGCAACTTTTCCAGCCTCACCTGTACGCACTACGGATGCGCCGATCACCCGGAGACAGTGTTTACGACACACAACGTGAAGCGGTGTTTTTCCCGCTTCATCTCCGTCCACCGTAACGATTTTCGGTTTTGGCGTATAAATATCGCAGCGCTTGCCCTTCAGGTGCACCACCGTGCTGGTGCGATCAGGAGACTTTCCACTCAGTCGCACCAGCAGGAAGGTAAGCAGCAACTGCAGCAAAGGGCGTGGCTTCACCGCAATAATATCAAGTAGCCCGTCATCCGCTGTTGCTTGCGGAATCTCATTCCCACCCCCAAAAAATGCGCCGCTGGACACAGCAATCGATAACCAGCGACCCCGCACAAACGCCTTGTCGCATGATATTTCCGCATGAAAACCGCGCTTGGCACTCACCTGCTTCAACAAAGCCACGCCATAGCTGAAACGACCAAAGAATTTTTTGGCTGCACCTTCCGCTTCCCGGGCTGCTACCGTTCCGAGGCCAATGTGCGCGACATTGAGAAAAATCCCATCTCCAAATTCTGCCACATCCACTTTTTGCGTGACCCCTCGCTGAACAAGCTCACACACAGCGGCAGGGTCTTCCGGCAGGGCCAGGTTTCGGGCGAAATCATTGGCTGTACCAGACGGCAACACCGCAAGCACTGCTTTGTGTTCCAGGCATATCTGGGCAACGGCATTAACTGATCCATCACCTCCGGCCACCATCACTATGTCGCCAGGTTGTACCTGCGCAGTCCAACTCTTATCCTGAAGATCACAACACTCCGGGCCTGTAATACCTGCGCTCGCAAGCCTTTCACGCCAGAACTCCCGCCCTTTCTGGCCATTGCCTGCGCCAGGATTTGCTACCAGCCAATGAGTCATAGCATCACACTCGCTTTAACAACATCAAAAAGCTCCTGAAACCTTAAACCACCAAAGATACCTCATACATGCCATTGTGGTCGTTACCATACGGACACAGGAACTTCTTCCAACTGCTATATTGTCCGACTATAGTTAACCACTGAACTAAACATCACTATCCGGAAACCTGCAATGATTACAGACCTGATCACGCCAGTGCGCTCCAAAGCGCAACTTGCAGCCCTGAAGCTAATAACAAAACTCATTCCAAGCCAGACTCCCAACATGTTTCTGGGGGCGCAATCCCGGCTAAGGCTGGCTGATCACATGGCGCACTTCGACTTCAAGCGGGTTCTGCTTGTGACAGATGACGTGCTCTTTCAGCTTGGCGTTATCAGTCCAATTGAGGAGCACCTGAACAAGCTGGGGATTAAAACGATTGTGTTCAGCGGTGTAACGCCAGACCCGGGATTTCTGGTTGTAGAACAGGGTCTGGAAGTACTTCAGCAAAATGGCTGTGACGCTGTATTGGCTATTGGGGGAGGTTCTTCTATTGACGCTGCAAAAGTGATGGCACTGGCAGCCACGAACAACAAAACACCCAGAGAGCTGGTTGGCATTCTCAAAGCTCGAAAGTCATCTCTGCCACTGTTTGTTATTCCCACTACCGCAGGTACCGGCTCAGAAGTCACTATAGGGGCGGTTATATCGGATGAAACCACTCACGTAAAACATCTCGTGATCGAGCCAAAGGTGGTCCCTTTGGCGGCCGCGCTGGATCCCGAAATCATGGCCGGCATGCCCAAGTCGGTAACCGCAGACACGGGCATTGATGCGCTAACCCACTGCCTGGAATCCTGGATCAGTGATTTCTCATCACCTGAAACCGAGCTGTACTCCGGTGCCGGCGTGAAACTCGTATTCAAATACCTGGAAAAGGCCTGCGAAAACGGACAAGACTACGAAGCCCGTGACGCCATGGCTCTGGCTGCAAACTACGGTGGCATGGCACTGAACAAAACGGGTCTGGGCTACGTGCACGCCATTGCTCACCAGCTTGGTACCCAATATGGCGTTCCTCACGGCCGGGCCAACGCCATTGTTCTACCGCACATTCTTGAGGTAAACAGGCACAGCGCAAAATCTCGGATGGCAAAATTGGCCAGACTGTGTGGCCTTGCCACAGATGCAGAGGAAGATTCACTGGCAACCGACAAGTTGATCCAGCGTGTTAATACGCTACTTGCAACCTTGCCCATAGCCCGTGAGGTGAAGGGTATTGATGAGAAGCACTTTAACGTCATGGCGCAAGCTGCCATGAAAGAAGCTCACGGAACCTACGCCGTGCCCAAATACCTGAATAAAAGCGAGATAATTCAGGTACTCCGCGTTATAAGCGGACAAACGGCATAACCGGTGCACCTAGGCCCCGTCAGAGCGCCCCTTAACCGGGGCGTTTCTGCGAAACCACCAGAGCAACGCCCGTAATGGAAATGATTCCTCCGGTAATGGCCAATACGCCCAGGCGCTCATCAAACAGCCAAAAGGCTTCCAGAGCGGTTACCGGGGGCACGAGATAGAACAGGCTTGCCACCTGGGAAGCAGCACCCTGGCGAATCAACCACATCAAAAGCAGAATCGCGCCAATAGAAACCCCCAAAACCAGCCAGGCCATAGAAAGTTGGAGTTGCAACGACCAGACTACTTCACGGGTTTCCAGAAGCAGCGCGCCAGCGGCAAAAAACAAGGCTGCGGCGCCGTATTGAATGATGGTGCCAGTCACCAAGTCTGCACCAGTACCGTGGCGTTTCTGATACACCGTACCCAGTGAAATTCCGGCCAACGCCAGCAGTGCCCATATCAGTGTCCACAATGGAAATGCTGCTCCCGGGTTGCCTGCTCCGCCAAACTTTTCCAGCAAAACCAGAGTGACACCCACCAAGCCAAGCCCCAAACCCAGCCACTGCCGCCATGAAATGGCTTCTTTCAATACAAGAACCGCGACACCCGCGGTAACCAGCGGCTGCAAACCCACCACCAGCGACACTACTCCGGAGGGCATACCATCCTGAATGGCATAGTACACACCGCCAAGATAGCAGCCGTGGACCAGCAGACCTGTAACAGCAAGGTGCCCAGCCGAGCGCCAGCCCGGCCAGCGGGCTTTGAGGAGGCCTGCCAGCACCATAAGCAAACCCAGAGTGAGAAGCATGCGGATAAGCAGGAGGGTGAACGGCTCGGCATAGGGCAGGCCGTATTTTGCGCCGATAAAGCCCGTGCTCCACAGCCAAACAAACAGGGCAGGTACAAAAAACGAATAAAAGAAAGAGCGCATAAACAGCTGCCGGGGTCAGGTATCTGGAACAACGTTCAGTCTAGAGCCTGGTTCGTATACAAAACAGATACAGGCACCCAGCAATGCCACCATTACAGGTGGCATTGAGGGATCAGTCAGAGGCGGTTATGTCGTGAGGATAGACTGCAGTTTCTGTGTCAGCTCGACTGCCTCACTACCCATAGGAGTGAGGTAGCCTCCGTCATCCCGCGTTATCAGGCCTTTGGCAAACAGACGCTCCGCTGCCTGCACGGTCTCGGGTGAGGCACCGCTTTTGTGAACCTTGATTCCAGCCTGCCCTGAAGAGGATTCAAACTGCGACAACAGATTTAGCTCGGCAATAGTGTCTGGAGAAAATGGCATGGTATTTCCTTGTCTGGTTTAGTGGTCAGATGCTTTGATTACGTTTTTCCTGATCAAGGGTCAAATCCCGCTCAGTTTCACTCCACTGCTCGGAAAGTGCATCATAGGCATCGGAGAAACCTTTTTTAGCTCGCTCCCATGCCGATGCCGAACTGGCTTTGAGTTCGTTATACCAGGCTTGCACCCGCTCACGCTGCTCACGCAAGGAGGCCAAACTCTCCTGTGAGCGGTCGCGCGCGACGCTGCTCATGTCGTCCCAGTTTTCTGAAAGCTCTTCCTCCAGTTCTGCAATTCGTTCGTCGAGCGCAGTCAGTGCTCGATTTATGGAGTCTTCCGCTTGGTCCTTCTGGTCGGCACCATATTTCTGTAGCGTTTCGCCAAGCTCCCGGGTTTCTCGCTTGAGCTCATCAACGGTTGAATCTGCTGGTTCAGCATGGAGAGGCCCCACAAGCATAAAGGAAGCTGTAACAAGCAAAGCACCGATACTGTGTTTCAAAGTCATAAATTACTCCAGGACCCGGTTCATAAAGAATAGCAGTAGCGCCACCATAACAATATCCCAACGGCCAGCTTATCTTATAAAAGCTTAATGAGCCGGCAACAAACCCTGTTTAAATCAATAAAAACATAACTTTGAACCCGGAAAATATAGGTAAAAAGCACACAGAAAGGATTCTGCCGCTGCTTGATATTTGTGCCTCCCCCAAACCTGTGTCACTTTTAAGTGGAAGCCAAACAAAGAGGAATGATTATGCTTTATTGGGCTGTAATCTGTCTCATCATAGCCATTATTGCCGGTGTCCTTGGTTTTGGGGGTATCGCGGGTACAGCGGCAGGTATTGCAAAAATTCTGTTCTTTATCTTTCTCATACTTCTGGTGATCTCTCTTGTTGCCAATGCTGTTCGCGGGCGGGGACCAAAGATCTAGCATTCCGGATGAATCTGATCAGAGTTTCGGCCCGGGCAACTGCAGCACGCCCGGGCTTTCCACCTCTTCCGGTAACATTTCACCGACAAGACGTAATATCATTTCTGCCCGGTAGCGCCGTATAATCTTTAATCTGCCTGATTTAATATAACGAACAGTAAGATTACTGATTACGCTTTCCGTGAGCAGCTGATGATAAGTCCCAAACAATGCATCCTACCCGCACTTATCGCTTTAATCTGGCTCTCTGCACCCGTTGCAGCAGACTCCATCAAGCGTATTGTGCATCCGGATGGAAGAGTTGAGTTTACCAACGTAAAAAGTAACAGCCCCGGGCGAGCTTCAAGCAAAAGCGAAACTGTATTCCGCTACACAGACGACAATGGCGTCGTTGCCTACACCAGTACCCGGCCTTCAGTGGCAGATTTCGATGTTATCAGCTTCCACTGCTACGCCTGCGACCCGGATTCTCATGTGAACTGGCGCACTACCCCACTGTTCGCTGGTCGCTACGAAACAGAAATCAAAACAGCTGCTAAAGAATATGGTGTTGACCCGGCACTGGTGCGTGCGGTGATTCATGCGGAGTCTGCGTTCAATGAAAAGGCAATCTCACCCGTGGGTGCCCAAGGGCTTATGCAATTGATGCCAGGCACAGCTCTGGAGGTGGGCGTGCAGAATGCCATGGTGGCAGCAGATAACATCCGCGGTGGTGTTACCTACCTCGCAAAAATGCTGGAACGCTTTAAGGGTGATACCAGGTTAGCCACTGCGGCATATAATGCCGGCCCAGGTGCCGTAAGCCGTTACGGAGGGGTTCCTCCCTATGCTGAAACCAAGGCTTACGTTGAGCGGGTCGGCATATTACGCGAGCGCTATGCCAGTAATTGATCAGATCACCGGAAGCCCCCTCCCTGAGAGCTTCCGGCCCCATCCTGAGTTTACTCAGACGCCGCAATCAGGCTGGCGTTGCCACCGGCTGCGGTTGTATCCACGCAAAGGTGACGCTCAATCACAAAACGCTGATCGAGTGTGTGCTCGGTGATCAGAGGGATCAATGCGCCATCGCGCTTGGCCAGAGCCTGGCGATACTTGCGCAACAGAGCCTGATTGGCACAGCTCACAACCGCCTCAAAGCCAACAGCGTTTACCAGCACTTCCGGATCCAGAAGCCCGTCAACGCCCACTAACGGCAACCCGGCCGGAGTGGCACGAGCCACAACATCTTCAACACCTGGGGCAATGACCACCACCTTGTTGCCCTGTGACAGTGCCATGGCAGCTTGTGCCAATGCCGTTTCCTTGTCTGGCCCCAAACACAGAACGGTTCCACGGGCGTGATTGGAAAGGCGGTTAAGCTCCCCGGTTGGCCCTGGCAACTCTTCCGGGTAGGCATCCAGAGGCTCTGGCAACTTACCGAAAATGGGTTCCATGACCTCAATTCTGGCTTTCGGAGCAGCAACGGAAAGCTTGCCCAGACTGCTGACCAGACCATCCAGTTTCTTACCATCAATGGTTTTCGCACCTGGCTCTGCCGGGCGTTCAACATTGGCACCTTTCAGGAAGCGTCGAACGTACTGTGGACCGCCGGCTTTGGGGCCGGTTCCGGAAAGACCTTCGCCCCCAAATGGCTGGGAGCCAACAATTGCGCCAATCTGGTTACGGTTAACGTAGGTATTGCCAACCTTGATGCGCGCGACAACCTGATCAACACGGTTATCAACCCGGCTGTGGATGCCAAATGTCAGCCCATAGCCTTTGGCGTTTATGGCATCGACAACCTTGTCGATATCTTTGGCTTCAAATGTAGCCACGTGCAGGATCGGACCGAAGATTTCTTCTTCAAGCTCTTCGATTCCGCTGACTCTGAGCACAGCCGGTGAAACATACAGGCCCTTTTCAGGCACCGGAAGTTTTTTCAGCATGCGGCCTTCGCGCTCAAATTTATCGCAGTGATCTATAATTTTCTTGCGGGCAGCCTCATCAATAACCGGCCCTACATCGGTAGAAAGCGCCCAGGGATCGCCTATACCCAATTCTTCCATAGCGCCGTAGAGCATCTCCAGCAGGTTGTCGGCTATGTCCTTCTGCACATACAGCATGCGCAGTGCGGAGCAGCGCTGGCCAGCACTCTGGAACGACGATGCCAGTACATCACGAACCACCTGTTCCGGCAGCGCTGTTGAATCCACAATCATGGCGTTAAGGCCTCCGGTTTCCGCCACCAGCGGTGCGTCCGGCGCCATGTTTTCCGTCATCACTTTATTGATGCGCTGCGCGGTTGCAGTGGAACCAGTAAAGCAGACGCCTGCAACTCTGGAATCAGACGTGAGGGCCGTACCCACGGTAGCACCCGTGCCAGGAAGAAGCTGAATAGCATCTCTTGGAATGCCGGCTTCGTACATCATTTCAACCACACGAACCGCCAACAGCGATGTTTGCTCCGCTGGTTTGGCAACGACTACGTTACCTGCCGCCAGGTTTGCAAGAACCTGCCCTGCGAAGATGGCCACAGGGAAGTTCCAGGGCGAGATGCAGCAAATAATGCCACGAGCTTCGCCATTATCTTTATTGCGAAGTCCCTCGTTAGCGTAGAACTGAGCAAAATCCACTGCCTCGCGAATTTCAGCAACACCATCCAGCAATGATTTACCGGCTTCCCGGGTCGTCAGCGCAAACAGTTCGTGCGCGTTTTCTTCCAGCAAGTCACCTACTTTGCGCACACACGCAGCGCGATCTTCCGCAGATGTGGCCGACCAACCAGTAAAGCCTTGCTCAGCCGCTGCAATGGCAGCGTTAACATCAGCCTCATTGGCATGGGTAATGTGCCCAACCAGATCTTCCGGGTTGGCCGGGTTTTTGACCTCCAGCACCTCTGTGCCAGTAGTGTCAGCCGCAATCAGCGGGCCACCCACCCATAGATGGGTGCGGAATGCTCCGCGACCGTCATTAATACGGGCAACGGTCACCGGGTCGGTTATATCCCAACCTTTTGAGTTGCGACGTTTGGCTCCGAACAATTCCGTTGGGCGTAAAATTGCCTGGCTGGACAGATTTTTCCCAAGCTTCTGGACCACATCAATCGGGTCCCTCGCAATTTCTTCGGGGGTAATGCTGGTATCTACAATCTGGTTAACAAAGGAGCTGTTTGCGCCATTCTCAAGAAGCCGGCGCACGAGATAAGCGAGCAGATCGCTGTGTTTGCCTACCGGCGCATAGATTCTGCAGGGCACGCCACTTTCGCTGAGAACCTGGTTGTGCAGAGATTCACCCATGCCGTGCAGGCGCTGGAACTCATAGTTCTTAAGACCCGCCGAGCTGGCCAACTCACGAACAGCCGACACAGAGTGGGCGTTATGGGTAGCGAACTGCGAATAAATGCGGTCACTCATTCCCACCAGTTTTTTGGCGCAGGCAATGTAGGCAACGTCACTGCAAGCTTTACGTGTGAACACGGGGAAATCCGTCAGGCCCATCACCTGGGCACGCTTGATTTCCGCATCCCAGTAGGCGCCTTTCACCAAACGCACCATGATGCGGCGATCAAGTTTTTCAGAGAGTGCATATAACCAATCAAGCGTGTGGGCAGCTCGTTTGGCAAAAGCTTGAACCACAACACCAAAGCCTTCCCAATTTGCCAGCGTGGGATCAGACATTATTGCTTCAATAACATCCAGAGAAAGGTCCAGCCTGTCCTGTTCCTCAGCATCAATATTAAAGCCCATGTTGGCTGCGGCCGCCTTTTTGGCCAACTCCAAGGCACGGGGAACCAGCTCATTCATTACCCGCTCTTTTTGGCCATATTCGTAACGGGCCAGCAGCGCAGAAAGCTTGACCGAGATACCGGGGTTTTTACGCACATCGCCTTTACAGTTTTTGGCAATGCTATCGATGGCTCGTGAGTATGATTCGTAGTAGCGACGGGCATCGGCGTCTGTACGCGCGGCCTCACCAAGCATGTCGTAGGAGTAGGTGTACCCCTTCGCCATGTAGGATTCCGCTTCGCTCTGAGCTTCTTCAATGTCGCGACCCAACACAAACTGGCGCCCCATTTCCTTCATGGCCTGGCCGGCAACCGTCCGAACAACCGGTTCACCTAGCCGCTTGACCAACTTGCGCAGAGTGTCGCCCACCGTATGTCGATCAGAATCCTTCAGCAGGTTACTGGTCATCAACAGCGCAACAGTAGTGGAGTTAATAAATGCCGAGGTGGCTTTACCTACATGAGCGCCCCAGTTGCCAGAGGTAATCTTGTCTTCAATAAGCGCATTAATGGTTGTGTTGTCCGGCACCCGTAACAGCGCCTCTGCCAGACACATAAGGGCTACACCCTCTTTGGTAGTGAGGCCGTATTCCGCAAGGAACTTTTCCATGATGGTGGATTTCGCGCTCTTACGAACACTGCGTACCAAATCAGCCGCACGGGCAGAAATCATTTTGCGATCGGCTTCAGACAACTGAGCGTCAGCAATCATCTCGTGGATGACTTTGTACTCGTCCTCGAGATAGTAGTCGCGAACCGCCTGCCGGCAGTTGGCTAGCTCGGGAGCCAATGATTGCTGCGATATCATAGTTGTACCCTCTCAGTTGTTTGTCTTTACCGCATTCTACCGACAACAGCATAGACTGTTTGACTGTAAGCGCCGTAAAGACCCGCCAATATGGCCATATTGACCTTCATAAATGTATTAATTCTCTGCCATGAATTACAATTTCAGCCGAATCGACCATGCACACCAGTTTGAAACTACCCAAAACCCTTGCGGCATATGGCATTTATAGCCTACAGCATAGTGCCCTTGTTCGAGACTTGCCCAAAAGTCGCGGATTTACGCTTGTACAGGACAGAACAACATGAACGAGCTGGATCGAATAGATCATTCCATCATTCGTGAGCTGCAGAAGAATGCGCGAATTACGGTTACAGAGCTTGCGTCGAAAGTAGGCTTATCCAAAACCCCATGTCAGGTACGCATGCGGCGGCTTGAAGAGCAGGGGTTCATTACTGGCTACACCGTGCTGGTGAACCAGACCAAGCTGGGGCAAAGCCATATCGCCTTCGCTCAGGTTACGCTGAACGACACCAGCAGTGAGGCGTTAAAGGCGTTCAATACCGCCGTAAAAAAAATAGCCGCCATTGAGCAATGCCACATGATTGCTGCCAACTTTGATTACCTGATGAAGGTGCGTACACGCAACATGGCGGAGTACCGGCAGGTATTGGGAGAACAAATTTCAG
Source organism: Marinobacter xiaoshiensis (assembly GCF_031631795.1). Taxonomy (NCBI): domain Bacteria; kingdom Pseudomonadati; phylum Pseudomonadota; class Gammaproteobacteria; order Pseudomonadales; family Marinobacteraceae; genus Marinobacter; species Marinobacter xiaoshiensis. The sequence goes on from NZ_JAVMBO010000006.1 coordinate 24,333, forward strand.
CCCTGCCCCATGTGCTGCAAACCAGCACCTTTGTGGTGATGGAGAATGTGAAGGATGCCGGGCTCTGAGCGTCCTACTTGTTGACCCTGGCCAAGCCCAGCGCCGACACTGTCAGGCCCAGCTCACCGCGATACATCGCATTACCAATACCCAGCACTATGTTCCCCACTGTAAAGTTGGAGGATACGGCGCTGGCGCCACCAGGCGAGCGAGACTCGAGAACAAGCACCAGCCGCAATAGATCCAGAAGGCGGATAACCAAATCGAGAGTACCGAAATCTTCAGGAGCTTCGTCGATTCGAGACATTACGTGGGCCTTGGCAGATTCCACAACAAAGGCTTCGTTGTAGGTTAAATGCTCTACGCCAAGGCATTTTATGGATTCGACACGCTGCTGCCGCTCACGCCTGATTGCCTCCATGCACACCTGCCCGGAGTTTTCTGGCAAATCGCCCTGTCGCAGTATGCCGGCAAGCCGGAAGTCCACCTTGCCTTCGCTTCGCATCTGTTCGTATTCGTTTTTCAGCTTCTCTTTGGCGTGGGGGTAATATCGGCGAACCGCCATTTCCCGGGCTCGCTCCAGATCTTCAGTTGTGGCCAGATTTACCAGTGAACTCATCACCCGCACGCAGTGGAGCAAGTGCTCCCAAATGGCGGGTTCAATGGATTCGGGGTTATCGGGAAGAACCCGTTTGATGGACACAAACTCGAAATAAAGAGCCGTGACCTTCTGCTCCGAGAAGTCAGAAGTGCGGATAATTCTACGCAGCCCCAGCTTTTCAATATCGCCCAGCAGGCTGGGAATCAGCATCAGAACGTAATGTTTCGCGCCTACCGATATTGGCATATCTGATTGCAGCTCCGAATGAAATATACCCATACCATAGCATCAAGCTGGCTCCCTCGCTTAAGGGAAAAACATCTCGGTTTTCAATCAGATTACTGTATATTATAACGGTCCAATTTACGATTCAGGGATGATAGCAATCGATGGCGACACAACGCTTCCGGTATTCCGCCGGCATTATCAAGAACGGCATTCCCATCATCATTGCAGGGCTTGTTCTGGCTTTTCTGGCGACCGCCTTCGTAGTGCTGAATCTCCCAAACCCCAGTGAATTAGACCTTACCCAGCTATACCTGGACGCAGAGGGTGAGGTCGATATTGAGGTGCAGCTCTTCGGCCTGGTACTTGGCGTAGTATGTATCGCCATGCTGGCCAATCGCAGAGTTCGCTTGATTCTGAATAACGAGAGCCTGGCTATTCATATACCCAAGCTAACCGGTCTTGGCTTTATGGGGCTTACCACTGGCACCCACCGCATTCCATTAGGCGCCATCGAAAGCGTGGAGCTGACGCCCGTTACGGGAATCCGGAACATTGGCCAGGCAATTCAACAGTCGAGACTTAGCATCGTCACCCGCGAAAAAACCTACTGCCTGCAGCCTTATAACTTTTTGATAGAGGGTGGTCCGGATCACCGCATGGGCTTTGGTTCTGTCTTTGGAAAATCCCGAACCAAGGTAGAGGCGCTGCTTATTGAGGCGCCTCTTGTTCAGGCTCTCTCCCTGGCAACGAAAGGCGTCAGCTTCACATCAACCCCCGCAGAAAGTACCGGGCCACTGGCTGGCCATTTCAATTTAATGCAGCACAAAGGCATGGTGATACAGATGGCTTTATTAGCTGGTCTGGGCGCATACGCACTCGTCGACTACCTGATGCTAACCAACTATCTGGTTGTCGGGGACATGCCAATCTGGCCCTTCGTTGCTGGTGGTCTTCTGGCGGGAGCTTTGGGTATTCGGCTAGGGAAAGGTGCGCCGCGGGCAGAGCATCTCGGACTCGCTATCCTGTTAGGTTTAATCACCGCTGCTGCAATCTACCCGGGTTTGCAGAGGTACACGCTTATTGCTTCCCAGGCGCCGGTCGAAATCACCTACCAAATGACCGAATCCGGATACTTTGAGCATGCCAGTTTTCCAGACATCGATCAGCGCAAAAGTGGTATTTTCGAGTATTGGGCAAGCCTGCCCCTGGGAGAAAACTATAGGTTTTCTCTGTATGAGCCGGTGGCGGGATTTGTGATGGTGGATATGGCGCCCGTTTACGCAAAAAGCCGGGCTTTTTATGAGGCTTCGGGGCAATAAGAAAACAGGCCGGCATCTTTTGCCGGCCTGCTGAAGTGCTTAAGCGCGGCTCAAAAACTTCCGCTCTTCCACGTTGATCTTGATGCGATCGCCCGTGGAGATATGCTCAGGAACCTGGACAACCAGGCCTGTTGCCATTCTTGCTGGCTTGGTACGAGCCGTGGCTGATCCACCTTTAACTGAGGGATCTGTTTCCTCGATATCCATTTCAACAATTGGCGGCAAAGCCAGAGCTACCGGCGCTTCACTCACCAGAATCACCATGATTCCCTGAGTGTCTTCATCGATATACAGCAGTTCATCAGCAATGGCTTCCCGGTTCAGGCTGTACTGAGTAAAGTCTTCGCTATCCATGAAAACATATTCATCGCCATCGGAATAGGAAAAGGTAGCTGGCCTGCGCACAAGGTCAGCAAGGTTCAGCATGTCGCTGTCTTTGAACGTCTCGTCGATCTTGTTACCTGTTACCACATCGTACATACGCATGCGGTAGAGACTGCCGCCAGCACGGCCCTGCGGAACAGAGCGCTCAATATCCTTGACGAAATAAACCCGACCTTCGTATTCAACTGCAGAGTTTTTCTTGATTTCACTTGCTCTAGGCATCTTTTAAAGCTCCAAAACAATCTCGAAACGCATCCATACCGGGCAAAAGCCGGCGTGCTTTACACCCGGTAATTCTACCCTCAGACGTGCCCTGCCGATACAGGGCAAGCCGATACTATAGGCCATTCAGCTAAAAGCTTCTTGAGGCTACAACCAGATTCCTATAAGAAATAGCAATTTGATGTAAGCTATGCACCATTGTGACCAGCATCTTTGCTCTGGCCTGTCTTCAGGCCAACGCACCGCGCATGGTCGGCACGCTGACGGCTAAACTGAAAGGTGTTATGAAAGTACCCAAGAGATTGCAACCCTTGGTCGACGACGGCCTGGTGGACGAAGTGCTTTACCAGCTTATGAGCGGGAAAGAGGCACAGGTTTACGTGGTGCGGTGTGGCGAGGAAGTGCGCTGTGCCAAGGTATTCAAGGAAGCAAAAAAGCGAAGCTTCAAGCAGGCCGTTGAGTATCAGGAAGGCAGAAAGGTGCGCAACACCCGCCGGGCACGGGCCATGAGCAAAAAGACACGCTACGGCCAGAAAGAACAGGAAGACGCATGGCTTAACGCCGAAGTGGATGCCCTGTACCGGCTTGCGGAAGCCGGCGTGCGCGTTCCGGAACCAAAAGGCTTTGTAGACGGCGTGTTGCTGATGGAACTGATTGCCGATGCTGACGGCAAAGCGGCTCCACGACTGGACGACGTAACCCTCACTGCGGAAGAAGCAAGGGACTACCACGGCCGGATTATCGCAGAGATTGTGCGGATGCTGAGTGCCGGGCTTATCCACGGTGACCTGTCAGAATTCAACGTGCTGGTCGACAGTAATGGCCCGGTGATTATTGATCTTCCCCAGGCGGTTAACGCAGCAGGCAACAACAACGCCGAGCGCATGCTGGAGCGGGATGTAGATAACATGCGCCGCTATTTTGCCAAGTTCGCCCCCGATCTGCTTGTGACCGATTATGGCAAAGAAATCTGGGCGCTTTACGAGCGTGGAGATTTGCAGCCCGACAGCAAACTGACGGGATGCTTCGAGCACGACACCGCCAGCGCTGATGTAGAAGAGCTTATGGCTGTAATTGAAGCCGCCAAAGAAGAAGAAAGAGATCGATTAGAGCGCATGCAACTGGACGACGAGGACTAGTTCTCGTCGTCCAGTCATTCACCAGGCAAGCCAGATAACATGCTTTGCGCCTTTGCCAGGACGGTGGGCGCGCACGGTTACTGCCTCTGCCGAAAGCCCGGCGCGCTTCAGGCGCTCGGTAAATGCAGGGTCCTGCCCGGCTGACCAATAAGCCAGAATTCCCTCCGGCCGCAGTGCTTCTTGTGCTGCGGCAATGCCAGCTGCTGAATACAACCAGTCATTTTCTTTTTGCGTCAATCCCTCAGGGCCATTGTCGATATCCAGCAAGATGGCATCGTAACTGGCAGGTGAAGCCTTGATAAGCTGCACCACATCACCAATATGCACCTTGGCACGAGGGTCTTTGAGCGGATACCCAGAAGCGCTGCCCAAAGGGCCAAGATTCCACTGCTCTACCTCCGGCACCAGTTCGGCAACGGTGACTTCTGCGGCGTCACCCAGCGACTGCAAGGCCGCTGCGAGGGTGAAGCCCATACCAAGCCCGCCTATAAGCACTTTTGGTGCGGGATGGTCTGTAATACGCTCACAGGCCAGAGTTGCCAAAGCATCTTCAGAACCGTGCAAGCGAGTGTTCATCAGCTCACCGCTTGTGCCGGCAATGCGGATAGAGAATTCATCGTTGCGCTGCAGTAGCCGCAACTGGGTGCCCTTACCAGGAATAATTGCAGTGCCTAGCAACTCAAAGCGAGCCATAAAAACCTCTGAAATGGATTCAGGCGCGCTCACCAAGGCGACGCCCAACCCATGAATGATACAGCCTCGCCAGCGTAGGCCGGATCAAGGGTAAGGAAATTAGCCATGCCAAAGGTTTCAGCAAAAAAACTCGCGACATAAGCAGTATGTAGGCATCCATCTCACGGTGAATTTCACCCTGATCATCTTTTACATGCAGCTCGCGGAGCGCCTTGTAGGGGTCTACCCCCTGCTGGCGTAGTTCCTCATCACGGCCGGTGATATCCAGCCATTCAACTGAGTCTCCGGTTCTTCCTGCCAGCTTTTCATACCAGCGTCGATCCCTGACACAAACGGGACATGAGCCGTCATAGAAAACAATCAGTTTACTTTGCGACTTACTCATAAGTGCCCTCCAGTCATAAAGAAAGCCTGAAAGGTACTCTATCACATCAACAGGTCCGACCTTGCTCAGGCAGCAGATTCCTTTCCTGAAGAAGCTGGATCACCCTGGTATTTGTTTTCACTACGGGCAACAATTGCCGTTCCAACCAGATCTCCGGTCACGTTCAGCCCGGTCGCGCCCATGCCAACCAGCGCATCAATGGATACCAGGAGTGCGACAGTTTCAATTGGCAAACCCACTTGGGCAAAAACTGTGGCAATCATTACGATGCCTGCGCCGGGAACTCCCGCTGTACCAATAGACGTAAGCGTGCCAATGAACACTATTTCAGCCATGGTCACCAGATCCAGAGGAATACCAACCACATTGGCCGCAAACACCGCAGAAATCGCGATACGGATTGCTGCCCCATCCATATTTATGGTGGCACCCAGCGGCAGACTGAAACCGTAAATTCGCTTGGGTATGCCCAGACGTCTTGCAGCATCCAGCGTCAGTGGTAGCGTACCGGAACTGCTCTGAGTGGCGAACGCCGTAGCCATAGGTGTGCGAGCTGCCCGGAAAAACTCGCGAATACCCACGCCATAAAACCGCATCAAAATGCAGTAAACAACCAGATGCACAGCCAGCGCAATATAAAGCACCATCACCATATCGCCCAGAGCCAATATGGTAGATATACCCTGCTCACCCGCCGTCTTGGCTACAATCGCGAATACACCGATGGGGACGTACTGAAGTACGCCAGCCATGACCTTCAAAGTGATCTCGTTAAGCCCTTCAACAACTTTATAAAGATGCTCGCCAAGCTCTGCATGTGCCTCACTCTCTCGCAGCTTCAGGAGCGCAATGCCAAACACAATGGCAGTGAAGATGATTCCCAAAAGGTTCAGCTCGGTGAACGCCGTAAAAATATTGTCGGGCACAATTCTCAGCAGCACACTCACAAACCCGGGGTTGTCCGGTACGTTTACTTCAGCGTTTTCGTCCAGAGCAATGCCGCTTCCCGGCTCAAGCAGAGTTGCCACCACCAAACCGACCACAATGGCCAAGGCTGAAGTCATCACGTAAAACCCGAACAGCTTCCGCCCAACCCGGCCCATGCTGCCAATATTGGCTTGATTGATGCCAACCATAAGCGTGAACAGTACGATAGGCACAATAAGAAACTTGAGCAGACGCAGCAGAAGCTCCCCGAAAGGCGCCAGCCAATCAGCTGCTTGCTGGCCACCGATCAGGCCCACGGCCACGCCCAACACCAACGCTATGCTTACGCGAAGAATGAGTGAAGAATTTAGGTATTTATTAAAGAGGGCTCTCATCAGATCGCCTTGGGTGAGGTTGATGAGTACAGCATAGTATGAGCTCCTTATCGGGGATGGCGCCGATTGTGGTGGAAATCGTCCGGCGGGTAAACCACAGACCTACGCCTGCAGTTGCCGCACATCCGCCAGAAACTGATCAACCACTGCCGGGGTAGTGGCCCAGGAACACATGAGACGAGCACAACCTCCGATAAAGTTGTAGAAGCGCCACCCTTTTGCCCGCAAAGCCGCCTGCAAAGGCTCGGGCATTTCTACAAAAACACCATTTATTTGCCGTGGGTAGCGGAGCTTGATGCCCGGCAACCCCGCCAGCCCGTCAGCCAGCCTTTTCGCACTGGCATTCGCATGGCGGGCATTGTCCAGCCACACGTTGTTCTCCAGCAAACCACACCAGGGCGCAGAGATATACCGCATTTTGGAGGCCAGCTGCCCTGCCTGCTTGCAGCGCCATTCAAAGTCCTCGGCCAGTGCCTTGTTAAAGAAAACCACCGCTTCGCCAAGGGCCAAACCATTCTTGGTCCCGGAGAAACACAGCACATCAACACCCACCTTCCAGGTGATTTCTGACGGATGCACATCCAGCGCCGCCACCGCATTCGCAAAGCGTGCACCGTCCATGTGGATATTCAGCTTGTATTGATCCGCCAGCATGCGGATCTCCCGAAGCTCATCCGGGGTGTAGATTGTGCCCACTTCCGTTGCCTGAGTGAGGCTTAGTGCCTTGGGTTTGGGGTAGTGAATGTCTGTGCGTTTGGTCACCAGGTGCTCAATGCTTTCGGGGGTCAGCTTTCCGTTTTCGCCCTGCCCCAGTAATAGCTTGGCACCATTGGAGGCGTATTCCGGCCCGCCGCACTCATCAGTTTCAATATGCGCCAACTCATGGCAGATCACGCTATGGAAGGATTGCCCTATGGACGCCAATGCCAACGAGTTGGCAGCCGTACCGTTAAATACAAAGTAGACATCGCAATCTGTATCAAACAAAGATCGCAAACCATCGGCCGCCCGCTGTGTCCAACTGTCCTCACCGTAGGCTGGTTCGTCTACCCGGTTTGCCGCTTCCATGGCCTTCCATGCCTGCGGACAAACACCACTGTAATTATCGCTGGCAAACTGTTCTGACCGTGACACGGCAGCACTCCTTCATCGGATGGCTAAACACTCTGGCTTTTGGTTTCGGCAATACCTTTGGCGGTTCGTTCAAAGGTCAGCGCTATACGCTCGAACATGCCCTCAACGGTTGACGTTTGTGCATCGGGTTCCCTGGCCGAGTGGATCGCCGCCAACAGTTCCGCACTCACCTCTCTGAACCGGGGGTTCTTTTTTCCTTGGGAACTCACAAGGTAGGTATCTGCAAGTACCTGCTGCCACTCGGCGAGTTTCGCATCTACCTCGGCACTTCGATGGTTCTCGATGCGCCTCCTCAGGCGAATGGACATGTGGCCTATGTTCAGTCCAGTGAAGCCCAGGTCTGTCATATGGCGACTGGGGTTACCCGACCCTTGATCGTAATTGGCTAACCGCAACAGGCGCTCCCCCATACGCCCGTTAAGCCAGTTCTCCGGCCGATTTTGATAATCAATGCTGGTCAGGTCGCGGGCGGTTGCTTTCAGCAATCGCCGCTGCATGAACTGCCCATCCAACGGGGTGATCAGCTTGAACACCCAGTAGAGAATGCTGATTCCCACAAACAGCCCCAGAGCATTGCTGGTGGCTGTATCGGCATTGAATGCCATGTGGTTGCCAGGCTGAACAATAAGCGTGAAGGGGATACAAATGCCTAAGCCATAAGGCAGGGTCGGGCGTTCGGCAAGGGCAAGCAGGCCGATGAAAAATGGCCCGGCAAGCACCAGCACCAATATCTCGAAATCCCCACTGCTTTTGGCAAGCAACCCCAACCCATAAACCAGTGCCACGGGAATCGCCACCACCACACTGAGTAACAGGCGCCGCAGCATGTTAATCAACACCGCCAGTGAAAACCGGGCAAACACAATAGAAAACACAACCGGCATGATCATCAGCATTATGGCTGCAGGGCTACCTGTGCTCATCCACACCCCTGCCCCAATTGCGAACACCACGGCTGTCCTGAAGCCATTTACTACGCCTATCAGGGGATCCCTGTGGGTTTTCAGCTTGGACGCTTTGAGCAGTGTCTGGTCGCGATTTTCCAGCGCATTATACGCTCGCAGTACCATAACCAGGTCCGCCACCAATTCCACTGCGGTTTGGGTGAGGCGTATAACGATGGCAGATTCGTTTACATAGGCCGCCTTGTGCTCCAGAAGCGCGCGCCTGAGTTCCTGAGCCTGGTTGTAGGATTCTTCGTAACTGGGCGCCTCTGCAATAGCAATGAACAACATCCGCATATCCTTGAGCAGCACACCAAACGCGGGCGAAACCAGTTCCGGATGGTTGCGGGGAAAGCGCCCCATTATCTGTGTGACCGCAAGCAGCGACATCACCTTGTTAACTAACAGATGTGCTGCCCGGCTGCGTCCCGGCCCTTCGGGCCCTTCATAGGCCACTGCACTGGAGTCATCGTTCAGTACAATCAGCGTTTCCAGAATCTCATCCGCATGCTGGTGGCGCTGTTCATGGGTACTCTTAGGGTCCAGCTCCAGCGAGAGGTATTCAAGCGTTTTGTTGATGACATTCCGGGCGTGATTTCGAAGGCTTTCCTTGACTGTGACCGGCCACAACAGCCGGCTGACCAACATGGCACAGAGGGCCCCCACGCTGATTTCGCTGATACGGGACTGGGCAATATCAAAGACCGCACGGCCATCGTTCGCATTGGGGTCCGCCACAACCATAATTACAACAAGGCCAGCCGTCATTCCCGACATGGCAAAGGCGTAGATAAAGTTGGCGTTATGCACCATAGACGAGGCTGCAGAGTTGAGGCCTATCCAGAGAGTGAGGCACGCAAGCGCCAGCAACGGGTATGGCATAAACAGCGCCAGTATTAAAATCCCCGCGCCGCCACCAACCACTGATCCGGAAATCTGGCACAGGGCTTTTTCAATCACCAATCCGCTCTCGGGGCGAATCTGCAGAAAGACAGCAGACACCACCGCCCAGTAGGGCCGATCAAGCTGCAAATACATGGATACAAACAACGCCAGCGCCATGGATATGACCCCTTTCAGGGCGAATATCACCGTGCGCCGGTTTGGGGTAAAGAGTTGTGTCGCAAGTTGTGGGAGCGCCAGGGATGCCACGTTGCTACTCTTCTTCCGGAGTGTTTTCCGTGTCTGTTTCCAGATAGATGGAAACCGTCATGCCCGCACTGATATTGAGATTGTCAGGGAATGGGTCAAGTGCAATATCAACAGGTATACGCTGAGCCAGCCGCACCCAGTTAAACGCTGCCTGCACTTTCGGCAACATAAGGCTGTCGCTGGTGGTGTTTGAATCTGCAATTCCGCGGGTAATGCTGACCACTTCACCACTCAGCTTTTCCCCGCCAGAAAGCAGAGTAATTCGGGCCTTTTGCCCAACATGCACTTGCTGCAACTTGGTCTCTTCAAAATACCCTGTCACATAAAAGGAGTCATTGTTGATAAGCGATAAAACCGCCTCCCCCCGGGCCACATAGTTGCCTCGCCGCAGGCTGAGGTTATTCACGATACCGCTTTCCGGCGCCAGCACTTGTGTTCGCTCCAAGTCGATTCTGGCCGTATCAAGTTCCGCTTGTGCAAGCTGGTAGCTGGCCTTCGCCGCCTCGGCACGAATACGATAAGCCTCAAGACTTTCCTCACTGATAGACTGAAGGTCAGCCATGCGCTGCCGGCGCTCATACTGATGCCTGGCCAAGTCCCAACCCGTACGCTCTTGAGCAAGCCGCGCATTGCTCTCGGCAAATTTTGCCCGGTAACGAGTGTCGTCAATTGTGAACAGAGGGTCACCCTTATTCACAAGTCGGTTATTTTTAACGCTCAACTCGGTTACCCAGCCCGACACATCGGGAGCGATCGTGATGACGTCTGCGCGAATTCGCCCGTCCCGTGTCCAGGGCGAATAGAGATAGTGATCCCATACCCAGGTTCCGGCAACAACCGCCGCAGCCACCACAAGCAATGTCAGTCCTATACGCCCTAGCCTTCCCATGAGAGCCCTTTAATTCGCAAACAGATAAACAATAGCAGCCAACCAGCAGACGAACGTTGCCACGTCGAACCAGGCTTTCTTCCAGATGTAGGTGCGCAGGCCTGTATAGTGCAAAACGCCCCGGGTGATGGCCGCCATAACAAACGCAAAAGGCACCAGCACCACAAACGGACTAAACAACATCCCACCAATACTCATCTCGTGAAGCATGTCATCCCTATTGCTGCTGCTCTGCCATCGTTTTTTTGCAATCAAGTGTCTGATGATAGGTGCGATTCAAGCTATCAGCCAACTAGCGTATGCTAGCAACGTGATGATTTCTCCGCAGCCTGAATTTGCTCTGCCAAACACGAATGGTTTGAGATTACAGCAAACAGCCGGCACATACGCACGAAGCGAGCTTAAGAACATGTCGTCAGCATCTGTATTTGCACTATTCTCCGCAGCTCTCATTGCACTGGCTGTTTTCTATCTGTTCTTCTACCGCACCTGGCGACGTGAAAGAGAGCTGAAACAGCCCTTCCCAAAAGCCTGGCGAAAACACCTCCAAACAACGGTACCCCTGTATCGCCAATTGCCAACACCGCTGCAGAAAACTCTAAGGGATCAGGTTCAGCTCTTCATCGCAGAAAAGAACTTTTACGGATGCGACGGATTTGAAATAGACGATCGCGTTCGGGTAGCCATTGCCGGGCACGCATGCCTTCTCACGGTGAAGCGCTCATATGGGGATTTTGATGACGTTCGCAGCATCCTTGTATACCCGGATGTATACCGGGTGCAGGCATCCGAGCGTGATGGCATGGTGGTTGGCGTGAGCGATCAGATCAGGGCCGGAGAAGCATCCTCACTAGGCCAGGTAGTGTTAGCTTGGTCAGAGTGTGAAAGCGGGGCTATGCGTGCGGGCAGCGAGCACAATGTAATTCTTCACGAATTTGCCCACCAGCTTGATTACCTGGATGGCTCTGCAGACGGCGCTCCGCCTCTTGGTAGCGAGCAAGCAAAAGAATGGCAGGAGATTATGACTACTGCCTTTAACAACCTAAGGCACTCGCTCATGCATCGGAGCACAAGTTGGCTCGATCCTTATGGCGCAACAAAGCCGGCTGAGTTCTTTGCTGTGCTGACAGAAACCTTCTATCAGCAACCTCAACACCTGAAAGAACAACAGCCGGCAGTGTATGATCTGCTTCGGGACTTCTACAGAGTGGATCCTGGAGAGCTGGCCCCGAGCTAGCCCCGCAAGATTGGCGGTTTAACCGTTAAGGCCGAGGCTCTGCGCATCCATCTCGATGCTGCGATCCAGCAACTCAAGATAACCCGCTTTGGTTTTCACCTTGGTTTGGGCGTGGGCTCTCATGTTCAGTTTACGGAAGCCCTGGGCGAGTTCATTCGCACGGCTCATAAGCTGTTCCGGAGCAACCACTTCATCCAGGTATCCTGCAACTACAGCGCCTTCAGGGCCGTATATTTCTGCATTGATCACCGACCGGTAAAAATGTGCCGGCGCCAGACGGTGGCGGGCAATCTCGATACCTGCATGGTGCATGGTCATGCCGATAGCCACTTCGTTCAGTCCCAGCTTGAAACTGCCCTCAACACCTACACGGTAATCTACAGAGAGCAGAACAAACGCTGCTTTTGCAAGTGCATGGCCGCTGCATGCTCCGATAATCGGATACGGAAATGCGGCCAGACGGCGGGTGAACTTTGAGCCAACAGTCACCAGGGCAGCGGCTTCCTTCATTCCCTTTTGCATTTCTTTCAGATCGTAGCCGCCGGAGAAAATACCAGGTTGCCCGGTCAGGATAACCACTGCTTTATCCTGTTCTGCCTGATCGAGAGCTTTGTGCAACTGTTCAAACACTTCATGGCTCAGGGCATTCACCTTGCCGTTGTTGAGCACTACGGTCGCAACACCGTCATTGAGTGAGTAGCTTACTAGGTCGGTCACCGGCGTTTCCTCTTGGTGGAGATAGGTCTGATTTCGCAGAACTTTGCCAGCTTATGCCTGCAGCCACAAATCATTATTCACCAGGAACCCGTTTCTTGTCTGATTTGTCAGCTTCTACGCCGGAGTTTCACCTGCAATTGGGCCTTGAAACCCTTCTTTGACGCCAGGGGGATCAGATAGTTGTCACCATCCTGCTCGGCCTTACTGCCACCGCGCTCGCTCCACTGTTCATCCGTGGTGACATAACGCAGATTCCATCCGTCTTCAGTGGGCGTCATTTTCAACGTGAGTGTATCCCGATACAGGTATTCCCCTTCCACCCGGTGCTCTGTCCAAGGGGCTCCATCTACAAAATAATCGGTGGCAGAAACGGCAAGCTCGACAGTCATCACCATGGTTCGACCCCGATCAACCGTAATTTTTGAACTATCGAGAAATGCGGAGAACAGCATTGGAGAACGCGCAGAGTCCAGCCCTGCCCGCTTTGGTTTCATCATTTCGTCGAATTTTCGCAATACTGCGCTGAAGGTTTCTTTACGCCTTTCTGTAAGCCTAAAACTGCGAGCGCCCCGGGGGGAAACAGTCGCTTCAAAATAATAGGAGGCGCGAACCCGACGACCTTCTTTTCTGGCCTTTTCTACCGAAGGCGGCAGTGGCAAGGATTCCACATTCATCACCCCGTCTACGCGCACATCACCAAACAGAAAGCGTACCAGGTTCTGATAGCCGTCTTCGGAGTTAACAATGCCGTAGGGGCCGCTGTGGCTGCGATATACAAAAGCTCTGGGCGCACCCTGAACGGCCGCATTCTCGATCGCAACCAGCCCATCGCTCATCTTGCCCGCAAGCCACTTGGACACGCCTTTGGCGGCACCATAGTCTTGCTGGTTTGTTCCCACCAGGCAGAAAAACCGGTCCGGATCGAATTTGCCATCCAGGGAATCCACTCTGGAAGGCTTGCCGTCAAACCCAAGATAGTCTGCCATGACTGACCGGTTGAAGTTGTTGATATCCCAAAGCCCGAGAAACGCCGGCACGTTGATACCGGCCATTTCAATACCATTGTGCGGGGTGGCATAGGTAAACACCTTGTCCACTATCTGCCGAACGGCCGGGCTGCTGATTCCACCATTCTGTAAAAGACACCGACACACCAGGCCACCCATGGAGTGCGCCACCAGATTCACCCGGAACTCTGCCCGGCGATCCATATCGTCGCCGCATAGCTGGTCGCGGATATTCAGAATCAAATCACCCAATTGCAGAGCTGCCGCGGGAATTGAAAGTGGCTTTCCTTCGCCGAAATCCCGGTCTGCCTGATCGTAGTAGCGGTATATAACAACGGTTTTAGGCGTGATGTCGCGGTCGACCTCGGCACCATCGGAAAACGCATCTGTGTAGCCGTAGTCTTTCATCAGGCGCATCATGGGCGATTCGAAGACCTGTTTATAAATACTTCCGTCCCAGGATTGACGCACTTTGGTCGCGCCCAGATTGAAGCCCATATAGGGCATGGAAACGGTATCGGCAATTTCGCTGGCGGTCATGGCGTAGCCACGAACGTAGATAATGGGGTGGAACTGGCTCATGAGTCGTGCATCCTTTCAGGCTGATCCTGCATTGATGCATGCGATATTCGTTCCGGAAGATTAATTCTCTGGTAGAGGCGAGGACTTGCGCCCTATCGGCCCAACTGGCTTTGAAGAATGTGTAAAGAAGACTGACGAGGCCGGGCCCAAAAATGCTCTCAGGAAAAGTAGTACCGAACCATTTGGGCAACGATCAAGAGCGCCACCAGCGGAAAGATAAAACGCGTTATGTTGCCATAGTTTCCCGTTTCGTCTTTTGGCGCATATTTCTCGACCAAAGGCAGAATAATAATCAACGCAATGAACAAAACGGCAAGTATTGTTAGCAGTACGCCCATAAAATACTCCTTAGCTAGCCGACCTTGATGCAATTCCGGCCACTATCCTTGGCAAGATAGAGTGCCCGGTCGGCTCGGTTAAACACCATTTCTTCGGTATCATCGGGGCCAAAGCCCGCCAGACCACCAGAGAACGTAATCGTCAGCCGCTCCCCGCCAAAATGAAATGGCAAAGCACTGACATGGGCTCGAATTTTATCCAGCACAGCATGTGCCTCGTCGGGAAGCGTTTCCGGAAACAGTACGACAAACTCCTCGCCACCAAAGCGGGCCGCAAAATCGGTGGTGCGCACGCGTTTTTTTATCTCCCGGGCTACGACCTGAAGCACTTTGTCGCCAGCCTTGTGGCCATATGAGTCGTTCACGCGTTTGAACAAATCTATATCAAGAATGCTGAGTGTCAGTGGATACTGATAGCGCTGCCAGCGATTCAGCTCAAAGGCCATCCTTTCTCGCCATGCTTCACGATTGGGAAGTTGGGTAAGCTGGTCCGTCATGGCACGCTCGCGTTCCTTACGAACCTGGCCCTGCATCTGACCCGAGTAGGCCTCCATCAGAGCCACCTTCTCACGCATTGCCGCCAGCTCTTGGGATAGCGCTTTTTCCCGTTCGGATTCCTGAGCCTGGAACCGACTAACTACCATGCCGATACCTTCCAGATGGCGGCCAACTGAATCTTTCAATTCCTGCAGATCATCACTGGCTTCGATATGCCGGCTAACCAGCTCGATCTCTTCACGAATTTCCCGCTCAAGGGCTTCTGCAGCTGCCTGACGGCCGGTTTGAGCACTCGACTGAACCGAAAAATGCTGCTTCAGCGCCTCGAGTCGCTCATCCAGACGCTTCAGGAAGCTCTCGAATTCGCGCTGGCCACGGGTGACTGCTGCTATCACCAGATCTGCCACCTGGTTTAGCCCTTCCCTCAACTCTTCCCAGCTGTCACTGGTCAGAAGCGATCTTTGCAAATTCCTTGCATGCGTCTCTGCTTCCGCCTCTAAAGAAACCTGGCTGAGCAGCTGACCAATCAGATGTCCAACACGCCGGGCGATCAAAAGTCGCTGCCTATTTTCTACTTCAGTGGCAGTTCCGGTAGATGGCTCGCTGCGGTTTCTGGAAGTACGGGGAGCAGCAGCATCCAACTGAGCAACCTGACGATCGATCTGTGCCTGCAAATCTTCCCAGATAGTTACATCAACGCTGTTCTTGAGGAGGTCAGATCGGACTCTGGCAAGCAAGCGATCCAGCTCCTGCGTCTGTCCTTCAGAGGCCAGGCTGATGCACACCAGCATGCGCTCAAGTGCATTGCGCTCGATCTTCCAGCGCTCTTCTCTATGCTTTACAGACTCCAGCTCATGAAAATATTTTTCTTTCCAGGACTGATCCGATGTCATATGTAGTTTCTTCCTGTCTGGGGCAGGTAATAATGGCCATGCGCTTCGATACGGCGCACCTTGAGTTGGCTCCGGTCGTAAATCCAAGCCGATTTCTGGTAATCAAAATCAGCATAGACCCTTTTGGCGACTGTGTCCGAGCGGCCAATAACATCCATAAGAGCCCCTCTGAATGCAAATGAACGCAGTCATTTACCGAGAAGCTGACATAGTTTTAAGTATACCCACAAAATCTGTGGATAACTTTGTGAAAAGGCGCGGGACAAGCCTGCTCAGGCCAGTTAAAACGGGCGTTCGACAAACATGACCGTTAACTGATCAGATCATTTACTGCTCAGCGATATCTTGTTGAATCGTCAAACAATATGGACGCTCTAACGCCGAACGCACATCGCCCATAGAGAAGACTCTGGAAAACTCGGCGAAGCGTTGCCCCTGAAACCAGAGGTGAATGACTGGCAGTGAAAAAATGCCCCGCGAGGCACACACTGGTGCAGACGCCTGGCAATCTACATACGCCATAATCAGCTCAGGAAATTCCTCCCTGGCCACGCGCTCCAGCTGTGGTTTCACCGACTGGCACACGCCACAGCTTGCACCACCGTACAGCACAAGGGCTGCAGAACTCGTATTAACAAGCTCTACCAGTGCGTCTTCACTATCAATCACCCTCATGCTGCCACCCATCTTCAGCAACCGTTACTCTTCAACCACTGATCAATCTGGCCCTGGTTCATTGCACCACTTTGCCGTGCAAGCTCGCGGCCATTGCGGAACAGTATCAAGGTAGGGATGCTGCGAATATTGTACTGACCTGCCGGTGCCGGGTGCTCTTCGGTATTGAGCTTGGCAAAACGTACTTTGCCCTTCCAGCCCTGAGCCGCCTGCTCAAACTGGGGTGCCATCATTTTGCAGGGGCCACACCAACTTGCCCAGAAATCTACCAGTACAGGCACATCGCTGCGCCCGGTGTGGGGAGCAAAATTTTGCCCCGTCAGCTCAAGCACTTCGCCCGGCCATAATGGCTGCTTGCAGGCTCCACAGTTACCGCCAGATGCCAGCCGCTCAGCCGGCACACGGTTCAACTTGTCGCAATGTGGACAAACAACATGTTTAAGATCGTCAGTCATGCATTCACCTCATCACACTTATAATGTCAGTTTGGCTATCTATACATCAGAAACTGGACAGTTCATCTTGCAGGTCTTTTTTCAGCTCATCTGCTTCTGTTATCCACAGAGTTTTATCGGCCCCCGGGAATACGCCCACTTGCAGGCCGTCTTTCGATAATCCAGGTACCCATTTCTTGAAGAAATCTGGCAGCGAGATACTTTTCGGGGTCAAACCATCTGCGCCCTTGGCATATTCAACGGCAAATTCGGAGCTGGGCCAAACCGGCAAATGTGCTACACCGTCATCCTCCGACACTATGGACAGGAAGCGGCTCTCCGAATTAACGAGTATCCAGATCTCCCGCTCTTCCAATACTTCGCTCAGGAAGTAGTCGTATCTCTCTTCACCATCCATTTCGAGTACGCTGGCTAGCTCTTCGCTATTCATAAATCTGAATCTCTGTTGAGTGAATCAGGCTCAGGGTTAACTCCCTGAGCTTTTCGGTACATCCATGCAAGGCCCAAGAGAGCGAGCCCCAAACCCATAAAGGCCGCAACCCGCCAGAACCCTTGCAGGCCGGCCATATCGATCAAGAAAATCTTGCCGATCACAATCCCCAGCAAAGCCATGCCCACCTTGTACAAGATGATATGGGTGCTTTTTGCGGAATAAACAGTGGAGTAGAGGATTGCCACTATGGCGTAAAGCATGCCGACTACCGAATAGGTATACAGCTCGCCCTCGGTCATGCCATGCCACAACGCCATGTCGCTGCCCTGCCAAAGCTGGCGAATTTCCAGAGCAGTGAATAAGAGAAACCCTGCCCCCGCGACACACATTGACCAGAGCTTGGGCGCAATCTGCGGGAACCGGCTGATAACAAGAGCCAGCAGTACCGGGCCACCAAAAGCAGGTAACAGCATATTGAAGATGGGCGTGCTGCCAATGAAACTGCCACTCCACCAAGGGTTATGCAAAGTGAGCAGCGTGAAGTAGCTGAGGGCGGAAAGTGCCAGCAGGACCCATGAGAACAACCGGTAGAGCCAAGCCAATGATTGACTGGACTTTGCCCGGAAAGCATAAGTCACACTGAGCGCGCCCCAAAGCAGCGTATTCATGGTTGCTTCGATCAAGCTGTATTCGTGAACAAAAATATCACCGTCGTACAGCCAGTAACGCAGCTCCGCGCCCAGGAACAACACCAGCAAGTGCAGGGTTGCGCCTTCCAACCAGGGGCGAATCGAATGGCCTTTCTCTGAAAGCCTGGTAGCAACCGCCGCCAGTAATGTAGCACCACCATAGGTCCATAGCGTCCAGTGCACACTGGCATCGTAACCTTGTATCCATGGATTGAAAGTGAGCCGCGCAACCACCAGCGCCAATACGCACTTCAGCAACAGGTACAGCTCTGGCATCTGATAGCGCCGAGCCAGCCAGGTAAGGCTGACGAACTGAACCGATAAGGCCAGGGTGAGTGATGCTTCACGGAAAGCCATCACTGCGGCCAGTGAGTAACTGACGTGCGCCGCCATCAAGGCCCAGACCACGCCGTTCCCATAACGAGCCTGCCCTTCCATCCGCCAGGCCAGAACGCCGTATACTGCCCCAAGCACCAAGGTGGCAACCGCCCACACAACCGAAGTTTCGCCATAGCCTTGCAGCAACAGCCAGCCAAGCACCAGCCATACCAGCGGCGAAAGCAGGGTTAACGAGGCCCAGCGTCGCTGGTCGGCATAGCGCCCCCACAGCCAGAGGCCCAAACCAGTGGTGGTGATGGCAGCGGCAATCAGGTAGCTGACAAAACCAGCCTGCTGCGCCAGGGGAATCTGCATCAGGTAAAACAGATCGCCATCCATTCGCCCCATATACAGCAACCAACCGGCAGCACTGGCTAACACGGCACCCCAAGGCAAAAACCACAGCGTACCCCGGCTCTGAGGAATCAGGGATGCGACCGGCAGAATGAGCAGCCAACTCCACAACGACGGGTTATCAACAGATTGATGTGCAATCGAAATACCCCAAATCGCCAACAACGGCAGAAGCGCCTCACGCAAACGTGAAGGTGCGGCCTGCTCTTCGCCCGGCAAGAATGCAAAAGCAACAAACAAGGCGGCCAAATACATCGCCGTTGCCAACTCAGCAGGGGCTGCAGCCACGGTGGCTGCCCACCAAAGCAAGGCACCGGCCAGTGTGGCGTACCAGAGCCAATCACGGAAAACGTAACGCATTAATAGCAGCGAACTGATCGTAATCAGAAAGCTGTACGAGAGCACAAAGGCGACGCTGCCGTCCTCGCCACCAATAAGCAAAGGCACGATATAGGCGCCACTCAGCCCCATAATGGCCAGCAGTGGGCCATGCACCAGAGCCAAAGCCATGGTAGCCAGAGACACAGCCGCAAGCAGGATTAACCCGACAACCGGGCTGATTAGCTGGTAGTGGTGAACACCGGCAAGCAATGCGGCGTATAGCGTGATACTGCCCCCGCCCGCCAAGGCGGCAAACACCTGATCTGTGCTCATGTGCCGCCTGCGCAGGTATTCCGCGCCTGCGTGCAGGGCAAGGCCCGTAACAAGAGCGAGCAACAGTTGCTGTACAGGGCCAATCAGCCCCGCGCTGATGGAGTGGCTGACCATGAATATCCCCGCCAGCGCCACACTCAGGCCACCCAGCCAGACCATCCAGTTTTCTTTCAGGGCCTTTTTGATGCCTGAATAATCACGAGCCGGTGCAACTGAATCCAGCCAATCACCTGCCTCAACGCCAGGCTCTTCGGCCCATTCAGTCTTCGCTGCAACAGGAACCGGTGCAGGCTCTGGCGCCGGCGGCTGGACATAGGCCAAGCCTTCGGCTGCAGGCAGAGGACCGTCTGGCTGTTGCTTATTTGATCCACCAGAGCTTCGGAGAATCTCAATTTCCCGGCGCAGCTCCGAGACCTCCTGACCCAGGGATTCAATGCGTGCAGAGTGTGCATTCCGCTGCTGAAAAGCCATGAAGCCCAGAACAGAGCCCACGGGTATGAACAGTGCCAGGCCCACGCCAAGCAAAATGAGCATTGCTTCCAAATCCCTTTATCCTTTCGAAGTTTCCATCTGGTGCAGCGCGAGTCGCTGGTGCAGTGTGCAGTCTAACTTCTCTGAAGCAATAGCTCACCCGTAAAGGACACTACCCAAAGCTCGCACTTTACGTTAAGGTCAACTTTGTCCTGTTTAATCCGGTTTTATCCAAACCGGGCGAACTGGCAATAAGAGCCATATTGCAACACCGGCAGGGTTGCTCAATGCGTTCTATACTCTGGAAAATCACCGGCAAATAGAACAAGGCTCCATAACTTAACGAGGCCCCCACAAGGGGCATTTTGTTCCTCAAGCCATCACCCCAGGAAGAGGATTATGACAACAACAAAGTACAAATCCGTTTACACCCCTGTCTTTACAGACGGCTCGGAATATCACATTCCGACACTCAAACTCCTGAAACAGGACGGCTCGCTCTACAAAGGCAGCAAAGCGCCTGTCATCGACAAAGACAAAGCGCTACGAATTTACCGCGCCATGGTCACCACCCGCATTCTGGATGAACGCATGCTGGGCGCCCAACGACAAGGCCGCCTAAGCTTCTACATGCAATGCACCGGTGAAGAGGCTTCCGTTATCGGCAGCGCTGCGGCCCTGAACGACGCTGACATGATCATGGCCCAGTACCGTGAGCAAGGTGCTTTGGCCTATCGCGGCTTCACTATTGATGAGTTCATGAACCAGCTGTTCGGTAATGAGCGGGACTACGGCAAAGGCCGCCAGATGCCGGTTCATTATGGTTCCAGCAAACTCAATTACATGACTGTTTCATCCCCCCTTGCCACTCAGATCCCCCAGGCAACCGGCTATGCCTATGGCCAGAAAATGGCCGGCGACGGCCATTGCACCATTGTTTACTTTGGTGAGGGCGCAGCTTCGGAAGGCGACTTCCACGCGGGCCTTAACATGGCCGCCGTACACCGTGTGCCCGCTATTTTCTTCTGCCGTAACAATGGTTACGCCATTTCCACCCCCGCGAATGAACAGTTTGCCGCCGACGGCATAGCGCCTCGTGGGTTCGGCTATAAAATGGATACCATTCGTGTCGACGGCAACGACATACTGGCCGTTTATCAGGCCACCGAAGCCGCCCGCAAACTGGCCGTGGAAGAGAACCGCCCGGTACTCATCGAAGCCATGACCTATCGCCTGGCGGCGCATTCCTCATCCGATGATCCCTCCGGCTACCGCAGCAAAGATGAAGAGGCCGTGTGGCGTGAAAAAGATCCTATCTTGCGCATGCAAAACTGGCTCACCAGGAAAAAATGGTGGAGCGAGAGCGAAGAAAAAGAGCTGCAGGAACGTATGCGCCGTGAAGTGCTGGAAACCATGAAGCGAGCCCAAAAGCTCCCCCCTCCTCCTTTGGAAACCCTGGTAACGGATGTTTACGACGAAGTGCCCCCGCTGCTGAACGCGCAGTTTGAAAAACTGAAGGCACACATTCGCAAATATCCCGATGAGTATCCCAAGTCGGCTATCCACGTTCAGGGAGGGGCATAACATGGCTAAAATGAACATGCTACAAGCCATCAACGACGCCCTTGATCTGGCGATGGCTGCGAACGACAAGGTGTTGTGCTTTGGTGAAGATGTGGGTGTCTTTGGCGGTGTTTTCCGGGCCACCAGCAACCTGCAACAGAAATACGGTAAAGATCGCTGCTTCAACACGCCTCTGGTGGAGCAAGGCATTATCGGCTTCGCCAACGGGCTGGCCGCTCAGGGCTCCTTCCCGGTAGCCGAGATTCAGTTCGCCGATTACATATTCCCGGCCTTTGATCAGATTGTTAACGAGTCCGCCAAGTTCCGGTACCGCTCGGGCAACCTGTTCAATGTGGGCAACATGACCATTCGCACGCCCTACGGCGGCGGAATTGCCGGCGGCTTGTACCACTCCCAGTCACCAGAAGCCTACTTCGCCCACACTCCAGGCTTGAAGATTGTGGTGCCACGCAACCCGCACCAAGCGAAAGGGCTGTTGCTGGCCTCCATCAATGACCCCAACCCGACGATCTTCTTTGAGCCAAAACGCTTGTATCGAGCCTCTGTTGGCGAGGTGCCTGAGGGGGAATACCAATTACCACTGGGCGAAGCCGAAGTTCTCAAGGAAGGCACCGATGTAACGGTATTGGGCTGGGGTGCTCAAATGGAAGTCATCGATAAAGCCGTCGAAATGGCAGAAAAAGACGGCTTCTCCTGCGAAGTGATTGATTTGCGCACCATCCTGCCCTGGGATGTGGACACCGTTGCCGAATCGGTGCTTAAAACCGGGCGCCTGGTGATCACTCACGAAGCGCCGCTTACGGGTGGTTTTGCGGGCGAGATTGCCGCCACCATTCAGGAACGCTGCTTCCTCTATCTGGAATCGCCGATCGCTCGGGTGACCGGGATGGACACCCCCTTCCCGCTGGTGCTCGAAAAAGAGCACTTCCCCAACCACCTGAAGGTCTATGAGGCCATTCGGGAAAGCGTCGAATTCTAAGCAGATATCCGGACAGGAGAACAATTATGAGCGATTTTATACTGCCCGATATCGGCGAAGGTATCGTGGAATGTGAGCTGGTCAAATGGCTGGTAAGTGAAGGCGATCTGATCGAAGAAGATCAGCCGGTTGCAGAAGTAATGACCGACAAGGCGCTGGTGGAAATACCTGCCCCCTATGCAGGGCGGGTAACACGCCTGTACTGGAAGGAAGGCGATATAGCCAAGGTGCATGCGCCGCTGTTTGAACTGGTGGATGAAAGCGGTGAAGCTTCGGGAGAACAACCCAAAGCCAGCGACGAAGGCAAACACGCCGAACCAGAGGCCAGGCAAGCGGAACCTGAGAAAAGCCCTGATCGCGCCGAAACTGTCGCCTCAGCCGCTCCTTCAGCGCGGAAAGACGGTGAGCGGACGCCCGCCAGCCCAGCGGTGCGCCGCTTGGTTCGCGAGAACGACCTGGCGTTGGAGAATATTCAGGGATCGGGCAAGGATGGCCGCGTACTCAAAGCCGATGTGCTGTCCCATTTGGAGCAACCTGCATCCGGCGGCTCATTCGTCTCAGCAGGCAGTAGTCCAAGAGCTGAAGCGCAAAACCAGGAAGTCCGCATAGAGCCCATCAAAGGCATGCAGGCTGTCATGGCCAAACGCATGGTGGCATCGGCCTCCACCATTCCCCACTTCAACTTCAGTGAAGACATTGATGTGACGGAATTGCTCGCCCTGCGCCAGCAGCTCAAGCCAGAAGCCGAAGCACGTGGTTCCCGCCTCACGCTCATGCCGTTCATCATGAAGGCTATTGCACTGGCCGTTCGTGAGTATCCAATACTCAATAGCCAGATCAATGAGGATGTAACCGAAATCCACTACCAGCCACAGTGCAACATCGGCATGGCCGTGGACAGCAAAATAGGACTGCTCGTACCCAACGTGAAAAACGTGGGCCAGCTCACTCTGCTGGAGATAGCCGACGAAGTCACCCGCCTCACCGAATCTGCCAGAGAAGGCAGGGTTAGCCAGGCGGATCTCAAAGGCGGCACCATTACCATTTCCAACATTGGTGCACTGGGCGGCACTTACGCCTCACCCATTATCAATGCTCCGGAAGTGGCAATCGTGGCTTTGGGGCGCACCCAGAAACTGCCAAGATTTGATACCAATGGGCAAGTGGTAGAACGCTCCATCATGACCGTCAGCTGGGCGGGCGACCACCGCATTATTGATGGCGGCACCATTGCCCGTTTCAATAACCTGTGGAAAAGCTATCTGGAGTCACCACAATCCATGCTTCTGCACATGAGCTGACAGGTATGGCGCCGCCGAACCAATCATTGCCGATGCCGCAACAGGCCCAGCTTCAGCAATTCTACATCCCGGAAGAGCAGTCGATTTATCTGCTCAGTCACGACGATGCCAAGAAGCTGAAAAACTGGGTTGAGCTGTGCACAGATCAGCTCAGGCAAATGGGCTACGCGGACATAGCAATGATTGGCAAGGGCGCCTTTGGTTTTGTCTTTGCCGGCCGGTTGCCGCTGGAGGGTGCGCGGGACCTTGAGCATGTATTCAAGTTCACCCGCATCACCCTACCCCAGCACCTGCATGACCGGCTGGAAGACGAAGCCTATATTCTGGAACAGGTGGAGCACCCCCGGGTGCCCGCCCT
The DNA here is from genome assembly GCF_031631795.1 of Marinobacter xiaoshiensis. Classification (NCBI taxonomy): domain Bacteria; kingdom Pseudomonadati; phylum Pseudomonadota; class Gammaproteobacteria; order Pseudomonadales; family Marinobacteraceae; genus Marinobacter; species Marinobacter xiaoshiensis. The sequence goes on from NZ_JAVMBO010000006.1 coordinate 48,348, forward strand.
GGTTGCCTACCACCGCGCTGGCAGCCAACCGATTCTGGTGATGGAGCGCGCACCGGGCTTTAATCTGGAAGAGGTCTCTCTCCGGCAAGGCCGCCTGAGCCCGCGCCTGATCATCCGCATTGCCGATCAATTAGCCGACATTCTGCGCAATCTGCGACGTGAAACCGATAGCGGGAGGCGCCCAATTGTGCACGGAGATATCAAACCGTCCAATCTGGTGTTTGATGCAGAAACCGAGAACATCGCCCTGATCGACTGGGGCTCCTCGGTCTTCGCTCAACTGGATGCTAACCAGCAGTTCCTCAGCCCCAGCGTAATGGAGCTGATGTCCGACAACCTGCAACAAACCAATGCCCGTTTGGGCGATGTGTACTTTATTGGTGAAGAGCAACTCTACGGCGGGCTCTCATCACCACGATTTGATGAACAAGGCGCGGCGGCCACGCTTTATGCTCTGGCCTCTGGGCAGTCTTGCCGCTTTGGCCATCTGGCCATACCCGCAACATCTCTTGGCTTACCCATGGAATTTGCCCGCATGCTCGATGGGATGCTGGACCCGGATCCAGCCATGCGCATGCGAGCCGGCGATCATTACCTGAACGAGATGCCGCGTATGGCGCGCACAGTGATGATTGATTTACCGGAACCGCCTCCTACGCCATTGGTGCCCATCTGGACACGTATTTCAGATCGAGAAATCGACACCGTAGTTTACAGCTCCCGAAAGGCTTTCTTGCGCCAAGAGGGTTCGGACCAGTCGCTGAGTGATGTAGACGACGTACAGTTGGATCGCTACTACAAAAACTTCATGCAAGGCATGGGGGACACTGAAAAAGCTTTCCTGGCCGCTGTCAGCCGGTTGGGCCGTTATCCGGTAGAGGGCGGGCTGGCAGTTCGCTGGGAACCAGACGGCGTATACGTGGACACCTCCCTGAACCTGCACGACGCCGAGCTACGAACCTCCTTCACCACCGCCGTGAACAACATGGTGAATCTTGCCCAGGCAATCTATCGCCAGGGTATCTTCAAGAGCTGTCTGTTCAACGCCCGGGATACTCTGCACATTGAGCGGGAGGAACAGGACCAGCCATTCATAGCGCCACCGGAGATGCGGCTGCCGTATCAGGTGAGTTCCGCACCTGAAGTGGAAGACCGCTCACGAATACACTCCTACTTTGAAGACGGGCCAGACCCGGAAGAGTTTCTGGTGCTACCCGAAACTATCATCAAATCCCTCGAGGCCCTCAACAGCATCCGCCATACCGGTATGATTATCTTCGAGGCTCTGCCCCTGCACCTCAAAATCCACAGCCAGTACCGACTGCTGGATCCGGATAAAGAAGACGAGTTCCGCCAACGGCTGGATGAAATTCTCGCCGCCGTGGATCAGATTACCGGGCTGGGCGTATCCGGCTTTATGAAAATGCCCTATAAAGACGCTCGTTTCTTTCCTTACATCGAGCGACTGCCTGAGCGTTATTATCCCAGAAACCCAAGGTTGGAAGCGTCGGACTCTACCTTGTCAGGCAGCTGAAAACACTCTTAGCCAGACGATAACGAACAAAAAAGTCACTCCTGCTCCTTCAGCATAGTGAGTACCTTTCACCCAACGAGCCTGCTGCAGTATATTTGAACAATACGTTTGGATAGTTGCCATCAGCCTGGAGTTACTAAAGACTTCAAGCCTATAGTTTGCGCCTTGCATCTGTGAGCAAGACTTTCTGGGACTGCACCGATTATTCGAACATGCTGTAAGCACCCGATTTAATGCCACCTAATAGCCGTTACAGCTCAACCGTATGAAATGCACGATACGAAACTGGCCAATTACTGAGCGTCGGCATACAAGGTGAATAATTGATCGGAGCAATGACACCAATGGTTTGATGGCATTGTTTTCAAGGTGCTGGAGGCCAGATCAACAGGAACCACAGATCATTTATACCGATCAAAGCTTTCAGAGAACAAAAATATGCTGCACTTACCTTTACTGAATGGACTCAAAACGTTCGTAGTTGCCGGAAGCCATCTGAACTTCACGCGAGCCGCCGATGAACTGCTGGTTTCGCCTTCGGCTATCAGCCATCAAATTCGAGCACTTGAAGATTATCTAGGGGTCAAGCTGTTCCTAAGACAAAACCGCGCACTTTCTTTGACACCAGAAGGTGCACGCCTGCATCAGGCCCTAGAGCAACCATTCGACCAAATAGCCAGAGCCATTCTGGACACGCAGCGAAACCGGGATACGGAATCTCTCCGCATTGCTCTACGCCCTTTCTTTTCGGGGGCATGGCTGGCGCAACGGTTAAACCGATTCTGGGGTAAGTGGCCACAGATTAGGATTGATCTGATCCACACTATAAAAATGATGGATTTCAATACAGAAAACATTGACCTGGAGATTCTCTGGGGCAAGGGCGACTGGCCTGATCTGGAAGCTAAAATGTTAGTGCCTGGCAACCTGACACCAATCTGCAGTGCCGGACTGATCGAAGAGCAAGGGCGCCCGGTATCGCCCGCAGATCTGACCCGGTACACACTTATTCACGATGAGGATCATTCAGCCTGGGGTGCATGGGTAGACAAAGCCAATGCGGGACCGGTGGATTTTTCAACCAATTTGACCATTGATGATACCAACGTACGGCTGCAGTCGATCCTCAATAATCAGGGCATTATGTTGGGGTGTCCGGCGCTTTTGAGAGAGTATCTTTCCGATGGGAGGCTAGTACAACTTTTTGATATCTCGCTTGATACTTATTCCTACTACTTGGTTTATCCAAAAAACTTTCAGCTGACCAAGAATATGCAAATTTTCGTCGATTGGCTTTTGGCGGAAACAGACGCAGACCATATGTGAATCCAGCTCATAGACACATGAGCACGCCTCCACTCTAGCCGCGTAAATTTATGACAGTATGAGACTCAGGTGGTGAGCTCATCATTGCTGTTTTCCTAATTACAATAATTATTCTCAAGCCAGTGGAGAGAAGACATGAGAAAAACAACAAGCACTATACTAGTTCTTTCATTAGCTTTTACCTTGACCAATATCACATCCGTAAGCGCCAAAGAAATCGTTTGGGATATGCCAAACGAGTACCCTGCGACATCTGTCCAAGGTAAAGGAGATCAGGCCTTCGCGGCGCTTCTTGAAGAGAAAAGTGGTGGTAAGATTAAAATTGCGCATCACTTCGGTGGCGCTTTGGGCTTCAAATCCAAAGACCAGCTGGATGCGGTGGGCGATGGCATCGTTCAGGTTGCCAATACCTTCATCCCCCCCCTAGGCGGCATTAATCCGGTCTTCTTGTTGTCGTCGCTTCCATTTTTGAGCTCCAACACTGAAGAAGCGCGGATGCTGTTTGATACGGCGCGCCCAACCTATGAGCGGGTCTTGGCCAAATACAACCAGCGCTTGCTGTACTCGTCACCCTGGCCTTCCAGTGGTATTTGGGGAAAAGAGCCGCTGCAGAGCCACGAGGCCATTGGCAACCTCAAAATGCGCACCTACGACGCTAACGGCACTCAGGTGTTCCGCGATGTGGGTTCAGCCCCTATCCAGTTGAGCTGGGCTGACATAGTGCCATTGCTGAGTACCGGTGGAATTGATGCAGTACTGACGTCGATTGAGTCTGGATTGAGTTCCAGCTTCAATGATTACGTTACCTATTTCACCGCGATTAACTATGACAGCACCATCAACCTGGTGACGATGAACCGCGATGTCTGGGACGATTTGTCTCCGGAATTACAAGCTGCTGTAGAGGCCGCTGCTAAAGAGACCGAAGACAAACTATGGGCCAATGCAAGTACTATTATTCAGAACAGCTATGCCGAAGCTGAACGTCGTGGTGTCACCATCATGAACGAAGTTCCAGCAAACTTCCGTAAAGAACTGCAAGACGCCTCGACACCCGTTATTGAATCCTGGGCCAGCAAAATGGGCCCCGATGGCCGTGAGATCCTGACCAGTTATCGGGCAGCCATCAAAAATATTCAATAAACACCCAAGTTGATCTGATGTCGATATAACTCACTTGCCAGCTGCGATAGTCGCTGTTGATGGGTGGGTTGTATCCATATCATGCAGAACTGCCTACGTGTGGTTGCTAAAAAATGGGACGGTTAAACAATGAATAATCCCTTCATGAAAGCCTTTAGCGTGTTTGCGACTGGGTTTTCTGTTCTTGCAAGTCGGCTTTCAATGGCTGGGGCAATTGCTGCTATTATCTTTATGGCGGGAATGACTCTGCATATTATAGTAGAGATATTACTGAGATATTTTTTCAGTACGTCCACTTTTGTGCTCGATGAATTCGTTGGTTATGGCGTCGCGGCGATGACATTCCTAGCGCTGAGCTATACCTTCGAACATAATGTACTGATCAGGGTTAACTTTATACTTCTTAAAATTCGCAGCGCGCTCGCGCGCAAGATGCTTGAAATCTCGTGTGTAATGACAACACTGGTTTTATGCTCATTTATTGCACGCTATTTCTGGAGAAGTATCAGTCGTAACTTTGAGCGTGGCTCAACCAGTGAAACAATTGCTCAAGTCCCTTTATGGATTCCGGAGTCATTAATCCTTATTGGCCTGATCATATTTGTTATTCAGATGCTCGCTTATGTTTTTAGATTATTATCTGGCAGTAAATTAATGTCTGAACAATAAAAAAGGGTAAATGACGATGGATGTTCTATTAAGCATGGGCTTCATGTTGTTGCTGATTATACTTTTCCTTGGACTTGGTATATGGGTATTTTCAGGGCTAATACTGGTTTCAATATTCAGTTTGGCAATTCTTGCGGATTTTCCGATGGATCGAATTGGTATGATCGCTAAATCCATTATCTGGCGCAGTTCCAGTGCATGGGAATTATCGGCGATCCCGTTGTTTATTTGGATGGGGGAGATTATTTTCCGTACCGATATATCCGACCGGCTGTTTCGCGGCTTGTCGCCACTAGTGCAATGGATGCCAGGTCGCCTTCTGCATACCAATGTGTTGGGCTGCACCCTGTTCGCAGCGGTAAGCGGCTCTACGTCGGCAACTACGGCGACGGTCGGCAAAATCACCACCGGTGCTCTGGCCGAGCGTAATTACAGTAATTCTCTATCAATAGGTTCGCTGGCTGGTGCGGGTAGCCTGGGCTTGTTGATCCCACCCTCAATCGTAATGATTATTTACGGCGTGTTGGCTGAAGTTTCGATCGCCAAGCTCTTTGCCGCCGGTATTCTGCCGGGTTTGTTGGTCGCGTTTGTTTACTCCATGTACATCATCACTCGCTGTACCATGAACCCAGAGCTGGCCCCCAAAGAGACGGAGCCGTTTAGTCTGAAAGAGTGCATCAGCGGGTTGCAGAACTTGTTACCGGTGGTGTTTCTGATCGTGCTGGTGCTGGGCAGTATCTATGCCGGTATCGCGACACCTTCAGAAGCCGCAGCAGTCGGAGTGTTGGCTACGTTCTTTGTGACCATCGTCATGGGCAGTTTCTCATGGAAGGTCATTATCGAGGCCGCTATGGGAGCAATACGTACCTCGTGCATGGTGTGTTCCATCCTGATTGCCGCGGCGTTGCTGTCCACGGCCATTGGTTATTTGCACATCCCCTCTCAGCTGGTGGCTGTAATTGAAAGTATGGGTCTCACGCCTTATGCCTTATTGCTGATTCTGGCGTTGTTTTATGTGGTTCTCGGATTCTTCCTTGATGGTATTTCTATCATCGTTATGAGCCTGCCGATCACGCTGCCGCTGATCTTGCAGGCAGGGTTTGACCCGATCTGGTATGGCGTGTTTTTGGTACTGATGATTGAGCTGGCGCAGATGACGCCGCCAGTAGGGTTCAATCTGTTCATACTTCAGGGCCTGACCGGGCAGCCTATCGGTACGATCGTAAAAGCGGCGTTTCCGTTCTTCTTGCTGATGGCTGCCGTTGTCATGGTAGTGAGTCTGTTTCCGAGCATTGCGTTGTTCTTGCCGCAGTTAATGTCATGAGAGTGAATACCAAAAGGACTAATTCATGAATATGCCAAAGATTAACCGGGTGTTGTACACGACTGCACTTGGTCCCCATAGTCGACATGTATATCGGCATGCTCTAAAGCTGGCTTATAGAAACGAAGCCGAGCTGATTATGCTGCACGTAATCAGACCAGTTGGCTCTATGGGTGAAGCTCTGATCAAGGAATACTTGCCGGCAGACCTGGTGGAAGAAGTGCACGATGAAGGCGTGCGTCGGGTTATGGCAAAGATGGAAAAACGGCTACAGGAAATCATGTCAGACGAACTGAAAGATATGGGAAAGTACACAAACGTTGTGGTACGACCCATGGTAGTAACCGGGCGCTATGACCAGGCGATCCTGGACACTGCCACAGCAGAAGGTGCTGACGTAATCGTAATGGGAACTGAGAACCGCGCCGGGATGCAAAGCAGTAAAACCCAGCGCGTTATTCGCCGCTCAACTATTCCTGTATATGTCGTACCAACGGGAAAACAATATCCTCAGTAAGTGCTTATAGAGCATAAAAAAACAGCGATCAAATGATCGCTGTTTTTTTATTAAGAGATGGGTTCATTTAATTCGATAATATAGCCATCAGGATCGTAAACAAACCCCAACATTCTAGTACCATGGTTCATGGGTTTAGCAGGGCTACGAATACTTACCCCTTCAGCCTCCAAATAGGCCATGGCTTCTTTTACATTTTTAACATTAAAGGCAATGTGCCCATAGCCCTTTCCTTTATCGTAAGGTTCTTTTGTATCCCAATTATAGGTTAGTTCCAAAGTGGTGGTTTCATTCTCCGGTCCATACCCTAAAAATGTGTTGGTAAACCTGCCTTCTGGATATTCATTCTGTCGCAATACCTTCATACCCAGAATCCGAGCATAAAAGTCAAGAGATTTATCCAGATCGGAAACACGAAACATCGTGTGGTCAAGTCGAAAATTTGGTTTTATAGTCATCGTATTTAGGCCCACAGTTATAAAATTTACCGATACCACCCTAACATAGATGACCCTCTATTTTTTAAACAGGCATGCTGAGGTTTACTCACCCTGCATTGAAGTCTACTCGCTTCCCTAAGCATTAGAGCTCAGGCAACATAATGACAAATGGGCTCATCATTTATTTAGAGTCTTTTCAGCAAGGTTTATACGGTCGTGTTGATCTTCAAGGGAGTTATATTCAAATGAACATTAAAAAAACAATAAGTCCTCTACCAATCGAAACTTTCGATATAAGTTATCCTGATGATAAAGGATCGCCAATTTATTCTTTGCCTGCTGAGACCTACTGGTCCAAAGAATTCTATGAGTTTGAGTTGAACGCTGTTTGGCGTAGCGACTGGATTTGTGTTGGTCGCGCTACCGACATCCCCAATGCGGGCGATTATTACACGGTTACGATTGGCAACGACCCACTAATCGTTATTCGCGATCGAAGTGGCTCTGTAAACGTGCTGTCTAATGTATGTCAGCACAAAGGTATGCTTATCCTGGAAGGCCGGGGCAATACTCGCCGCTTACAGTGTCCTCTGCATGCCTGGGTTTATAGTACCAAAGGTGATCTGGTTTCTGCTCCTGGTTTGACAGACGTAGAAGAAGACTTTGATATCAAGGAGGTATGCCTACCCAAGATTCGCGCTGATCAGTGGGAAGGGTTTGTCTTCATCACGTTTGATGAAACCATTCCATCGTTGCAGGATCGTCTCGGCAATCTCGGCGAGCAACTCAAAAACTACGATCTAGCAGGAATGCGCCCACCAGAGCCACTGGAAATGGAAACCTTTGACTGGAACTGGAAAATCTTCAACGACGAGTGCTACCACTGCGGTTATCTGCACGCTTCGTCGTGGGGTGAAATGTATCCGCTCCCACCGTCTGCGGTGGATGAAGATGCCATATATAACGATGACTCCCAGGGTATCGTTTCTTATCACCTGCTCAGTACTCATCCAGATGCAGCGCCAACTCACACCGGCTCGATCTTACAGCCAGGGTTGCCCGGCCTGACTGAAGAAGAGCGTAGTCGTCTGAGCTATATCACTGTTGCACCCAATATGTTCATCGTGGCGATGCCCGATAAAGTTAAGTATTTCATTTGGTTACCTGCTGGGCCAACACAGACGTTCTATGGTGTTTCCTGGCTGTACCCTGAGAGCACGCTTGAACGAGAAGATTTTAGAAAGAACTTCGATCAAGAGCACACTGATTTGTGGCCTGTCATGGAAGAAGATCTGTTTGCATGGCGTCGGACACAGGCAGGGATGGAGTCCAGCTTTGCTACACGAGGTCGTTTAACCTCAAAAGAGCAGGTTATTCACCGTTTGCAAAAGTGGCTGATTGACAAATACCGCGCTGAGGATGCTGCTGTGAAGGCACAGGACATTCCAGCCCGCAAAAAAGTCAGCTAACAGAGTGATCAGGCGGGCTCACATATACGAGTGAGCTTGCCTGGCTGTTATCCCCTCGGACAACCGGTGTCTTGGTAATGGTACGGCACCCCGGAGTGTATTTATGGCAAATAACAAAAATATCGCAGTCAAAGTGGCTAGCCGGACACAACTCAACGAAGACATTGTCAGATTAACGTTGGTTGCGCTAGACGGCTCACCCTTGCCAGCCTGGGAACCGGGTGCTCACATTGAACTGCAGCTGAGTACCGGCAATGGTACCGACGAAGATGCCATTATGCTGCGTCACTATTCTCTGTGCGGTGATTATAACTGTACTGATAATTGGGAAGTGGCAGTGCTGCGTGAACAGAGCGGCCGCGGAGGCTCTGCATACATTCACGAAAAACTGAAAGAAGGTGATGTGGTGAAGGTTTCCGGACCGCGTAACCACTTTCCTTTCAAACCGGGTAAAAAAGTGCTGTTTATTGCCGGTGGTATCGGCATTACCCCGATTCTGCCGATGATTCAGCAGGCAGAAGCGGAAGGCATCGATTGGCGCCTAGTGTATTTGTCCAGAGAGCGCAGCCGTTTGGTGTATCTGGACCGGTTTGAGGAATACGATAGCAAGCGCATACGCCTGAACGGTGACGTCGAAGACGGGTTTTGTGATCTGGTGGAGCTGTTAAGCACTTGCGATTCAGAAACCACGGTGTACTCCTGTGGCCCGAAACCACTGCTGGACGCACTGGAAAACCTACACCGTGAACAAAAAGAAGCCGGTTGGAGTTTGACCATTGAGCGCTTTACCGCCAAAGAATCGGCCCTTGATCAGAGTGGCTCCTTCGATGTGGTCATCAACAGTACCGGTAAGCGTGTTCATATACCGGAGGGGCAGTCGATCCTTGAAACCCTTCGCGATCAAGGCATTAGAATTACCTGCTCCTGCCGTGATGGAGTCTGTGGCACCTGTGAAACTGGCGTGCTGGCCGGACTACCTGATCATCGTGACTCGGTATTGTCTGAAGAAGAGCGAGCAGATAACGATTACATGATGGTTTGTGTTTCGCGCGCGCTCTCAGAAGAGCTGGTGCTGGATCTTTGATTTCTGATCCCTGTAGAAACCAACGAATTACCTGGAGAGAAATAGATGTCGATTAAGCGAGTAGTGGTAACCGGTGGGTCTGGCCGGGTTGGTGGTTACGTCGTGCGTCAGCTCTTACATGATTATAACGTGGTGATCGCGGATCTGGTGCCAGGCAATGCGGATGCCGAGTATGTGCAAGCTAACGTTATGGAGCTGGATGAGTTACGGGCCGCATTTAAAGGCGCTGACGCCGTTGTGCATCTGGCCGCAATCGATTTTGACTGGAAAGCACCGGAAGAGCACTACATCAACGTTAACGTTCGCGGTACCTGGCATGTATTACAGGCTGCCTCAGAAATGGGCGTCAAAAAAGTTGTGTTGTGTTCCAGTATTTCCGCCTGTGGCTTATCAGAAATGCGCGCTGACTGGACACCCGAGTACCTGCCGGTTGATGAACGCCATGACAATAAGCCTGTGCAAGCCTACAGCGTCAGCAAGCTGGTTATGGAACAGATGGCTCAGAGCTTCGCCAACGGCACCAGTATGGACGTAATTTGCCTGCGACCATTGGCTGTGGTTTTGGACGAAACACTTGATGAATATATCGAGTTCGTTGACCACCCGGATCGTCACTGGCTGTTTTACTATGTGACCGCTGCTGATGTAGCGACGGCTTTTGACGCAGCGTTGAAAACAGAAGGTTTGCGCTATGGAACCTTCTTCTTGAGTGCTGATGACACCTCACATCCCAAACCAACCACCGAGTGGTATCAGGATGTAATCGGGCCTCTACCCGAGATCGCCAACCCAAGGCTGTATCAGCAAAACCCACGTGCTTCTATTTTCAGTAATCGCCAGGCCAAAGAGGTGCTGGGCTGGCAACCAACGTCCAATTTTGACGAGTTACGCGCGAAAGCAAAGAGCCGTCAAAAATAACCAACGAAAAACTCAATAAAAATGTCAGGAGTATCTGAAATGAAATCAGTACGTACGGGAAAAGTCGATTGGACCGGTGATAACCCTTTCATTTATATGAAAACGGATCCTGAGGGTGACTGGACATCTTTGTCTGTGTACTTTCGCATTGCGGCCTCAGACTACGGTCGTGGCGAAGCCATTATCGTGTTGGAAAACCCATATGAGCTGGAAGACAACAGCGCAGTTCGTGTGTGCCTGACCGACAACCTTGAGCTGGCCCGCTACCTGGTTAAAGACTTTCTCTCTAATTTCGCCCTGTTCCGCAAAGCCGTTTCGCTGGAGAACATGGAATATATCGATGATGCAACCTTCAAGACAGAAGCAGATTCCCCGAAACAGCACATCGAGTCGGCGTATTCAGCCAGTAAAGATATGACGGTCAACCTGATCTGGAATGGCCTTAACGAGCCGTTTGCCGTGGCCTTGCCACCGGCTGAAACCCAGACTGGCAAACATGAAATGTTCTGTGTTTTCCAGGCGGCTACCAGTGCCCAGGTTGAAGTGAACGGCAAGGCAATTGAGGGACAGCCCATAGAACGCGACTTCCTTGACCGCCGAGCTATGTCTGCCGCGCTGGCAAGCAGTGAAAGCTGGGTGCAGATGTCCTGAGACCTTCTCTCTGATTGATCAAGGATAACAACAATGTTGAGTAATAGTGCTGATTCAGTAGCGTTTGACAAGGTTGCAGCGTGTGAGCCGCAGTGGACAGGTTTATGTCTGGTGAAGGACGTGCTGCAAGAAGGTAGCGGAAAAGTGTTGATGCATGCCGGGCCTCCGTTTGGCGATGTGCAACGCATTCCGGTACCGGTGATGAATTCTCTGTGCATCGGCGCTATTTACGAAGGCTGGGCTGCAGACAGGTCTGCAGCCCAGGAGTTGATCATGAGTGGTGCTGTTACGGTAGCAGCTGCCCAGGATCACGACATTGTCGTACCTCTGGCAGGGGTGGTTTCACCATCCATGCAATTAATGATTGTGAATGATGCTCGCAACCCCGAGGTGCGCAAATACTCTGTTTTTAATGAGGGTATGTTGCATTGCACACGTTTGGGTGTGATGAATCCGGAATTGCCGCGTCATCTGAGTTGGCTTAATACCGAATTTGCCGATTGGGTCAGTAAGCAACTGCAGCAACCGATGCCCTTGTTGCCAATTATTTCGGCGGCGCTGGCAGACGGAGATGATTGTCATGGACGTACTATGGCCGGCTCAGCCCTAATCGCAGAGTGTTTAAGACAGCAATCAACCGAAGCTGTCCCCGAAGATATCGATGCATTTTTAAACGAATCACTCGCCTTCGCACTGAACGTGTGGATGGCAGCGTGCAGCCTGATGATGGCTGCCGCAGAAGGTGTGGCGAACTCGTCACTGATTACCCGGGCTGGCGGAAACGGCGTGGACTTTGGTGTTCAGGTAGCTGCACTGCCAGGTAAGTGGATTACCGCGGCAGCGCCTGTAATAAACGGTGCGATTGAACCAGCCCATGAAGGCCGTACCGCTCTGGGTGCAATTGGTGACAGTGCTGTGGTCGATTTTATGGGTTTGGGTGGTCAGGTGCTTAATACCGCTGAGCAGTCGTTCGCGAACCTGAAGCCGTATTTGCCAGAAGATGCTTTGGCACGTCCCGCCAAGGTGCTCTCTGGAACCATAGCCGGGTTCGGTAATCGACCCGGGGCTACCAACGCCCGTTCAGCCACTGCCAATGCAAGCAGCCCGCTGATTTTGCTGGGTATGATTGAAGCATTGGGAGAGGCGGGACGGATTGGTGGCGGGGTTGTTGATGTTCCCGCCGCCTTTTTTGAAAAAGTCCTGGGTGAGGCCGCGCTATGACAACCAAGCCGCTGAACCAACTCAGCCTGACCGAAGCGATAAACGCCATTGAGCTTGGTGATACTAGTGCAGAAGCCATTATTAACGCCTGCTACGATCAGATCGACGCCCGTGAGCCACTGGTTTCAGCCTGGCAGTACTCGTTAACACGAGAACAGTATTTGCAGGCGTATCGGGCGAACGAAGAGTTCTACAAAAACAGTCGTCTGAAGGGCTTGCCAGTGGGCGTCAAAGATACCATTGATACTGCTTCTATGCCGACCGAGATGGGTTCTAGACTGCACGCCAACCGACAGCCAGCCGACGATGCCAGTTGTGTGGCATTGATTCAGCAGGCCGGCGGTATCGTCTTGGGTAAAACTGTCACCACCGAGTTTGCTTACTTCCAGCCCGGTAGAACAGCCAACCCGAAGCATCTGCAACACACCCCCGGAGGTTCTTCCAGTGGTTCTGCGGCCGCCGTTGCGGATTATATGGTACCTGCTTCGCTGGGTTCGCAAACGGCCGCCTCGGTGATTCGCCCGGCGGCATACTGCGGTACGGTCGGGTACGTGGGCAGCTGTGGGGAGTTTTCATCCCGGGGCATCCAACCATTGGCGCAATCACTGGACTCATTGGGCTTTTTCGCCCGCTCAGTGGATGACATCGTTCTGTTGCGCTCGGTGTTGTTGGGTAACCCGGCAACAGCTATCGGTGCTGACACCGAAGAGCCAGTGAAACCCACGAAAGTTCTGCTGTGCCCGGGCAGTAATGTGGGAGATACCGACGCCGACATGAATGCCGCCATGGCGGATCTGGCAGTTCAGTTGCAACATCATGGAATAGAAACCCCGGAGCTGGATAGCTGCGATCTGATCAGCCGACTAGTGGGCAATCATGAAACCGTTATGGCCTACGAAGTGTATCGCAATCTGGCGGTAGAGCGTCAGTATGCGGATAGGCTGAGTGAATCGTTTCGTGGTTTGCTGCAGGAGGGGGAGAGTACATCACGGGCCGATTATCTTGCGGCGCTATCGAATATCGCCATCACCACGCGCTGGTTGTGGCACCTGCATCCGGATGTCGATGCCATCCTCGCTCCCGCAGCACCGGGGGCGGCACCACAAGGGCTGGGTTCCACCGGCAAACCGCACATGAGTCGTCCCTGGCAGGCGATGGGCCTGCCAGTGATTACCTTGCCCGGGTTGAGTAACGCGGCAGGTCTGCCGTTAGGGGTTCAGCTGATTGGTAAATCCCGTGACGATGACGAACTGCTGCAAACGGCGCGCTGGATTCATAGTCATATTGAAGGTTTATCATGCTGAACGTTGCCCGAAATAAGCTACAGATGATCCTGGAGAGCAATGATTGTAACGTTTGTGCTTCAGTATTTGATCCATTGTCATCGCGTATGGCAGAGAGTATCGGTTTCAATGTCGGCATTCTAGGCGGATCCATCAGCTCATTAATGCAGTTGGGAGTGCCAGATATTTCTTTGCTTACATTGAGCGAGCTGGCCGACCATGCCCGCCGAGTATGTCGCGCTTCAACATTGCCAGTTATCGTGGATGGTGACAGTGGTTATGGCAATGCGCTGAATGTAACCAGGCTGATTCAAGAACTGGAGTTTGCTGGTGCAGCCGGGGTAACCATTGAAGATACAGTTTTACCCAAACCTTACGGTCCTAGTCATTCGCTGGCTTCACTTGCAGAAGCTACCAGCAAACTCAAGGCCGCGTTAGATGCACGTCAGGATGAATCCCTGGCTGTAATTGCCCGTACCCCTGCAGACAGTAACCAGTCATTGTCTTCGATTCTTGAGCGTGTTGATCGCTATACCCAGGTCGGCGTTGATGCTATTTGTGCGTTTGGTCTGAGTAACCCGGAAACGTTAGCGGCTATTAAAGGGGTTACCTCCTTGCCAATAATGATTATTAGCTATGGCGATAATCGGCTGGGTAATCCTGAGGTTTTAGCGGCTCAGGGGGTGCGGGTGTATATGCGCGGCCACACACCATTTGAAAACGCTATCGGCACTGTTTATCAATCTTTAATCGATACTTATAATGAGCAGTCAGAGTCAGCTTCCGTATCTCACCTCACTAGTAAGCGCATTATTTCCAACTTTTCTCATCAAGCGCACTTTGATCAGTTGTTCCAAGCTTACGATATCTAGTTCCTCCTCCCTATCCGGCCCCAGCATTGCTCGTGGATTCAAGCAGTAGCCGGCTTGGTGGTATTGTAATTATCGAACATTAGTTCCGATCTAATAGCTTATCCGCTTCGCAAACACAGTGGATTGCTTTACGATGCGCCGCCACATTCTGTCCCAACCAATAGCTTCTAATACCGTCAGGCCGCCATGCCCTCCAATTACCTGTATACCGATCTGTCTGCCTACTACGACTTGATGTGCGCGGATATCAACTACCATGCCCAAAGCTACGGCGTGCGCAGGTTGCATCAGTTATTCGGCAATGAAGGCAACACCCATCTGGACCTGGCCTGCGGAACCGGGCCCCACGTACGCCACTTCATCGATTTCGGGTATCAAAGCAGTGGTCTGGATATAAACCAGCCCATGTTGGAACAAGCGAAAGCCCGGTGCCCGGAAGCCCATTTTTCATTAGGGGATATGTGCGACTTTCAGGTGGACGAGCCGCTGGATTTGATCACTTGCTTCTTGTACTCCATCCACTACAGCGGTGACATCAAAAAGCTGAAGCAATGCGTTGCCAGTGCACATAGAGCTTTAAAACCCGGTGGTGTGTTCTGCTTCAATTTCGTTGATAAAGACAAAATTGATAACAGATTATTTGAGCGGCATACCGTTACTCAGGGGGACAGCCTGTTCTCCTTCAGCTCTGCATGGCATTACCGTGGCGAAGGCGATAAGCAAGGCCTCAAGCTGAGCATCACGAAAGCCACCGGCAGCGTCACTCAATCATGGGACGACGAGCATCCTATGGTGGCAGTGAATTTCGAAGAGCTGGAGAATATTCTAAAGCCTAACTTTGATGTGCATATTCTTGAGCACGACTATGAAAAGATCGTGCCCTGGGATGGCACTTCGGGGAATGCGATCTTTGTTTGTGTGAAAGCGTAGCCTGGTTACTGGATTTTAAAGGCTAGCACTGGTAAGTTTCGGCTCACATTTATCTCCAGATAAACATACCTTCAAGGATTGAAGATATGCCTCAGGCAAACGGATTGCAGTTCACCGTGCGTGTCGGTGAGCTTCCCCCAGACGTATTTTCTGTTGTCAGCTTTGCGCTTACCGAAGGGTTATCGAAGCTTTTTCATGGCCGCCTGATATTGGCAAGCGCTGACCCTGACCTCCAGGCTACAGAAGTTCTGGAGCAATCCATAGATCTGATGGTTTGGCAGGACAGCATGCCCCTACGCCGCTTCACAGGTGTGGTAAACGAGTTTGCCCGGGGCGACACTGGCCATCGCCGCACTTGCTACGAACTGATTATCCAGCCGCCCCTGTGGCGCTTGGGCTTAATGCACAACAGCCGCATTTTCCAGACCCAAACCACAGACACCATCGTGCGCACCCTGCTGGAGGAACGAGGCATTGTAGACTCGGTACTTGTTCTCAAGCGCGCCCCCCAGGAACGGGAATACTGTGTACAGCACCGGGAAAGCGACCTGGCCTTTATCGAACGCCTGGCCGCCGAAGAAGGCTGGCACTACCGCTACCAACACGGAAGCGTGGATGGAACAGAACAGTCCGGCCTGATGATTGCCGACCACCACGGCGACGCACCAAGGCTGCAGCCTGCCGAATACAACGGCAAAGCCGGCGGCAGCACCAAACAACCCGCCGTGTTCCGGTTCCGCTACGAAGAGCGGGTTCGTGCCGCCTCGGTAGCCACCAAAGACTACACCTTCAAAAACCCCGCCTATGGGCTGATGCACGAAAGCGCGGCTTCCGCTGAGAACCAACGGCAGGATTACCAGCACTTCGATTACCCGGGGCGATTCAAGGCCGATGCCAGCGGCCAGCCCTTTACCGAGGCAAAGCTGGACGCCCTCAGAAACGACGCCAACACAGCCAATGGCGAAAGCAATCGCCCGGATTTCACCTGCGGTGCCAAAGTGGAGCTCACCAACCACGACAGCGCCAGACTAAACCGCGACTGGCTGCTGACCGCCGTCACACACACCGGCCAACAGCCCCAGGCACTGGCAGAAGAAGGTGGCACCGGACCAACCACCTACCACAACCTGTTCAGTGCTGTTCCCGCCAGCAAAACCTGGCGGCCATTGTGCGAACACCGCCCGCTGATGGACGGCCCGCAGATAGCCATAGTCACCGGCCCTGAAGGGGAGGAAATCCACTGTGATGAATACGGGCGGGTAAAAGTACGCTTCCCCTGGGATCGCTACTCCGAAAATAACGAACACAGCAGCGCCTGGCTGCGCGTAAGCCAGGGCTGGGCCGGTGGGCAATATGGGTTCATGGCCCTGCCAAGAATCGGCCACGAAGTGATCGTCTCCTTCCTGGATGGTGACCCGGATCAGCCCATCATCACGGGACGGACACACCACGCCACCAATACATCGCCCTACTCGCTGCCCGAGCATAAAACCCGCACCACCCTGAAAACCCAGACCCACAAGGGCGAAGGCAGCAACGAACTGCGGTTTGAAGATGAAGCAGATAAAGAGCAGATCTACGTCCACGCTCAAAAAGACCTGGACCTGCTCACCGAAAACAACCGCACCGAAGTCATCAAAAACGACAGCCACCTGACGGTCGAAAACGATCGCTTCAGCCAGGTGAAAGCCAACGACCACTCAACGGTAGACGGAGAACACCGGGAAAGGATCGGCGGCGACTACAGCCTCACCGTTAACGGCAGCCACCACAGCAAACTCGGCAAAGCCCAGCTTGTGGAAGCGGGGAATGAGATTCATCACAAAGCGGGGATGAAGATTGTTATCGAGGCGGGGGCGGAAGTGACGCTCAAGGCCGGCGGGAGCTTTGTGAAGGTGGATCCTAGTGGTGTGACGATTTCGGGGCCGTTGGTTAGGATTAATTCTGGGGGTGGGCCGGGGAGTGGGAGTTCGGCTGGGGCTAAGAAACCCCAAAAGCCGGCGATAATTGCGGATCATACGCAACCAGATAATGCGACTAACCCTTTAGCGGAGACATCTCAGCGGACAAATGCATCTGAAGAGCCTCGGTGGTCATTGGCTTCTGCGAATAGCGGCAAAGCACCGTTATTGAAACAAGGTGCCCGGGAAGGGGCATTAACTGTAACTGCTTGCGAGTTTGATGAGCATGGACGCTGCGCACTACATCAACACACTTGAAACTAGAGCCCCACGGGCCGCCAAACCCAGCGACTATGATTTCGCTGTATTGGATCTCGCAAGCTCAGACAAGCTTCTTGAGGAGATTTATGCGGGCATGACAAATGAGCCGATCCAGTGGTGGAGTCTCTTCGAAGGCACCAATTGGCAGGCCGAATGGGACAATGGCCCGGTACTTGTGGATCTCAGAAACGCCGCGAGTTTTCGCGCGCAGCTGAGCTCCCGGCTTGAATCCTCGTCGCAAGGTATCGTGTTTAAATCGGATATCCCTGTGGATGAGCTCCGTGAACACCTATCTCACTGGTTAACAGAATCCAACCCCGGGTCCGGGCAGCTTCTGCGGTTCCATGAACCCCGAATGTTTGGCCCACTGCTGTGTGTTCTGGCCGATCAAAGGTCCCAAAAATTGCTATCCGCTGGCACTCATTGGTGGTGGCATGACGCCCATAACTGGCGCCAAGCAATGCCAAAAAAAGGCGCCAGCAGCATGGAAATCGGCCTTGAGGAGGCATTGGTTTCGCAACTCGAACTGCAGGGCTCAGAGCTTTACTGGCTCGCTGGCGAGGCATGCGGGTATGCCACCTACTACACTGACTCTCTGCCTGAGCCCAAAGCACCTGAACGTTGGGTTTTCGATACCCTGCATACTGCACAGAACGCTGGCTTTGCTAATGCGGAGCTACTGGAACGCTGGCTGAGAATGGCCATTCAATACGGGAAAGAGTTCTATCTTACCGAGCCCGTTCACACTGTATTTTCCAATGAAGAGCTCCTCACTACGGATCGCCTGGTTGCTATGGAAAGCTTGATGGAGAGTGTTATGGAGAGCGTTTATGCAAACAACCTATAGAGTCCAAAGCGGAGACACTCTCTCTGCCATTGCTGTGCAGCATCAAACATCTATTGCAGAACTGCAGGCCATCAATCCACAGATCACCAACAAGGATCACATTCAGATTGGCTGGGAGCTAAAAATCCCTGCGAATGGGGATTCAGCTAAGGTAAATGGCTCTAAAGCCATGCGCGCACCTCGCTCCACCAATAATAAATCCAAAGGCCAAGCCAGTTGCACGGAGTGCTCAGTAGAGTACACCGAAATCATTCACGTCACAGGAGCAAGTGATGACGAATGGTGCGTAGCCCTGCCAGAGAGTGCGGCTAAAGAACTTTTACAAGAAGTCGAACTCGTTGATGGGCTAATGGCAGAGTTTAAAGAAGCTCAAAACGCTCACCATGACCCACAGTCTAGTGAGAAGAGCCCCAAACGTCGGTGGATGCAAAAAGCCGAAAAAATGGGCGTAATCGCGCCATCTCCCGATGAACGCGAAGGCGATAATGCAAACAAAGCTTCACAGATCAGCTCACAAATTGCTGCGATAGATGAACAAATCAAGTGGTACAACGATTACGATTCTGACTACTTGATGTCCTATATCAGCGACGATGCGCAGAAGCGGGAAGAAGTTGAAACTACGGCCAAAGAGAAGCGCTTGGCCATGCTGCGCGAAGAGCGGCGCTTTTTAGTAAGTCAACTTGAGGAAGGTAGCGCCTCCAGTGGGGTGAAGGGTAACGGAGTAAAGTCATCGGATTTTCTAGCCTCCCATGGAAACACCAATGACTATGGTTTTGAAGCAAGCCGAAGTACGCGCAACGAAACCGGTGTAATTGAAGTGATGATCGTCAGCCGCCCCGGACGATGGCATTACATTCGGCGAGAAGCGTATCAAAGGCTGGTGACAACTTACGCGTCGGTTCGGTACGTTAAGAAAACCCGCGCTATAGCTAATGCACTGAAAAACAAATCTGGGACAGGCTCTATTCTAGCCGGCCAAATTTTAGAAGGCATTTCTGCAGATGCAGCGAAAAGTCTTGTGGGTAACATCGAGATAACATTTGCAGAAACCAGCGACCAGCACTATTTACTCGGCGAAGAACACTCGAAACTGACGTGGTCATCCGGCGACGATGACGAAAGCCCTGTCGAAAATAATTTCCAAGTCAGCGCTGAAGCACATCTCATGCGCTTTGCAATGCAGGCAAGCGCCGGTGTAAATGCCTTCGATCTCAGCACCGGGGAGATCGATATAGGCACCAAAGCGAGCGCGTCTATGGCGCTGCTGGAAGCCGAGGTGAAACTTGCCGAGGTATTTGTCCCACATGAGAATGGTTGGGACTGCCGATTCACCTATAAAAACCGAAACGGTGAGCTGACGGACATGGCCTTTGGGGCCTTTCGATTCTCTGGTGAGATTACCCTGAATTGTTTCGCTGGCGGAAGAGTGAGTGGCGAAGCAAGCGCCAGGCTTTCTACGGGCGCCGCCTCGTTCCTGCTGTCTGACAAGAAAAAAATAGAAGCTAGCCCGACCGCGGGCCTTGCCGTAACAGGCAACGCCTTTGCCGGCGCGGAAGCTGGGGGCTCAGTGGGCGGGATGTTTAGCTGGGTGCACCCCAGTGAACGGTATAAAAACAATGCTGACTGGAAGGACTTATTCAAGATATCAGCTGGTGGAACTCTGGCGCTTGGCGCTGGGGCAGGCTTTGATTTTCAACTCAGAGCAGAGCAAAACAAAATAATTCTTATCTGCAAAGGGCGCTTGGTATTCGGCCCCGGTGCCAGCGGCTCTTTTGGATCAGAAATAGGAGCTGACAAGGTTTGGACTCTTGCGAAAACTGTTTTCGAAGTATTAGCGGAAGCGGATTATCACTTTTTATCCAATATTCAAGCTGAACTCTTCACACAGTGGGCGCAATCGCTATTCTTGGCTCTTTCCGATCAAACAAAAACTATAACCGATTTATTGGTTAGTCCTGTAGAAGATTTCTCGCGAATTTGGGCAGCACGTGCGAATAAAAAATCTGCTGCTGAAAAGCTCGCTTCTCAGATTCTAAAAGAAGCAAAAAACAAGGATTATTTAGAAGATATGACGTTTAACGGTTTGCCATATCATCAACTTCCACCGGAAACCTTAGGGATGATGATGTCGACACTCTGCGATACTTTTATCGACAGTTGGGAAGAGGATCAAGAAAAGGCCCTCCTGATCCTAGTTTCACAAATCGCTACTTGGCGCAAATTTTTCGAAACGCTCGAACACATGTCAGAGGACGGAAAAAAAGTAAATCCGATGAATAGCTTGAGAAAGCTCTCGTCAATATTGGACGACGGGCTCTCGGACAACCAACTTTCTCAGTTCCACAAATGGATAATGACTGACTTAGCAGTCAAGCCTACAAAAAAGTCATTGAAACTGGCATGGACGCCAATACCCATTCATCAGAAATCCGAGCGTCTAGTTACGCGCATCGCGATGCTCCAGAAAAGTCAGGATCAGTATCTAGCCTAACGAAGCCCACACCTAAAACCTTGGGCTTCGTAATAGTTTGATCCAATTGGAGGACGGCTATCTCTGAGGATAGTCGTCTTGCTAGAGGCTCCAGTGCGATAACCTCCTGAGCGAATAACCTTTTTCTCCCCTATTTTTGGGCCTGATGGATTTAGCTCTGGACTACTTTCATAATAGGTTTCCGAATACCAATCACCAACCCACTCGGCGCTATTAGATGTCATGTGGTGTATACCCAACGGGTTTGGCGGAAAACTATCCACAGGATACAGACGCCGCATCCCATCGTTAGGGGGAGCATTCTCTCCAGGAAGCCACTCGCCATTATTTGTAGCAAAGCGAACCTTCTCGCCCCTATTTCGGGCAGCGAATTCCCACTGAGCTTCAGTCGGCAAAGAAACAGATCGTTCAGCCAACTTCCCTATCCACAAGCAATAGTCTTTGGCTTCTTGCCAAGTCTTGGTCCAGGCAGGCAAATTGGATTGAAACAAATGTTGCCGATCCTCGCGAGCACGCAGCTCGGGCGCATAAGGCTCACGGCCCATGACTTCCCGGTACAAGTCGAAGTCACCCAAGCTTGTTTCGTATTTTGAAAGGTAATAGTCGTCGAGGGTCACTTTGTGGAGATAGTCATTGTGGGGCCAGATATCAATATTGCATAACTGTTCAGAGGCAGGTTCACAGGGCCAGCCAAACTCGCCCATCATAAAACTTCCACCCTCAACAAAAACCATGTTATCCAAGGCGCGAACCACTAAGTCTGTGACAGCCTTTTGCTGTGACCGCGACAAATCCGGATGGCGCTCCTCAACACGGGCCTGAATCGCATTTATCTCGAATTCGCTCAATGTCTCGCTGGTCACCGATGTACAGCCTGAAGTCAGAACTATTGCGACAAAAAGTAAAACGTACCGCATGGATGCTCCTTGCAATGACTTGCCCCGCAATCACTCGCAGGGCGCCCGACAAATAAATCCCTTCCTAATCACCCCGCCAACTTAGGCAAAAACGAAGTGTCCACCCAATACTTCTTCAAATTGCCTTCGTCTACCAACACCGGAACTTTCTCCTGGTCAACGTGATCGGTCGGATCAAACCATAAATTATCGCTACGAAACACATGAAGTTCACGAGTTTGCGGGTGCTGCCACTGGCATACAATCCTGAACGGATTGCGGCCATTTACCGTCAGACTGGTGTTTTGCTCTACCCCTTGAAGCGACGCGTGGATCTGGACACCGTTTTTCTGAAGATAGGCTTTTGAGCGGCTTTTCATCACGCCAAAAGCGATTATTCCAACGCCAATCAGCCCGAACACTGAGCCTATGCCACCAATGATTAAAGCGGCACCCCACAGAGAGAAGAATCCATCGATCATGGCGTCTTCAGGGTTAGCAGGCTCATAAAACACGGTTACCTGTTCGCCCCGGTTGTATGAAGGCGGGTTAGAACCCGAGTTAGACTGAAACTCAATTTCGCGACCGCCGGCGGCCCTGAATTGAACAACAGGGAAGTAACTGGTGGAGTCACTGGAGCGCGAGCGTATTAGCTCAACGACGGTGCCCTGTGCGGTTTCGGAACGTTCCAAAAATGATGTGGTGTTGGTGTACAAAGCAAAGGCGCCGACCAGCATGGCGGCACCAACAATGGCAAAAACGTATTTGATTACATTCAGAGTCTTCAACGATATCTTCCTTTTTAAGCGTTGAGGTTTGGCATGCAGCGCCCCTACCTTGGGGCGCTCAAACTGCGCGCAGAATTATACCGTCAAATTACTGTAAAATCCTGCACGATAGCCGCTTACATCCTGATAAGCGGCAAATCATCATCATTGCCCAGCCTGCGCACTTCCCGCAGCAGCTCATTCCCATCCGCAAGCCCCAACTGCAACACGTTTCGGAAGCTTTGCGTTATGCGTACGGAATAGCCAAGGTCGTGCATGAGCGAGCTGGCTTGCAGGTTATTGAGCTGGCCTTTGCGCACATCCGTGAAAATTCTGTGCCGAAAACCAGCATCAAACTTTGCGGCTTCGCTATCCACCCAGTCCAACCGGTTGCGCCAAACTTCATCAGGAACCTCCAGCCTGCTGACCTCACGCACCTGCCTTAACACCCACAACAGGTGCCGGCGCAGTTCCATGTAATGTTCGTGCGCAAGCGAGCGCTCATCGCGCAGATATCGACCTAGGTTTTTCTGCAGTGCCTTTGCATCTTTCACTGCATCTACCAGCTGTAGAGCTGTCATCTGGCAGGTCATCCAGAATTGCTGGTGCTCCTCTTCTTTCGTGGTGTCCAGCCGGCTCATAAAACCCAGCAGATCGGAATAGACCACTTTGATATGGCGCCGATAAAGGTCCTCGGTATCCAGCCCCTCAGACTCATCCGGCCTCGCATCCAAGCGCGCCTCATCCACTTCGCGGGAGATCAATTGCTCTACAGGCTGGTACAGCGCATGACAGATCACCTCAAGGCTAAGTCGCCCAAGGTGCTGCAATTCCTGGACTACCGCCCGGGAGGCCGTATCAACAGAGGCCAGCGCGGCTTCGTTCAGGTAGCGTGCGTGGCTTTCAGGCAGTTCCCGCTGTTCCACAGGGTTGCGCGGGCCAGTGGTAGCATCGGTAATCAAAACTGCTGGCTCTGCCTTGTCAGGCAATACTCTGCGCAACCCGCGCTCCAGCTGTTTTTGCCAAGGCCAGAACAGCAGCACACCAATTACGTTGAACAGGGTCTGAAACATGGCCAGTTGCAAGAGCGTATTTTCTCCAGCGCCAAACACGGCCATCAGCATTTGGGATAGCCAGGTGAGTGGCGACAAAAGCAGGAAGGTAACCACGCCTGTTAGGATATTGAACAAGGCATGCACCAAGGCAAGCCGCTGGCCACTGCGAT
Source organism: Marinobacter xiaoshiensis (assembly GCF_031631795.1). Lineage (NCBI taxonomy): Bacteria > Pseudomonadati > Pseudomonadota > Gammaproteobacteria > Pseudomonadales > Marinobacteraceae > Marinobacter > Marinobacter xiaoshiensis. The sequence goes on from NZ_JAVMBO010000006.1 coordinate 72,180, forward strand.
TGCCCCCCAGCCAACCTACAATGGCAGTGGTCACGCTACTGCCAATGTTGCCACCAATTGCGATAGCAATACCCTGCCAAAGCTCTATCTGCCCGCCTGCCAGCGCAGCCAGAACCAGCATTAAGGTAGCGTGACTGGACTGCAAAACGGCAGTTAACAGCAAGCCGATCGCAACAAAGCTGAGCTGAACGAGAAAGCTGCTGTCTACGGAGCCGGCAAAATCAATAGCACCGCCAAATTCGCTGAACCCGTTTTTGATCTGGTCGATACCCAGAAAGATAAAGGCAATGCCCAACACGATGCGGCCAAATGCCTTGCCTTTCGGGGAGCTGAAACCGGCGAGCACACCAAATACCAGCAACGGCAATGCCAGAGGGCTCAGACTGAAATTCTGCCCCGCTGCGGCAAGTAGCCAGATGCCTCCGCTGGTTCCCAGATTAATACCCAGAAGAATGGAGATACCGCCCGCCAAGTGAATCAAACCGGTGCTTATAAACGCAATGGTCAAGAGGGACATCAAGGTGGTGGATTGCAGAATCATCGTGCCGCCCACACCGAACATCAAACCTTTGAACGGCGTAGCCGTGCTGCGTTCCAGAAGCTGTTCCAGCCGCCCCCCCGCAAGCTCCTTCAAGCCTTCTTCAAGGCATTGCATACCAAACAGAAACAGCGCCAGGCCAGCACAAAGCTGCAGCCAGCCGGAGCTGTACCAGAAACTGGTCGACAATATCACCAGCGCAAGTGTTGGCAGTACAAACGATTTCACTCTAGTCATTTACACTAAATCCGGAAGTTGTCATCAACGCGGTAGCACTCTGATTACGATAGCAGATAAGTAGCAAATCCAACTCTCTGAGTTCACGCTAGACTGGTAGGTATAAACATCCGAAGCCCGCGAGAGATTCTTTGAAAAAACTCCTCCTGATTTTTGCCACGGCTCTGCTTATGGCAGGGATTTTTACCGCTTTCGCCAAGCCTGTGCCCATTGAGCATAAGCTGATTAACCTTCATGCCGCAGACGTACTCGGCGACTTTCCCGGCATTGATCAGGAAACTGTTGAGATTCAGGCAATACTGCTGGATATGTCCGATGACCCTCTCCTGCTTTTAAAGGCTCAGGCTGCCTTCATGCGCTACCCTGAGATGGCTCGGAACCTGTTTCCGCTTTACGCTGAAGAGCCGGGGTTCAGGGATATTCTGCGGCGCTACGGTGAAGATGTTTTGCCCCCCATTCAGCACTTTGTTAGTCAGCCTATCAGCACCATTGAATGGATAGACAAGGCATCGCGTCAGTACCAGGCTGCCAAACGCTACTTTGCCGGCACTCCGGCACCAACAGAGTTACCGGAGCCCGACACCCAAGCATCCAACGAGCGCAAAGATCTCACGCCGGAAGAACGAGGCTGGTATGCCGTCAACTTTATTGAAAGTGAAGGCCACGATTTTCTTGGCCAGTTTATTGTTGATAACCAAGGTGGAACCCAGTGGATCGGCACCGAACGTGTGCTCGAGGGGCTGAACCAGTTTTTTGCCAGTGGTATCCGTGATCTGGAACGAAACTACCGCTCCGGAACCGAGATCACTGCCAGCGACGTTGGCTGGGCATCGGTGGACATGCTGATCTTTGCCAGTGCCGTGAAAGTGCTGCGCGTTGGACGTGTTGCTGCCGTCACCACCAAGAATGCAAGCCGAGGCACACGCTCTGCCGCTCTGGCCGCACGGGTTACTCGTAGCGGGAAAATGGTGCTAAACAGCGCCCGGTATGCCAAGTGGCCCCTGGCTGTCGGTGCGGGCTACCTCGTTATTACCCACCCCAGTCTGATAAATGACCTATTGGCAGGTGTGGCGGATGTACTCGGGTACCCGGTATTGGCCGTTCAGTTCGCCGGTTGGTTGCTGCTACTGATCCCTGCGCTCTATATCGGCAGCTGGCTGCTATGGTTGCTGGCGCCAGTGCTGATGGTGCTGTTCCGTGCCTTGAGCCTTTTGGTGGCTGCGCTGAGCGGCAGGCGGCATCGCCAATCCGGATACGGTAAGCTATAAGGCAACTTTCAAGCCTTAGCCCCCGGAACCACTGACAATGGCACTCCCCTACTTCCTTGGCTGCCCTCAGTGGCAACACACCGCCTGGAACAGTCTGCTGCCGCCAGATACGAGCCCGCTGCGCCGTTACAGCCAAGTATTTAACTGTGTTGAGGGCAATACAACCTTTTACGCGACACCCAGTCAGGAACAATGCCAGCAATGGCGTTTTCAGGTGCCAGACGACTTTCGCTTTCTGCTCAAATTTCCCCGCGCCATCACCCACGACCGGCTGTTATCTGGCGGAGACGCAGACATGCGAGACTTCCTGAACATTGTTGCGCCACTGGAAGATGTGCTCGGTCCTTTTCTGCTGCAGCTTCCAGCCGCCTTTGGCCCAATGCATCTGAATAATCTCTGGCAATTTATTGATGCACTCCCTGCCCCATTAAGATGCGCCGTAGAAGTGAGGCATAGTGCGTTTTTCAGCAAGGGCGAGGCCGAAAAGGCACTAAACCGGGGCCTTCGTGAGCGCAACATCGCGCGGGTGTGTATGGATACCCGGGCACTATTTTCAGCGGTGCCGGATAACGACATCACAATTGAAGCCCAACGCAAGAAACCCCAAGTGCCTGTGCACCTGCTTCCCGGTGATGCAGCACCGGTCATTCGCTACATCGGTCACCCGAACCTGGAAGCCAACCGCCGTTTTCTGGCGCCCTGGGTTGAGCGCGTAGCCACATGGATTGAGGATAATCGGCGCCCATGGTTTTTCCTGCACATGCCGGATATTGGCGACGCGCTTGCCCTCACCAAACTATGGACAGAGCTTTTAAGCGAGCGTGTGGACGGATTAGAAGCCGTCCGGTTCAATGAAAAACAGCCCCAGATGGGGCTGTTTTAGAACTGCGCAGTTTGCGAGGCGGCTACCTGGGCGCTCTGGCAAGCCGGAACAACAGCTCCGGCGAGAGCCGCTTGACCCAGAGGGCCGCCATTTCCTTGCCTTTACCTACCGCGATCTCACGTTTTTTGCTGTTCAAGCCCTTAACCACCACCTCAGCACAGTCGGTCACATCCATACCATTGATGATATCTTCATCTTCCATATCTGAGGTTTTGCCATCACCGTCCAGCGCACTGCGGGCAATGTCCGTTCGGATAAAGCCAGGCACGATTGTGGAAATATGAATGCCCTGGCCTTCTACTTCTGTCCGTAAAGAGTCGAAGAAACCCATAACTGCATGCTTGGCGGCGCAATAGCCAGTGCGCAGAGGTGCACCAACCTTGCCAGCCACACTGGCTGTTACAGCAATATGGCCGGCACCACGCGCAAGCATGTGAGGCAACACCGCCTTGGTAAGAGCAATCTGCCCCAACACGTCCACGTCCAGCAACTGGCGGTATACCGACATATCTGTATCCACACACAGCGAACGCTGGGATACACCGGCATTGTTGATCAACAGGTCAATTTGGCCAAACTGGTCGAGCACTGTTTGTACCGCACCTGGTAAGGCATCCCAATCTGTGACATCCAGAGGTAGAACCAGAACCTGATCAGCGCTTAAGCCTTTATTTCGGCAACGCTGCGCTACTCGAGCTAACTCACTTTCACGACGAGCAGAAAGCACAAGGTTGGCACCCTCCTGTGCAAATCGGGCAGCCAGCGCCTCGCCAATGCCTGAGGATGCGCCGGTAATCCAGATAGTTCTGTCAGACATTGCTGTTTACTCCGAAATGGTTGATAAAAAAACCTGTTCGCCATGATTACATAATTCACAAGTCTATTTAAAATCTCCGCCTACACGAACACTCTCGGCGAGAGTTGCTGATGTAAACATTCGGTGCCAAGCTTTCAGCACGAGTCAGAAACTCACACAGATAAGGATAATGACATGGGAAGTTCGAAACTCGTTGGTATCGTTTTGCTCGTAGTAGGCATCGCGCTGCTGTTTTTTGGTTATCAATCAACCCAATCTGTTGGCGACCAGATAAGTGAAACGCTTACCGGGCGTTTTACTGACGACACCATGTGGTATCTCATCGGTGGTGCCGCGCTGATCGCCGCCGGTGGATTTCTTTCATTCTTTAAAAAATAGTTATTGAGGACAGTTATGACCATTCACCTGGAACTCGCCCCGCTCATCAGTTTAGGGGCAGGCATTGGCGTTCTGGTATTTCCCCGTTTGCTCAACTATATCGTTGCAGGCTATCTGATTACTCTTGGCGTTCTGGGGCTTTTGGGGCACTCGCTATAACATATCGTTTTCCTCAATATGGCTCGAACCTACGCGCCCTGTAGGAAATGTCTCACAAGCCAATGAGCCAATCTCCCGTGGCCCACAAATACCTCCTCGCTACAATAGGCAGTGTCAGGGATGACAAGCCAGCAAGGAACGTTGGCACAGGGAATGAGTACTCCACGGAGTTGGAGCGCCCAAATGGATTTGGGACGATCAAAGGGATATTGAACGGTCAAAAGGATTTGGAACTGCCCAAAGGATAGGGGCTTTCAAGGACGACCAGGGATGAAGCGCTCAGGAAGAGTGCAGCCTGAAGGAACAGGCGGGGGTCAGCCACGGTACAGAGGATTACATGGAATGTAGTCCTTGTCCGTGCACTGCACTTTTAAAGCAATTTATCCCAACTTTCTTCGCACTTTAATCTTTCCCCGTAATAAGCCAGAATACCTGCTTTTGCTGCATTGCACCCTGACTCACATTCATAACAACACTCGTTATTATCAGGAGTCATTTGCATGAAGCACACCTCTTTTTTCGCCACACTCGTACTGTTGTTCAGCCTGGCAACCGGATTTGCCTATGCAGAGCAGCCAACTATTAACATCAATAGCGCAGACGCAGCCACTCTCGCCAGCCTCGACGGTATTGGCGCAAGCAAGGCCGAAGCCATAGTTGCTTATCGTGACACCAACGGCCCGTTCCAAACACCAGAGGAACTGTCCAAGGTTAAAGGCATTGGCGCACGCACTGTTGAAAAGAACGCTGAGCGGTTAACTGTAAAGTAAGCTCCGCGCTATAGCGTTCCAGACGGCGGCCTTCAGCCGCCGTTTGTTCACCCCCCGCTCTCCCCTCAATATCTGCTTACACAAAAGTCGTCTGGCAAGGGCCCGGCCACCACTCTATGATTGCTGGATAACAACAACGCTAACCAGCTCGAGTGGCACGTCATGGTAGATCCCATCAAGGTATACCCGCCAAAACCAACCCACGTCTATTTTTACGCAACCTGCCTGATAGACATGTTCTACCCGGACGCGGGAATGGCCGGCATACAATTGCTCGAGCGTGAAGGCATCAAGGTCTGCTTTCCCGAAGATCAAACCTGCTGCGGCCAACCGGCGTACACTTCCGGGTACCATGATGAGGCTCGGGTAGTCGCCAAAGCTCAGCTCGATCTATTCCCGGAAAACTGGCCCATCGTTGTACCCTCCGGGTCCTGTGGCGGAATGATTCGAAAGCATTACCCAGACCTGTTCAAGCACACCGGCCAGGAGGCGAAAGCTTCTGAAATTGCCGCCAGAACCTGGGAGCTGACGGATTTCCTTTTGAACGTTTGTCACATAAAGCTCCGGGACTTAGGCCAACCCACTACCCTTGCCATGCATACGTCCTGCTCGGCTCGTCGGGAGATGGGTATTGCGGAGGTTGGGCCAAAGCTTCTTGGTCAGCTCTCCAACGTAAACCTGGTTGAGCAGGTGCGGGCAGAAGAGTGCTGTGGTTTTGGTGGCACCTTTGCCGTGCGCCACCCGGAAATTTCCGGGGCCATGGTCAGCGAGAAGGTAGACACCCTCACCGATACAGGCGCAAGTGAGTTTGTGACAACGGATTGTGGCTGCCTTATGAATATTGCCGGGTACGCAGAGAAGAATCGCAAGCCCCTGGCTGGCCAACATATTTTGAGTTTTCTCTGGGAACGCACAGACTCGGGCAACGGGGGAAAATCATGAACCAAGCGCCTTCAGAAGACTCACACCACATTGATGTGAAAGAGTTTCACCCCCGAGCCCGTGCGGCGATTGCCGACCCTAAAATTCGCCAGAACTTCCGTAAGGCGATGGATGGGTTAATCAGCAAGCGTAAAAATGCCTTTGAGGGCATGGATCTGGAAGCCCTGAGAGAGCTTGGCGCCAACATCCGCCTACGGGCTCTGGCCAACTTGCCTGACTTGCTTGAGCAACTTGAGGCAAAGCTAACCGAAAACGGCATCAAAGTGCACTGGGCCATTGATGGCGATGAAGCTTGCCGGCTAGTGCGAAATATCTGTGTTGCCAGAAATGCCAAAACAGTTATCAAAGGCAAATCCATGGTGTCCGAGGAGATGGAGCTTAACCACTACCTCAAAGAGCGCGGTATTGAAGCGCTGGAATCGGATCTGGGTGAATATATTGTTCAGCTTGCCGACGAAACACCCTCCCATATCATCATGCCTGCGATTCACAAGAACACCGGTGAAATTTCCGAGCTGATGCATGAGAAAACCGGCACCGACCTTTCGAATAATGTGGAATACCTCACCGCCAGCGCCCGCCAGCAGCTGCGTGAAAAATTCATGAATGCCGATGTGGGCGTGTCTGGCGTTAACTTCGCGGTGGCCGAAACCGGCACTCTTTGCCTGGTGGAGAATGAAGGCAACGGCCGCATGACCACCACGGTACCGCCATGTCACATTGCCGTTACTGGCATAGAGAAAGTCGTGGGCAACCTTGAAGACGTGGCTCCACTACTCGCCCTGCTAACCCGGTCCGCTACCGGGCAACACATCACCACCTACTTCAATATGATCTCCGGCCCGCGCAAGCCAGATGAGCTGGACGGCCCGGAAGAAGTTCACCTTGTACTGGTGGATAACGGCCGCTCAACTATCTATCAGGATGATCAGCTACTGGACACCCTGCGTTGCATTCGCTGCGGCGCCTGCATGAACCACTGCCCGGTATATACCCGCGTGGGTGGTCATACTTATGGCACCACCTACCCCGGCCCCATCGGCAAGATTCTGATGCCGCATCTGATTGGCCTGGATGAAGGCAGGCACCTACCAACGGCTTCAAGCCTGTGTGGTGCCTGCGGTGAAGTGTGCCCGGTTAAGATTCCGATCCCGGATTTACTGGTACGACTGCGCCAGGAATCTGTAGATGGCGACAAACTGAACCCCGCCAAAGTGCGCGGCCATGGCGCAAAACGCGGCACTCTGGAAGCATTGATATGGAAAGGCTGGAGCTGGATGCATGCACGGCCTGGCGTTTATCGGTTCGGCACAGCTGTGGCTGCGCGCCTGCGCAAACTGCAACCCGGAAAGCTTGGCGATTGGACAAAATATCGCACAGCCCCAAAGCTCGCCAACAAAACTCTCCATGAAAGAATGAAGGAGCGCGGCGAATGAGCTCCCGAGACACCATTTTACAACGCCTGCGTAACCGTAGCGGGGGCGAACTGAGTGTTCCAGAGTGTGATTTCTCAGTATTGCAGCGGCCTGTGTCGTCTGTGGCTGAGAGGGTTGAACAGTTCCAGAAAACCATTGAATCCGTGCATGGGGAAGTACACAGATGCGCGCGGGACTCCTGGATTGATCAGCTTGCCAGCATCCTGGCTTCCCGCGGTGCCCGCAGCCTGCTGATTCCGTCTGAGCACCAGATCGGCCGAGCCCTGCGTGAATCGGCAGAGAATGGCCTGCCAGAACTGCTGATCTATGACGAGCCCATCGAAAGCTGGCAGCCCCACCTGTTCAACGAAGTCGATGCAGGCATCACCTCCACCCGGGGCGGAATTGCCGAAACGGGAACATTGATCCTGTGGCCAACACCGGAGGAACCCCGCCTGATGAGCCTTGTGCCGCCAATCCATATTGCGGTACTGGAAGCCTCAGAACTCTACACAACCTTCCATGAGGCGATGCTCGCTCAGAACTGGGCAGCTGGCATGCCCACAAACGCTCTGCTAGTCTCCGGGCCATCCAAAACCGCTGACATTGAGCAAACTCTGGCTTACGGTGTTCACGGCCCCAAAGAACTTATTGTGCTGGTTATAGAATGATTCGAGGCGCCCTGTTAATCGCCCTGGCCGCCCTGCTCTGGGCGACCACGGGAATTGTCGCCAAATTCCTGTTCACCGAGACCGACCTGCAAGCCACCACCCTGGCCTTTCTCAGGCTGGCTGTGGCATTGCCGTTTTTCTGGATGCTGATGCGCAGGGAACAGCGACAGCTTCATAAAAGCGCGCCCCATGCTCCCGGCAGCTCACTGCGTCAATTAAACCTGAAATCGCTTGCACCGCTGGCAGCACTTGGGCTCTTCCAGGCCATTTACCAAGGCAGCTACCTACTGGCCGTAGATCTCACCGGCGCAGGTATCGCCACACTGATAGCCCTGTGTCTGCCCCCGGTACTGGTCGCACTACTAGCTGCGCCCTTACTGGGAGAAAAACCAAGCCTGATCACCATTATGGCGTTGATCACCGCAGTGATCGGCACCTTCATGCTGGTGATCAGCGACATGGATACCAGCGGTACTCTGCGTCTTGCGGGTATTCTCATGGCGCTTCTGGCAGCGCTTGTGTACACCGGTTTCACGCTTACAAGCCGATACAGCTCCACTGCCACGCCAGTTTTCACCACGGCATTTATATGCTTTTTCACAGCAGCGCTCATTCTGCTGCCCCTGGTGCTGCTCAGCGGTGGCTTTGAAGGGCTTGAAGAACTGAAACTGCGGCATTGGCTGATGGTTGCGGTTATCGGGATTGTACCCACCTGCATTGGCTACGTGAGCTTCTTTGCCGGCATGAAAACAACTCCGGCCACACTTTCCAGCATCATCGTTACGCTGGAACCTTTGTTTGTCGCCTTGCTCGCGTGGATCTTTCTGGAAGAGGTTCTGGGGCCGGTTGGCATTGCAGGCGCGTTCATACTCACCGCCGCGGTGATTGTGGCTTCGCGCTATGGCGGGAAATCCGGTGCCGTCACGAATGACGACACCGGCACTTCAGCCTGATCAGTTGTTCTTGCGCTGTTTCTCCAGCATGTTGGGCTGCAGAATCTCAATCCAGTAGCCATCGGGGTCCTTGATAAAGGCCAGGCCTTTCATCTTGCCATCGTCGGGCTTCTTGACGAACTCAACCCCCAACTTCTCGAAGCGCTCGGCTGCCGCGTAGACGTCTGGCACTGCAATACCAATGTGGCCAAAACCCTGCGGCTGATCGTTGCCGTTGTGGTAGGCAAAGTCCGCGTCGTTTTCAGTTCCCCAATTGTGGGTCAACTCCAGCATCGCCTCGCGCCCGAACGTGTAAGTGGTTCGATGCCCATCGTCTGCAGGCACATAGTTGGCTTGGCGGTCATCAAGGTAGGCAAGAAAATAGAGCGTAAACTTCATTTCCGGGAAATCGAGCTTACGCACCAACCGCATTCCCAGCACACGGGTATAGAAGTCCATTGAGCGCTCTGGATCTTTGATGCGCAGCATGGTTTGGTTAAATACGTAGCCTTCCGTTTCCGGAACGGGCTCTTCATATAATCCGGGGGCTTGTTCAAAGTGCTTGGGCATGGGGCTTCCCTTTTTAGCTATCGAAAATTCAAGGGCTATATCTGTGTCCTCTTCTGCACAATTTCAAGGGGTGGTTATCCTGCAACGCAGATGAAAAGCGGCGTTCAAGCTATGTTAAACTTGCGCCCATAACCTATCCCGCTGGTTTCGTGTCTGTTTCCGGACTGCCAGCCTTCAGACTGTGGTAAGAGAACCTGTATGGATTTCAAGGTGCCTAATACTCTGGCGGAGCAGATTGCCAACTACCTGGCAGAGCGCATCATGACCGGGCAGATCCAGCCTGGTAAGCGCATCCAGGAGGCCACACTGGCTACTGAGCTAAAAGTCAGCCGCGCGTCCGTGAAAGAGGCTCTGTATACCCTTGAGCGCTGGCATCTTGTAGAAATCACCCCCAGAAAAGGCGCATCTGCCTCGAAGCTGGATGCTAATCATGCGTCTGAGCTATACGACGTTTACATGCACTTGCTAATGATGCTTGCGACACGGCTGTGCGAACGCTGGCAAGAAAGTGACCGGGAGCGAGTACTGGCCGTGGTCACTCAAGCGGTGGAGCAAATGCGAGCGCCTTCGGCAGACATTACGGCAGTGGTGGAAGCCAGCTTTGAGGTGATGGAGGCTTGCTGTGATTTAGTAGGCAACACGTATCTCACTGAGGCTCTTTCAAACTTCAAGCCAGCGGTCAGTCGCGCGTACTATTTGAGTGCCGAACGTTATCGCCACGGTTTAACCCAGACAAGCCACTTTTTCACCCGCCTCCCGCAGGCTGTTTTGGCGCGGGATGTGGAGCAGGCGCAGGCTCTGATTCGGGAGTTTGCGGAGCACCAGAAAGTAATGATTCAGCGAGCATTGAGCTCTGATTAGAGTCCGCGGACCAGCGGGTAGCCCACTTCAAAACACGCTGTAAATACATCCCTGTACGCTCGGCTCCGCCATCCATGGCTCCGCACGGTTTTGAAGTGGGCTACCCGCTGGTCCGCTCGTGCTGCATGCGAGACCTTCAACTGTGACCAAACGCACAGACATATCGCTGCCCCCCACTTATCGTAACAACATGTAACAAAACTTTATTCCCGCTGCATTGGTTATGCTGTCCCCTGCGGCCCGGGAGTCTGAGAAAGACTCCCTGCTAACAACAACAAATCAAACCATGAAGCCGGGGCCGTCATGATTCATCCGCACACCTGTCGCCGCACCACGCGATCAACAGCGCTTTCATTCTGGGTGCTTGCACTTTCCCTACCCTCTAGTGCCATGGCCGAATTTCAGCCATTGGATGACAGCTCACTGTCGGGTGTATCAGGCCAGGCCGGCATTACCATTGAGCTGGAAACCAAAATCAACATTGATCGCCTGTCGTGGACGGATGAAGGCACACTGAGTGTGAACAACATGCGGCTTTCCGGGCACAACGACACCACACTGGATAACCTGAAGCTAACAGTGGATATCGCTGGCACAGGTGAAGTTCTTGAGCACGGCTTCTCAGAGATAGCACGCCGGGCAAACGCCGGGCTCCTTAGTACCAGCGATCCCGATGTAGCAGATGCTTTGGCGAAATATTCCGTAAACGGCGAGTTTGGCAAGCAATTCAATAGCGGCGATCTGGTTATTCACTTGGGTGCAACCAACTACGGCGCCGAAACCAGCCTGACCGACTACCTTCAAGCGATAGATTTTGAGCTCGCCGTAGGAAGCCTCACGACCACTGGCACAGAGGGCTCTGCCACTCTGTTTTCTGATGTATTACTGCAAGGCTATGTAGGCCCTACAGATCTGGTTATCCGAAACGATAGTGCTACTACCCGCACTCTGGCCAATGGCAACCAGGTATCCGGAGCGGAATTACAACTGGATACCCACTTTAAAGTAACCAACGGCAGCCTGAACTGGGAAGCAGCGGATTTAATCTTCCTGTTTAACTTTGCAGCCGTGAGAATTGAAGGCCTGCAAATTCATAACCGGCGCGGCAACGACACGCTGGGCCACTTCGGAATGGCGAGCGCAACGGCAAAAATCTCCCGGGGCACCAGCGCCGCTACTGGAAAAGACGGCCTTTCGATTCACGACGTCGAATTCCGGGCTGATATCGACATGCCCATATTCAAAGTGGGCCAGGCCAGTATTGGCAGCGTTAGTTTCACCGATTTCGCCATTACAGATACAACCATGATGGTTTACGGTCACTAGAGTCTTGTAAACTGCCCGTCCATTTTTGACGGGCAGTCCATGAACGACCACATTAATACCAACGATCAGCATCCAGCTTCTGCAAAACGCCTCGCACTGTTCAGCCTGCTCTTCATCGCGCTCACGGCGGCAGGGCTTTACGCTGTGTACGATCAGTTCGCAGGGCAGAACATCAGTTTCGATACCCGGTTGATTGCACCACAAACGCTGACCGCACTCACTGGGTTGATGCTGGTATATTTCGTTTCTGATGGCTTACGTTTGCATTTCACGCTGCGTGCGCTCGGCCACCACTTATCTTTTCCCGTTATTTTCCGTCTGGTTTTTATCAACTTGTTCTTTTCCAACGTCACGCCTATGGCCACCGGTGGTGGCTTCGCTCAGATATGGTATCTGCACCGCCATGGGGTGCCGGTAGGCAGAGCCACGGCTGCAACCACCATCAGAACCGTGCTGGCAGTGCTTTTCATTTTCTCCCTAACGCCTGTCTTTCTGCTGACTCTGGATGCATTTAATGGCCAGAGCATCACGGGTGATCTGGGTCTGACATTAGCAATATTCATCCTTATATATCTGGGCTTTTTCGTCATTTTGCTGTTCCGAACACGCTGGCTTATCGGGCCGCTCAGCGGACTACTCAGGGCTCTTAACCGCTGGAAACTCTTAACCGATATCCGCCATATGCACTGGCAGTTCAAAGCTAAGCGAGAGATGCTGCGCTTTTCCCACAGCTTTGGTGACTACCTCCAGGGCAGGCCGCTCTTTGTAATGCTTTCCGTTCTATTTACAGCCATATTCCTGCTGAGCCTGTTCAGTTTCCCTGCTCTGCTGATTCATAGCCTGGGGTACGATGTCGACTACCTGATGTCGCTGGGGCTGCTGGTTGTAACAACATTTATAATGTATTTTTCACCAACCCCGGGCGCATCGGGCATTTCAGAAGGTGTATTCGGAAGTTTCTTCAGCGGCATTCTCTCAGGAAGCCATCTGATTCTGGTTATTGTGAGTTGGCGCCTGCTGACTATCTATCTCGGCATGTTCATCGGCCTGGCCGTGCTGCAAAAAGAACTCATTAAACGCCGCAGGAAATCCGGATAATGTTTCGAAATCCACTCAAGTTACTATTCTATCTCTGCCTGCTGACCGTCATTCTTCTCTTGGGTTACAAAACCTACCTGAACGTATTTCTGGAAGATTTTGCGGGCGTGCATACTACCCAGGTGGAACAAATTCAGCGCAAAGTCACAACCGACCAAGCCTTCAGTTTTGCTGTGCTGGGAAACATCAACAACTCTGTCGGGGTTTTCGAAGATCGCATTATTCCGGAGCTAAACGCCTCGGGAACGGACTTTCTGGTTTCTGCCGGCAACGCAGTAAGCGGCGGCGGCGAGGACAAGTATCGCGCGCTCTATGGAAGTCTCAGCCATCTCGACATTCCCTACCTCCTCACATTCGGCGCCCATGAATTCAACAACTTTGGCAGCTTCCGTTTTTATGACCACTTTGGTCCGCACTTCTATAGCATTCAGGTGGGCAACAGCCGGCTTATCTTTCTCGACAGCACTGGAAAGACACCCTGGGAATGGCAGGTGCGTTGGCTGGAAGACCTCCTGAACCAAGACGCCTCAAAGGCACGAATCCTGTTTATTGGTCACCCGCTATTAAAGCCCGAAGAAGATGTCTTGCTCGATCAGCCCGAAGATTATCTTCAGCCGCCGGAGTTCAGGGATGCACTCCTGAAGATGGTTGAAAAACACAACATTAAATTCGTGTTCTCCTCCAACCTCTCGCTGTATTCAGAAAAACAGTTGGGCAACACGCTGTTCGTCACCACAGGGGGAGCCGGTGGCTTAATACTGAACAACAACACCAGCTTTTATCACTACGTGCACGTCAGCGTCAGCCCTACGGGCGAAGTCAGCCACACGCTCCGGAAACTGGAAGTTGGCCAGCACCCTATACTCAAACAACTCGAAAGCCTCTGGTTCTTTGTGTATTCACTGTTCTATGCCGGCTACCTTAATTTCATTCTTATAGTGGCAGTGTTTGCCGCCATCACCATCAAACTCTACGCCATGATTTTCATTGGCAAGGACTACTACCCCGACTACAACCTGGACCCCACTCCCTGGCTGAACAAACCATTAAGGGTGGCCATGTTCACCAATAACTATCTACCCTTCATCGGCGGTGTGCCTATTTCCATTGCACGACTAAAAAAGGGGCTGGAGCAGCTTGGCGACAAGCTTCTGGTAGTCGCACCGCGTTACAAAGATCAACCCGCTGTAGAAGAACATGCGCTGCGGGTACCTTCACTGCTTGCCATGGGGGAGAAGCGGGAGTTCCGCCTGGCCAACATATTTCTTGGTCGTATCCGCAAACGTGTGCGCGCCTTTCATCCAGATATAATCCACCTGCACCACCCTTTCTGGCTGGGCTCGCTCGGGTTATTCATGGCGCGCCGTCTTAAGGTGCCAGCCATTTATACCTACCACACCCGGCTTGAGCACTACGCCCACTTCGTACCCTTGCCGGGGCTTATTTTCCGCAACCTGATATCTCACGCTCTTATCAAACGCTTCGCCAATAAATGCGATGGAGTTATCGTACCCACCTATTCCACTGAGGAGTATCTGCGGATGATTGGGGTGAAAACACCCACCTTTGTGCAGCCTACGGGCATTGAGTACACCCGGTTTCAAGCGGTAGCGGATGAGGAGATCACAGAACTCCGACAGGCTCTGAACCTTAAAAGCGAAACGGTTTTCATCAGCGTGTCGCGATTGTCGAACGAGAAAAACATCGATTTCATGATCGAAGCCATCGGCAGGCTACATCAGGAGTCGACCAAACCCTTTCACTTTCTGATGATCGGCGAAGGCCACCAAAAAGAGCGCCTGCAAAACAAAATTCAAGAACTGGGACTGGAAGATCAGATCACTTTGGTTGGTGCCGTGCCGCCGGAGAAAATGGCAACGTGGTATCGTTTGGGTGACGCCTTTTTGTTTGCCTCCAAATCTGAAACTCAGGGCATGGTCATTCTGGAGGCTATGGCTGCTGGTTTGCCTGTGGTTGCGGTGCGTTCCAGTGGTATCGACGACGTTGTGCGACACGGTATAAATGGCTTCAAAACTCCCGAAAGGCAAGATCTATGGTGTGCTCAGGTAAAACAATTGCTGGAGGATGAGGAATTGAGAAACACTCTTTCAGAGCAAGCTCTGGCATTTTCGAAAGACTTTTCCGTTGAACAATTTGCCTCGAATGTTCGCGAGATCTACGCTACCACTTTGGCAGTCAGCGAGAAGCGTCAACTAAAACGGAGAAATGCATGAGCGGCATCCCTGTAGGTATCAGCACGTGTCTGTTAGGCAAAGAAGTCCGTCATGATGGTGGCCACAAGCATTCCCGCTATTGCACTGAGGTGCTTTCACGGCATTTTGATTTCCGTCCAATTTGTCCTGAACTGGAGGCTGGCCTGGGTGTCCCCCGCCCCGCCATTCATCTGCGCGAATACCCGGAAGGCATGCGCCTGACAGAAACCAAAGGCACTGCTGACCACACCGGTGCCATGCAGGACTTCACCAGCGGGATCATGCCAGAACTGGCCAATTTGCGCGGTTACATTCTGATGGCCAAATCCCCTAGCTGCGGCATGGCGCGCATCAAAGTTCACAACCCGGAAGGCCAGGTAGTGCGACGTGATGGGCAAGGAATGTTCGCCGATGCACTGATGCGCGCATACCCGCTGATGCCAGTTGAAGAAGAAGGCCGGCTGAATGATGACGCGCTGCGGGAAAACTTCATTGAGCGGGTATTTGCCTATGACGACTGGATGCAAAATGTTGTCGGCGAAAACCTCACCGCAAAAGCGCTGATCGAGTTCCATACCCGCCACAAGTTCCAGCTACTGGCGCACTCGGAAAAGATCTACCGGCAACTCGGTCCCATGCTGAGCGACCTTAAATCAGATGCTTTGGAAACTATTGCCAACCGCTATATCCAGGGCTTTATGGAAGCCATGACCCGAAAAGTAAGTCGCGGCTCACATATAAACGTGATGCAGCACCTGATGGGGTATCTGAGGGATGCAATGGAGGGCGAGGATCGCAAGGTTCTGATCGAGCAAATTGAAGCCTACGGTCGCGGCGAAGTGCCGCTCATTGTCCCCATGACACTGCTGAGAATGGCGCAGCGCAGGGAACCGGCCGATTACCTGTTACTGCAGCAGTACCTGAACCCCTACCCGGATGAGCTGGGGCTCAGAAACAAGGTGTAGCACAGGCGGGGCCAGCCTCAGAAACCGTAGAGCAAGGTGATCGCAGTTTCGGTATCCGTGGACTCTGCACCCGCTGGGGGGTGAGAAACATGCTTCCACCGATAGGCTGCCTTCATCGACAGGTTACCCACCAGGTTAGCCTTGATGGCGGTCTCTGACTGACTGATCACGTTGTTCTCATCTAATCCGATTTCCGTACTCAGCTTCTGATGAAACAACGCATTTTCTGAAAGGGCGTAGTTGAATTGGGCCGCAAGCCGCGCAATCGCTTCTTTTTCAACATCTTCACCGTCAGAATTCACGACTTCCAGCTTGTTGTAGCGGTAACCAGCACCCGCTGAGAGATCAAGGAACGAGCGTTCGCCCCGCTGCCAAATACGGTTTCCATAACCGGTGGTAGCGGTGGATTCAAAATCATACCCTGAAAAGCGGTCTTTCTCGTATGTGCCGCGCAGAAACCAATACTGGCTTTCATCAAACTTATAGTTGGTTTCCAGAGCCGCTTTATACTTCTCGGCTGTGGTTTGATCGGCGCCGGTGGTGTCATTTTGAGATTCAGAGTAGTTGGAACTGAAATCAGCAATATTGCGCCAGTCTACTACCTCATGCACGAGCCCCAGGCGCCCGTTAATATTGGTTTCTTCAGTATTACCAGAAGTCATAAGTACACCGAGCTCTGCCTCGCCTTCCCAGTTTTTGGCATCCTGGCCGTAGGCCAGTGGTGCAGCTGTGATGGCGATGATGGCAACGGTTTTCTTAAAACTCATGAAAGCTCCTTGAATAGTCGGTTCAAGCGCATGAACTAATATTAACGAGCGGGGGCGTTCTGACGCTCACCTTTCAAGCTTTTTTGGGCCTGGCGCTCACGTTCTGATTTCTTGCGCGCTTTACGTTCAGCAATAACACGGGCGGCATCTCCACCCACATGTGCCTCTCCCCGGGCCTCGGCCAGTCGCATCTGAAGCTCTCGCTCCGCGAAGCGCGCCTTCTGCTCTTCACTCAGGGAATCAATACACCTATGGCAGCTCACACCCTGCGCATAGCTCGGGTGTTCCTTATCAGCCTCGGTGATTGGCCGCCGGCAGGCATGACACTGGTCATAGCCGCCGCGCTCCAAACGATGATTGACCGTAACCCTGTCGTCAAATACAAAACATTCACCTTTCCACAGGCTCTGCTCTTCTGGCACTTCTTCCAGATACTTCAGGATGCCGCCTTTAAGGTGATAAACCTCTTCAAAGCCTTGCTCTCTCAGGTAAGCCGTGGACTTTTCACAACGAATGCCGCCGGTACAGAACATGGCGACTTTTTTATGTTTCGCAGGGTCGAGATTTTGTTTTACGTATTCGGGAAATTCACGAAACGTATCCGTGGCGGGGTTAATGGCGTGCTCGAAGGTGCCAATTTCAACTTCGTACTGGTTACGGGTATCAACAAGAAGCACGTCCGGGTCTGAGATCAACGCGTTCCATTCCGCGGGCTCAACGTAAGTACCCACAATGCGCTTGGGGTCAATGCCATCGACGCCCATGGTGACAATCTCTTTTTTGAGTTTCACCTTGGTACGTTTGAATGGCTGGATATCTACGAAGGACTCTTTGTAATCAATTCCATCAAAACGTTCATCCGCGTTCAACCAGGCCTGTACGGCATCGATCCCGCTTCGGCTCCCGGCAATGGTGCCGTTGATGCCTTCACGGGCCAGCAACAAGGTGCCGTGCACACCGTTGGACTGCATGATATCCAGCAGTGGTTGGCGAAGGGTTTTGTAATCATTCAGAACGGCGAACTTATAGAGCGCGCACACAACAACGCTGTTGCTCATGGGGATATCTCCTGCAGGCCGGATCGTAAATCCGGAGCATCGGTTTGTTTTATCTGGAAGGTTAAAGCCAGAGAGGGCGCAGATTCTAACCCACTCAGGCTTTTGTTCAAGTCAGGGCTGGCCGAAGCCAGCATAGGCAGTTACTTTCCAGCGCTGGAGAGCTCACGCTCAACAATCGCCGAAAGCTGGCCCCAACCCGGACGGGTAAGGCGAATGTTATCCACAAGAACGGTTGGCGTGCTTGTCACCTGCAACTGCATGGCAACACGACGGCTGGCTTCAACAGCTTCTCTGTGCAGTTCTGTGGTCATGCAGCGGCGAAAGCGACGTTCCTCCAGGCCCAAATCCTTGCCGTAACGGGTAAATGTGGCGACCGGGTCATTCGACCCACTCCATTCGGTTTGCGAGCCATAAAGGCGTTCGTGCATTTCCCAATAGGCACCTTGGTCGCCAGCACAGCGGGCAGCCTGCGCTGCCGGGAATGCATTCTGGTGCTGTTGCAAGGGCAGATCGAAATACACGAAGCGAACTTTCCCTGCCTCTACATATTCCTGCTTCAAGCGCTTGCTGGCTGAGGCAAAAAGGCCACAAGCCGGGCATTGGTAATCTGCAAACTCCCGCACAACCACTGGCGCCTCGGCAGCACCAACGGAAACACCGTACTGGTCCAGGCCCGCCGGGAAGGCCTCTGCATTTGGTGCGGCAACCGGCAACTCATCAGATGAGGGTGTCGGGGCGGCGGTCAGGAAAAAAGCGCCAATAACAATAGCAGCAAGAACCAACACGCTCACCACGATCACCAGAGGCTTTTTCGACTGGGCTTGCCGGGGTGGCGGTGCACCGGTTTCTTTACGACGTTTTGCTTCACCCATTTTTGACTCCTTTTATTTTGCAGAGGTAACCTGATAATTGTTAGCAGGCGAACATTCCCACAATCGCTCAGGCAGGCTAAGATCCTCTATATCCTACATAAGTTCCAATACAAATTAAGGAGATCTCATGCCACTTCCAGCCTTTCGCGCAGATTCTTTAAGCTTGCCACTGATTGCAGCTCCCATGTTTCTTATTTCTGGACCTGAGTTGGCACTTGCATGCTGTCGGGAGGGCATTGTTGGGAGCTTCCCGGCCCTGAACCAGCGCACAAGTGAAGGCTTTGAAGAGTGGCTGATCAAGATGAACGAGGGTCTTTGCAAACTGAAAGAAGCACACCCGGAAGCCAATATTGCGCCTTATGCTGTCAACCTGATCGTACATCGCTCCAATCCCCGCTGGCTGGCAGATCTGGAACTTTGCGTCAAGCATCAGGTGCCCATCATCATTACGTCACTAGGAGCCGCCAGCCAGGTGGTAGAAGCCGTGCATAGCTATGGTGGTGTAGTGTTCCACGATGTAACCAACCAAAAGCATGCTCGCAAAGCAGCCGAGGCCGGCGTGGACGGTGTTATTGCCGTATCTGCCGGTGCTGGCGGGCATGCGGGCACAATCAACCCGTTTGTGCTGGTTCACGAAATCCGCGAAGTGTTTGATGGCACTATTTTGCTGGCTGGCGGGCTCTCCCATGGTGAAGATATTTTGGCAGCTCAAGCCTTGGGTGCAGACCTGGCCTATATGGGCACGCGTTTTATCAACACCACTGAATCCCGAGCGGAAGATGCCTACCGCAACATGATTATCGAATCTGAATCCAGTGACATCATTCATACGCCAGCGGTATCTGGCGTTCCTGCCAGTTTCATGAGGCAAAGTCTGGAAGCTGCCGGATTCGATATGGCCAAACTAAACCAGGCGGGCGAAATCAATTACGGTGAAAAGCTGAAACCAATGGATGATGAAGCCAAAGCCTGGAAGACCGTTTGGTCCGCCGGCCAGGGTGTGAGCCAGATTAACGATGTGGTCAGCGTGGAGGCTCTGGTATCAAGATTGAAGCAGGAATATCAAAGCGCGCGTGCACGGCTTTGCACTTAAAGCATCTTTGTAATGCTCCCGGTTCCGTTAAACACGGAACTGGGATGCATTGCGCTGAAGAGCCACCAGCAGCTCACTGATTTCATGGCTGGCCTTATCTGAACGCTGGATGGCCTCCACGGTCACCTCAGCCGAGTGCGCAATACCTTCAACGCTTACACTTACCCTTTGTGCCTGCCGGCCTTCTTGCTCGGCCACCGAGGCAATGCTCAATGCTTGCTTCTGCAAGCTGCTGAGCAACTGATTGATCTGTTCAAAGTGCTCATCTGCACGGCGGAACTCTGCAGACGATTCCACAACCTCCTCTGATACGGTGCCAATCATCGAAACAGCCTGTTTGCTGCCCTGTTGCAGTTGCGCGATGATGGCTTCAATCTCGGTGGTGGAAGCCTGTGTGCGGCTTGCCAGGGTTCTTACTTCATCAGCAACAACGGCAAACCCGCGGCCCGACTCGCCCGCTCTGGCGGCTTCTATCGCAGCATTAAGCGCCAGCAAGTTGGTCTGTTCCGCAATGGCCCCGATTACCGACAAAACCGAGGTGATTTGTGTGCTTTGTGTATCCAGTGCACTGACCGCTTCCACGGCCTTCTGTACATTGAGCACTACATTATCGAGGCGCTTCAGAACATCCCGGGAGATAGTCGCTGTTGCATCACTCTCTGTGCTAACACTTCTCACTGCGCCAGCTACTTCCTGAATGTTCTGTGCAACCCCCTCAATGCTGTGGGACATGGCCGCCATGGTTTCTGATACGTCCACAACTTCCTGCTGCTGTGTACTGACTGCGGCAACCGCATCCCGGCTGACCTCACCCTGTGCCCGGGCTTTCCCGGCAGCGTCCTCAGCAGAGTTTTTAACATCGGTAACCAGCCCCTGAATTCGGGTGATAAACTGATTAACACCTCGAGCCATCTCCGTCAGCTCATCATTGCCTTTCAGGTTAACCCGCCGAGTGAGATCCGCCTCGCCATCGGCAATGCCGCGGATAGCCGAATTCAGGCGCAGAACCCTGGGCAACACACTACCTCCAAGGACCGCTGCCACCAAAATCAAAAGAATAACCATGGAGCTAACAGCAACCCATGAAAGGCTCGACGACAAGCCTGCCGCTTCGAGGCGGAGGGCATCAACTGTCTTGCTGATATGAGATTGCGTTGCAGCTCCAATTTCTGTCAGCTGTTGCTGAAGGCGCTGATTAACCTGATCGGTTTCAGTTTCAAGGGTTTGCCTTGACGCATCAATACTGCTCGCAAGGGCGACACTGAACTCTTCTTTTAAATCCGTCAGGTCGCGATTAATACCATCCAGTGACAACCCGATCTTCAGCTGCCCAATCGATGAGCCTTTTGGCTTGATATCTGCCGTTATAATGACAACATTCGAGTCACGGCTTGCAGCGTCCAGCACCCGATTGGCCGCGCCGCCCCCTTCCCCTTGTTCCATCAACGCGAGCACCCGCTCGTCGGTACGGTCAACGTAGCGTGTCAGGCGCTCACCGTACTGATCAAAATAGATCGCGAAGAGCACAGACTCCCGTGCGTCTGCCAGTTCCACAAGATCGGTCAACCGCGGAATATCCCTGTCCCAGATCAAGGGTGCAGCGACCGCCGCCAGCACGTCTGCCAACCCTTGCGCTTCTGCCATAACCGCAGTGCGAACATTCTCGGCCACGCGCTCCTGCTGCTGGCTTTGCTTGAGCATAAGCTCTTCAGCCAGCTCCCTGACACTTTCCTCACGCATGGTTTGCAAGCGCAGCCGAACATCATCGCGGGTAGTTCCAAAGGACTCGCTGAGCTGATCGCTGCTGGCTTCAAGTGCTGAACTGGCAGTGCTTATCAAGCGTTCAACCTGGTCTGTGATCAGCCATTGACTGATAAAAACCTGAGCCAGACCGGCAAACACGAGCACAATAAAAACTGGCCGAAACAACCTGCTGGAGATCAGGTCTTTCAGGAAACGAGAGGCCATAAAACAATCCCCCAACCTGCTACCCCGGCAATCGGGGTAACTGTTCTTTTTGTAATCTGAATGCTTCTTTATACTAGTTGTAGCAAAGCACGCGACAAAGGGGGACTTCTTTATGCAGGGATTTGTTGCAGAGGGTTAAGCTGGTCGGTATCAATCCAGCTCCACACTGAGCGCTTCGTACTGGTCAACGGTATCGGCCTTTCGTCTATATTCAACTTCGAGGACAACCTGCTCCCCTTCATCAAACAATATTTCCAGCTCAGCCCTGTCAGCGTCATTGAGCACGGCAGCGCTGGTAATAAGCGTTAGTCCAAGAACCCTGACCGTAGTAGAGGTCAGGTCTTGCCTGGTTACAACACCTTTAACCTCGTACTCGCCCGTGTTACCTGAAGGCTCTCGCTCGATTTGAGTGGCTTCCATGTATACGCTGCCGTTATGGCCTTTTTTCTGCAGCCCGGCAACTTCTACATAAACGTCGTCCACACCAGGCACCAAATCTGAAATCGTTAACGGCTCATCAGCATCATCATCCGTAATGATCGTTCTGGATGTTATGGCAACTCGTATCCCACCTATCATCAAACTGTTCGAGCTCAGCTCTACTGAATCAACAGCGCCAGTAATTTCAGCATCGCCATCCCGGGCTTCGATCTCCGTGGCCCGAACCAGATCACCCGAAACAAACTCGCCTTCAACTTGCACAAGCAAGCCAGCCTTGAGGTCATCGAGAGTTATATCATCCAGCTCTGTAGCGCTCGTTACCTGGATCGTCAAACCGTTCAGTCCGAACGTATTGTCGGTTCTGTTGTAATCTGATGACACAGGACCGGCTATCTCAATATCTTCACCTACCGGGCGATAGCGGCGGAAATCATCAAGCTGGATTCGTGTCGCGACAATCGCGCCTCCCGCCAACTCTTTGTACCCTTCCACTTCAAAATAGGCACCAGGCTTCAGATCTTCAGCTGATATTCCTTCCGCAAAGCTGTCATCACCAAACTTGATCACAGCACCGTTCATAGTGAACTGGTCAGCTTCAACAGAACCCGCATCAACCGGGCCTTCGAGTTCTATAGGGTCAGCACCGTAAAACACTGGGTTGAAGCCAATATAGCTGGCACGGTATCTGCCATCTGGCTGCCGCCAGGCACTGACTCGTACAAAATCATTGTTGGCCAAGGTTGCAAGCGTCCTTCCTTTCAAGACGGTTTGCCTGTCTGCGACAACTTGTTGTCCGTATATTTCAAACCTGACTGGCTCTCCAGGCGCGCCACGGACCAAGTTGGACAGGTCACCGCGCAAGGTGTCGTCATACTCCATGGAATCCGCTGCACCGGTGCCGTCGATGCGCCACTGCCCTTCGATTCGGAGAATCATGCCTTCGTTGAGATCGCCTTCTGTATCAATCCCATCGTTACTTTCTACTTTCTCGTTAAGAATTGAATCCGTAAAAAACTCGACCCCATTCACAAAAACACTGCCAAACCCCGATACCGGTCCCACGCTCGACCCGGTGCCACGAATGCCCCCATCTGCTACCTGAGATTCACCACCACAGGCTGAAAAAAGGCCTAGAAGCAGGACCGTCGCGAGTGCAGTCAAAGGACGTTTTCGGGATATCAGTTTCATTGTGCTCACCATGTAGGATAGGCCCGCGGCATCATATTTTGGGTCCCCAAATCAAAAATCATCGCTGTGCCGGCGTCCCGCGCTGCCGTCGGATCTGTGCTTTCGGCGCCTAACCCCGGGTGAAACCTCAAAGCTGGGCACATTGTGTATATAGGTGCTGCGCCTTAGCAAGATTTGCCCGTTCTCCAACTGCTCAACCACGCCTTTGCGCAGCAGTTCGTTTAGAACCACAGAAGTGGAAAAACCGGGATTAACCGCCTGGACAAGCTGGTCCAACGACGGTTCTTTCTGATCATTCATCGACAAAAGAACCGGGTGCAGGTTTTCATCAAGAAACCCAATCTCACTGATCCAATGTCTAACAACTTCGCGGCTTGGAGCAGACAACAGGGTGCTGGCAAGCTCGGTAGGTTCCCAGCGACTCACAAACTTTGGCTGGCTGCCGGACTTCATAGTACTTTCTCTCTTTTGGAGCCGAGTGGGGATGTTTCTGCAGCAGTAGCTTCTTCGAAATAGAAAATACTGATGCCCGTTCTGTAAGAATCCTGGGGTGAGGCGGCCGTCTGGCTGCCCGTGACATCCCGGTCTTTTGGCCCCAGCCAGGAGTCCAACTGCTCCAGCAGTTTCTGGGATTGCTCCGCCGCGTGGCTGCGCCACGCTTCCATAACTTCCGGTGGAATGTTGTTATACGTCAGTGTGCGCTGGAACAACGGCCGCTGCCTGCCAGCATCGCAGACCAGGTTATGGTCTATTGTCGCTATAAGATCTGATACATCCTCACCAAAGATCTGGAGCATTTCCTGGCTATCTCCAGCGGGCACATAGGCTCTTTTCATCAGTGCGAGCTTACCGGTATCGCTATCTACAGACACCACACCAACCCTTAACAGCTCATCCAGTACAGAACGTGGCGGCATATCTCCACTGTACTTTTTTGCCAGTTCGCTGAAACTCAACGCCCCGTCAAAGGTAAGTATAGCTGGCTCTCCGGAAGGGCTCTGGAATAGAGCATCATGCACCCAGCCAGACACAACGCGAGAAGCACGATTAGCGTGCAGCACGTCGGATTTTCCTATGTGCTGGCCCGCAAGAACCTCTCGCTGGCGCTTAACTTCTTTGCGCGTCAACCCCGTCATAACAGCCGCCCCGGAGTCGGTAGGTTTGCGCCGATCACCGGGGAAGTCCTCCAGTGCCGCTTCCACATAGGCTCGCTTGACCAGCTCGGCGAACTCACCAAATGGAATTCCGTTCCGCAGCAGCAACCTCGCAAGAGGTCGCAGAATGCGGAACAGGGCCTGGTGCAATGGGTTGGTATTGGACTCGCTCATGGTTGGGATTATATTCCCATATTGGCGCTAATAGCCAGAAACACAGTTGGGGACCTACTGCTCAGGGCTGCCGCTCAAATCGTACTCGCCAGCGCCTGTTGGGCAATACTCAAGCTCAACCTCTTCATCGAGATCCAAACCAGCAAGGCTGTATGCGCCTGGTAGAATCTCCAGGTTCATAACGCGGATTGAACCCAGATCAGTCACAAAGACACGGGCTTCCAGTTCTGCGCAGCCACTTGGGTCTCCGCTTTCATACTTCACGCTCACTGCTTCCAGATAGCCGCCATCGTCGCTGCGCTGATAGCCTTCCACTTCCAGAAAATCCCCTGCCTTGAAGCTTTGAATATCCCGAACCCGACTGCGCCGCTCGTTGTCATCGCCTTCGTCGATCAGAGTGCTGGTGGTGAGCTGAACCTTCACCCCACTGACCATGAGTGTTTCATTCTCAAGATCGATGGACTCAACAACACCTTCAAGCTCAACATCTGCTTCCTGGCCTTCGATTTCCTCAGCATACAAAACGCCATCGCGGTACTCGCCCTCAACCTCCACGTGCACACCGTTTTTCAGGTCGGATTTGCGAATATCGTCAAACTCGGTATTGGTGGTTATCTGCACCAACACGCCGTTGATGTAGAACAGCTGGCCTGCTTCGTCGTAGTCATAAAGTTCACCGGAAATCTCTACGTCGTCATCTTCACCGCCAAGCCAATCGCTTTCATCACTAATTTCAGTTGCCAGAAGCGTTTTATTATCAGCAGATAAGGCACCTTCTACTTCCACAACCATGCCGTTGGCCAGATCTTCCAAAGCGAAACCGTCTTCCGGCTTCGCACGTTCGTAGTCGATTAAAAAGCCGTTGATGGTGAAGGTTTGAGCAGATGTATCGAGATCTTTCACAACCCCTTCTATTTCAACATCATTGGCGCCATCAAATTCCACACCATCGGCTCTTGCGCCCACAAAACTTGCGCGGAACTCACCTTCTGCGGTGCGCCAGCCACTAATGCGAACCCGATACCCGGTGGCGTTACTTTCCAGAAAGCCCGGCGTTGCGCCCCGAAATACCGTGCGGCCATCCACAACGACCGTCTGACCAAGCATTACGATTTTACCTGTGCGACTAGCAGCATCCCAGGTCATAGAGGTAACCGGTCCACGCAAGGTGTCATCGTAGGAGACAGTTCTTGCTTTACCCTCACCATGGCCGCTCCAATCACCCCGAACTTTCAGGATCATGCCCTTCTCTAGCTGATCTTCACGCTCAATGCCGTCATTGCTCTTAACAGTGCCATCGGTACTGAACTTTGTTCCATTTACGAATACGCTTCCAAAGCCGGAAACCGGGCCAACACTGGTGCCGGATGATACGCCGGCAGAATCCGAGCCGCCTGAGCTACCACCGCAGGCTGCAAGTGAGCCCGCGAGGGCTCCGGTCAGAGCTAACTTTACGGCGGTCGCTAATAAGTTGTGTTTCATCGTACTTCTCCGGGCTGCTTATAGGCTCTGGCAATCAATTTTCAATCGCCCAATCAATTAATGGGATTATTTTCCCAAATTTATAATTGGGAATTTAATCCCACTAATCAATTTTGTCCAGCAACAGACACGGATAATTTATGAACTTTCAGACAGAATCTGCGTAAAGTTATGACCACGAACCAGAAAAGCGAGACGGGAAAATGCTGGGTTTTTTAAAAGGTGATCCGAGGAAAAAGCTGCAGAAGGCGTATGAAGCCAAGTTGACCAAAGCGCTGCATGCGCAGCGCAATGGGGACTTAAGGAGCCATGGCACCCTGACAGAGGAGGCAGAAAGGATTTACGCAGAGATCAGGGCTCTCGACGAAAACCGGTAATCCAGAGTTTATAAACGCACCACACTATTCCTCCGTCAGCTGCTGCAACTGTCGGCTGAGGCGCTCTACTTCGCGTCGCATCTCCTGAACCTCATCAAGGAGTTCCAGTGACATCGCAAGGCCCGGCAGGTTCATCTTCAGATCACGCTGCAAACGCCTGGCTTTATGCAGCCGGGCGAGTGCCGCCACATCAAACAGCCATTGGCGCGCCTCTGCCGCTGGCTCCACCGGCGCAATAATGCCGTAGCTCACCAGTTTGATGACAAACTCAGCGTGACACTCACCTCGCTCGCACACTTCGTGAAGGGTAAAGGTGCTGCCATCGGAGTCCATTACTTCAACAGTCAGAATACTGCTTCTATCACTCATCCTTTACTCTCCCCTTCACAGATGGAGTTTGCTGCGTGGGTTGAATGCTTTTTCCGCCTCGGCAAGCTGCTCGTATAGCTTTTCAGCCTCTGCAGAATGCTGTTCCGGTATCACAATCTGCAAAATAATAATCTGATCGCCCGGATGCTTGCCTGGCAGCCCCTTGCCTTTCAGGCGGAGCTTTCGCCCCGAGGAGGTTCCCTTGGGCACTTTCACATT
Source organism: Marinobacter xiaoshiensis (assembly GCF_031631795.1). Taxonomy (NCBI): domain Bacteria; kingdom Pseudomonadati; phylum Pseudomonadota; class Gammaproteobacteria; order Pseudomonadales; family Marinobacteraceae; genus Marinobacter; species Marinobacter xiaoshiensis. The sequence continues at coordinate 99,385 of NZ_JAVMBO010000006.1, forward strand.
TACCTTTGAGCCTACAGTGGGCACAGTGATTGTAGCACCGAGCGCCGCTTCCCATGGTGCCACCGGCACAGTTACAACAACATCCCGCCCCTCAACGCTGAACAGTGGGTGCGGAGCCAATTCAATCTCTATCAGCAAGTCACCAGGTGCTGCACCACCAAAGCCAGGGGACCCTTGGCCTTTCAGGCGCAAATGCTGCCCTTCGCGCATTCCGGCGGGGATTTTTACATTCAGTGTTTTCTGTCGCGCTATAACACGGCCATGCTCGTCGGCTTCATGCACTGCAAAGGAAACCTGCTTTTCGGTTCCATTAAACACTTCCTCAAGGAACAGCGCCAACCGTGCATGAACGTCCTCACCACGCATGCGCATGTTCTGCCGGAAACCTCCAGCACCAGGGCCAGGCCCACCGCCAAACATCTGCTCAAAAAAATCGCTGAACTGTCGGGAGTCGGCATCAGTGTATCCACCACCACCAAACCCCGAGGCACTCTGCCAACCGGGAGGTGGCTGGAAAGAGCCATCGGCCTGCGCGCCGTATTTTCGCAGCTGGTCGTACTCCGCGCGCTTTTCCGGGTCTTTCAGTACTTCGTAGGCTTCGCCAAGATCTTTGAACTTCTCGTCGGCGTTGTCTTCTTTACTGACATCCGGGTGATATTTCCGGGCCAGTTTCCGGTAGGATTTTTTGATTTCCTCGGGGGAGGCAGACTCGCTCACACCAAGCACGGCGTAATAGTCTTTGAAGTCCATTGAACTCCTCGCATCTGATTAAACGTTGTTCTCTGGTTATATATGATTGGCGCAAACGCTGGAAATACAAGCTCAGCCCCGCGCTTTCGTAGAGGGTGTAGTACCCTTATGAATAGCCTCACTATAAACCTTAGCTTAATACCATTATCGAGAAAGGATCTTATGCCTGACAAGCCATCCAAGCCCGTATCTGCTTCTGCCATTGAGAAGCACGTGTACAAGGTTTTCCCCAATGACATGAACTCCCACGAAACCGTATTCGGCGGAATGATCATGGCAAAATGCGACCGCCTGGCTCTGGTGGTTGCCGAGCGTCATTCAACCTGTGTTTGTGTGACCGCAGCGGTGGACTCCATCCACTTCCGCGCCCCGGCGAAAGGCAACGATACCTTGCTGTTCAGTTTAGCTCTGAATCGCAGTTGGGGCTCATCTATGGAAATCGGCGCCAAGGTTGTGGCGGAGAACAGTTACACCGGCGAAACACGACATATCCTCTCTGCCTTTTTCACCTTCGTAGCCCTCGACGAGAACGACAGGCCCGCAGATGTTCCTGCCGTTATTCCGGAAACCGCTAAACAGCGACAGCGTTTTGAGAACGCCGAGATTCGCCGCGAGGGGCGGCTGAAGACCCGAGCCGAGCTGGCGAAAGTAACCGATGACGATAGGGATTAACCGGGCTGAGATTCTGTAGAGCGCTGGGCTATGATAGGGTCTCGCAGATTCAAACCCACCCCTACCCATTTTACTTAGGAGAACTCCATGATCTGGACTGTGTATCTCTCTGGCGAAATTCACACTGATTGGCGTGAACAAATTCAGGCTGGGGCAGAAGCTGCCGGGTTGCCGGTGGAATTTACTGCGCCTGTTACCAACCACGAAGCCAGCGATGCAGCCGGCGACATGCTGGGCAAGCCGGAAGTGGCATTCTGGCGTGATCACCAGTCATCCAAGGTAAACGGCATTCGCACCAAAACCCTGTTGGAACAATGCGATTTGGCAGTGATTCGTTTTGGTGACAAGTACAAGCAATGGAACGCAGCCTTTGATGCCGGCTTCTGCGCGGCTATGGGAACGCCCTACGTTACTCTTCACAACGACGACATTATTCACCCGCTGAAAGAAGTAGACGCATCCGCCATGGCGTGGGCGCAAACTCCCGAGCAGGTGGTCGAGATTCTGAAGTACGTTACAACTGCACAGTAATTGCCTGAAGCATCCGGCGAAGTATAAAGAACCTGGTTACTTCGCCAGATGCCCTACATAAGCCGCAACAAATGCGGCTTCCTGGAACACCTTCAATCCCGTCGCTGCAAAAGGAATGGGCATCGGCTTGGCAGACAGTGTCGCTTTGATGGTTGCAGATGAAAGCAGTTCCACCTCAACATCCGCCTCTGGCATCAACTGAAGAGCCGCTTCCATTTTGAAACTGATGGCACCACCGGCAAACTTGCCTTTGGGCATGCGCTCTTTGATAGCCACTTTTTTCACATCGTGCTCTGCCAGAAATTTCGCAAAAGACGCCTGAAATTCCTGCAGATCCCTGCGAGTGTGGTTCTTCTTGAGGGTGATCCTGCGAACATTGCTCTCAGGCAGGGTGAACTGCCCCCCCTCCAGACTCAGCAAACACACCACGGCGTCGCTTCCACTGAGTTCAACACCACAAATAAGCATGGGCACTCCTTTTTCGGTAGCTAAAGTTATCTGTGTATCAGGCACAGCACTTTTTGAACTTTTTCCCACTGCCGCAACTGCAGGGATCATTCCGAGACGGCATCTTGGGCTGAGTTACGGTACCACCCTTATTCAGGATAGCGGTAAGCTCGGCTATGGATTCGACAGCACCTTCGCGGGAATCGATGGTAATGTTCGCATGCAGCTGCGCTTCTGCCACCAGCGCCTCAACCTCTTGCTTGCGCGCCTCGCTGGTTACAACCAGCTGCAGAGGAAACTTCTTGCTTCCGCTTTTTTGACTGGCGTTGGTTTTGAAGCCGCCATAGGCCGTGTGATGCTGCCGTGCATCCTGCCGGCCTTTGAAGAAAAACTTGTCAGACATGCTGAAACCCTGATGAATTAATAGAGGGGCTATTCGCTCTTGAGCAAGGCCGCCACCGAGACGGCCATCTTTTAGCATGCTTGCAAGACAGGTTATATAGCGGATTAGAGAAATACTGAAACTTAAACCGCCTGCGTGCCATGCCATACAGGCAGCGCCATATCTTCCGGCTCCTCGTTAGGCCCACCGGTTCGGCTTTTGAAAGCTCCCTCTTCAATGGGCACACGAAACAGCGCGGTGGCTTTGCGCTCTTTAACACTGGGCGCGCGAACCTGATCCCATCGCCCCGGCGAAAGCTGGTTGATAATAGCCTTGAACGCCTCGTCGAATGCCGCCTCATCCAGCACTCGCCGGGCCTTTCCGAACAGCACCAGCGATGAGTAGTTTGCGCTATGGTGATAGGCCGATTTACTCATCACCCACTCCTCGGTTACCGCAAACGAAATACACAGCTGCGCACCGGATTCCAGCTGCTTGCACAAGCGACCACCGTTCAAGCTATGGAGATAAAGATCATCCCCCAGGCGCCAGGCCGTAAGCGGGATAATTCTGGGCTCCCCCTCCTCCACAAACCCAACATGGGCCGTCTTTAAGCGGTCGATCAGAGCGTAAGCTTCCGAGCGCTCATAGCTCGCACGTTTCGCAGTGCGCTTCACCTGGCTGCGCGGGCAACAGGAAAGGGAATACATTGCGGCTGGGTCGGTTTCCTTCAAAGACATCATAGGTTCCTTTCGTTAAGTACCCCGCTATTAAAGAAAACATCTGATACCATCAAAAGATCCACATTATGATTTTCAATAGGGCCAGTTAAAGTGATAAACGATATTCAGCTGGATTCAGCCACACCGTTGCAACAACAGCTCTATCGACAACTGTCCCAACGCATCATGGACCAGCGCTACCTTCCCGGCAGCCAACTGCCATCAAGCAGGCAGCTGGCAACAGATATCGGGGTGAGCAGAAACACCGTGAATGCGGTTTACGACCAGCTTAAATCAGAAGGCTTTCTGCTGAGCCGTCCGGGCAAAGGGGTGTTCGTTAACGATGACATCCGCGCCAGCCTGAACCAGCCTGATCAGGCGGTCTCGCACTTACCATGCAATGCTGAGCCGTTGCCACCGCTACCCATCGTGCCGAGACACAGTATGCGACTAGGGGAAGACGCCAACCTGCCCTTCCAGCCGGGCCTGCCAGATCTGGACGCCTTCCCGATCCGCAGCTGGAACCGGATCCTGCATCATCAGGAAAGCCGCAGACTGCTCAGAGGGTACGACTGCATTCAAGGCTACCAACCTCTGAGGCAAGCTGTCGCAGACTATGTGCGGGAGTCTCGCGGGGTGCGCTGCCATGAGCATCAAATCATCATTACCAACGGTGCGCAGCAGGCATTGTCTCTGATTGCAGATGTACTGCTTCAAACTGGTGACCGCGTTTTCTGCGAGAACCCGGGCTATCGCGGCGCCCGTTATGCCCTTGGGCGTTATGGCAACCCGTTATTGCCCGTGCCCTTGAAAGGCCAGGTGCTGGATGTGGAGGCACTTGCGGATATGGACCCTGCCAAACTATTGTTCTGCACCCCTACACACCAATATCCCATGGGCGGAATTCTGGATATTGCGCAGCGTATGGCACTGGTTCAGTGGGCACAGCGCAATCAAACCTGGATTGTAGAAGACGACTACGACAGTGAGTTCCACTTCCACAACAAACCTTTCGCCGCTATTCAGGGGTTATTCGACAACACCCCCGTTCTTTACGTGGGCAGCTTCAGCAAAACCCTGCTTCCCGGCTTGCGAGTTGGCTATCTGGTTGTGCCCGAATCCATGGTGGAGGCGTTCCTGTGGGCCAAACGGGTTACCGGTGGTGAAACACCGCTGCTCACCCAGGCGACCATTGCGGAGTTCATTACAAGCGGGCAGTTCACCCGCCACCTGCGCCGCATGAGACAGCTCTACAAGGAGAAATGGACGTACTTCCAAAAGCTTGTGCTAGAGCAACTGGATGGGTTGGTAACACCTGTAGCGGAGAGTGCCGGCATGCATCTGGTTCTGGAGGGCGACTTCGATGACGCCGACATCAGCCAACAACTCAGAGCCAAGGGGGTTGGCAGCACACCCTTGAGCGTTCATTTTATCGGGGAGGACACGAGAAGCGGTCTGGTGATGGGCTTTGCCAGCGCCAGCGAGTGCGAAATCAAAGCGGCTGTATTGGCACTGAAGTCACTCCTGCTAACACAGTGATAATTTTGGCCGTTAGCTCACACAGGTTTCCTGCAATTGACGCAACGCCTGGCTGCTCTTGTCCTTTCGCATTTTTGATTTGAGCAATTGCGGGTATGCTGATCAGGCAAGCTATTGTTGATGGAAAAGGAGTCAATATGACAGACCACATGCCGGATGATTTGTCCGCAGCTGGCCGTGATTTGAGGGCCTACACCGATGAACTGCGCCCCAAACATCCTGTCGTGCGAAACATCAAAGGCGAATGGGTGCTGCTAAGGCATGCCGACGTTTTGGCCGCTGCTCTGGATCATGAGCGATTTTCCAGCCAGGTGTCTCGCTACCTGCAAGTTCCGAACGGGCTTGATGGAGAGGAACACACGCTCTACCGAAATGTGATCGAGCGATATCTTACCCGGGAAGCGGTGGAGCCATTCGTTCCAGTTTTCACACGCGTCGCACATCAGTTGGTAGCAGAGCTGCCCAAGGGCAAAGTGCTGGACGCCGTAAATGACATAGGTGCCGTGTTTGCCGTTCGTGCCCAGTGCGCCTGGCTGGGATGGCCTGCAGAACTGGAACCAAAACTGCTGGCCTGGATGAAGGAAAACCATGCCGCTACCCGCTCTGGCGACAATACATTAATGGCAGAAGTAGCCGAACAGTTTGATGAGATTATTCGTTCGGTTATCCAGCCGCGGCGTGCTGCCGGTGCAAGCGCCCCGGACGATCTGACTACAAGATTGTGCCGCGAGACGGTAAATGGGCGCCCACTGACAGAGCCAGAACTGGTTTCAATTCTGCGCAACTGGACAGGAGGAGATCTGGGTTCGATCGCTCTGTGTGTTGGCGTACTCATCGCCCATCTGGCCCAACAACCCGATCTTGTTGAGAGGATACGAGGAGCTTCCAATACAGAAGCAGAAGCGATCATCGATGAAATACTTCGCCGCGACAACCCGTTTGTATCCAACCGGAGAGTAACCACCTGCCCCGTTCATATCGGTGGCCGGGATATCCCCGCCGGCGCCCGGGTAAAACTGAACTGGACCTCCGCCAACCGCGATGAATCTGTCTTCGACAACAGCCGGTTTGATCCTCAAGGCAACGCAGCAAATAACCTGCTCTACGGAGCCGGCAAGCACGTGTGTCCAGGCAGACTGCTAGCGACCTGGGAATTGCGCATCGCGCTGCAAACCATACTCACATCAGTACAGGCAATAGATTTGGTGCCAGGCGAGCCACCAGAACGGGAAGTGGCGCCAGTGGGTGGATACCACCGAGTGCCGGTGGTGCTAAGGTGACGCATCCTGAACAAGGCAGTTAATCAGCGTAATCGACACATCCCGAAAAGCGGCCTCTGACGCTACAACGCTCGGAAAGCCGTCGTAAATGCTACGCCGGCATGTTGAGGTGCGTGTTTTTGCCTGCTTAACACAGCTGGCGTTGGCGTCAGTTCCCTCAGCCTTGCCTGTCGCTTGCTCACACAGCGAAGGCAGCTGGGTAATCAGCCAATCCACGGTTGTGCTGAGTTTTACGGGATTCGCCTGAAGGTTGGTAAACCGGCTGGCATCAACAGCTTGTGGTTGCTCGCGGGTTTGATCCCACAAAACGAACAGCAGCGCTGCTGAAACCAGGGTTACGGTAACGATCGGAAATTTCATTGTAGCCAACTCACCAGTACCCCAGCAGTTTCCACCAAAGCCCGCCAACCACCACCCAGATGGTCAGATTCACCAGGCTCATCACGAACCCGGCTTTCCACCATTCGCTCAGGCTCACATAACCGGAACCGAATATAACCGGTGATGTACCAGTAGCGTAATGGGTCAGGGTCATCATGATGGAGGAAGTAGCAGCCATCATCAGAACAAAGGCCATGGGCGGCGCGCCGAGGCCCAGGCCAACCACCAGAAAGGCCCCCATCATGGCAGTGATATGAGCCGTGGTGCTGGCAAAAAAGTAGTGGGAATACAGAAACACCAGAACCAGAATCGCGGTAGAGGCCGGCCAAGCCAGGCCGGTGCTGACTATGCCCTCCTGAATTTCCTCAGAGAACCACGCAATAACACCCAGTTCGTTCAACTGGGTGGCCATCATCACCAAAGCACCAAACCAGACCAGCGTATCCCAGGCGCTCTTTTCAGATAGCGCATCCTTCCAGTTCAATACGCCGGTGACCAAAAGAATCGACAGCCCCACGAAAGCAGTGGTGGTTGCGTTCAGCTTGAACGCGGCACCGAAAATCAAGGCCGGTATGTCTGCCCACAGCAACAGCAAAATAACAAAAACCCCCAGCATTATGCCTTCATCGCGGGTCAATTTACCGAGCCTCGCCAAGCGCTCCCGGGCGAAACTGACTGCGTCGGGAGTGGCCTTGATCTCTGGCGGGTACATCAGATAGATAACCAGGGGCATTAACGCGATGGCGACGAGGCCAGGCAGCAACATGGCCAGCGCCCAGGTTGTCCAGCTCAGGCTGATTGCAGAACCGGTAGCATCGGCAATCAACTTGACCGTCAGCGGGTTGGGCGCAGTAGCAGTAATAAACATTGCGGAAGTGATGGGATTGCCGTGGTAATTGACCAATGCCAGGTACTTGCCAATCTTATTGGTATTTTCCTTGTCTGGCGTACAGCCATAGCTCTGAGCAATGGACAACATGATCGGGTGAATAATCGCGCCCCCCCTTGCGGTATTGCTGGGCGTAACCGGTGCGATCACCAATTCCGAAAGGGCCAGTCCGTAACCAATACCAAGGGTTCTTTTGCCAAAAACGGCAATAAAATAGTAGCCAATACGCTCGCCCAACCCGGTTTTTATCAACCCCCGGGAAATCATGATGGCTATGGCTATCAACCAGATCAGCGAATTACTGAAGCTGCCCAAGGCATTGCGCATCGACGTGCCGGGGTTGTCGCTGGTAACGCCGCTAACGGCCACGACCGTGATTGCAACGATTGAAATGGCGCCAATAGGCATGGCCTTGCCGATAATGGCTGCAATCGTTGCTACAAATATGGCCAGCATAAGCCAGCCCTGAGCCGAAACGCCTTCCGGCGTTGGGATAAACCAGATTGCAATCCCGATAGCAATCGCGACAAGGGCGGGCAACCGATTGAAATCGGATGTGGAAGAGGGCATCACGAAGGTTCCTTTGGTGATGTGTATTGTCAGGTTTCGCAAGCATGCGGCAGTGAGCGTATATTACCGGCATGCCATTTCTCAGGAGCATTTTATGCCCGATAAAATTCACTTCTACGAACCATCTAACGGGCACGGGCTTGCTCATGACCCATTCAACGCTCTGGTAGCACCGCGCCCCATAGGCTGGATATCGTCCAGGAGCCGTGATGGGGTGCTAAATCTTGCACCCTACAGCTTTTTCAACGCCTTCAACTACCATCCGCCCATCGTCGGTTTTTCCAGCATCGGTTACAAGGACTCTGTCCGTAATGCTGAAGATACCCGCGAGTTTTGCTGGAACCTGGTTACCCTTCAGCTAAGCGAAGCCATGAACCAGAGCTGCGCGGCTGTCGGGCCGGAAGTGGATGAGTTTGCGCTTTCCGGCCTCACGCCAAAGCCTTCCAGGATTATCTCGGTGCCTCGTGTGGCAGAAAGCCCGGTATCTCTTGAATGCCGGGTCACTCAGGTGGTTCAGCTTGCCGGTGTCGATGGCGAAAAAGTCGAAACCTGGATGGTATTCGGTGAAGTGGTCGGCGTGCATATCGCACAGCATCTGCTGATAAATGGTATTTACGATACCGCTGCCGCAGAACCGGTCATGCGTGGCGGAGGGCCAGCAGACTACTTTACCGTTGGCGCTGCGAACAAGTTTCAGATGCACCGGCCCAAATAGGCCAAAGCTTCAAGCGTTAATCAGTGATGTTCAGGCGGGACCCAGACCGGGACATCCTCAGGCTTTGGCGCCTGCCAATCCCGGTGCATGGTGTTGCTTAACGCCTCTTCAAGCTTCATGAACAACTCACCGTAGCGCGGGCTGAAGTTAATCCCCTGCTCGATTTCTTTCCATGCCTCAAATAACTCAGCTTCGTGGGCCTTTTCATTTTCCACAAATGCCCAGGTCATCTGCTTGGCTCGCATCGGGTGCACCCCCATAGCCGTAAGAGCATGACCACCAAGCTCCAGAGCAGAATAGTAAGTCTCGCTCATCACATCATCAGCACCCGCTACCCGAAGCTGATATCCGTGGCCGCGATCAAAAGCGCGGGCCAGCACCCAGACTCCCGGGAAATACTTTTTTACATGCTCTACCATCTGCACCGCGCGATCCCTGTCATCAATTGCCACGACTAACAAGCGCGCCTGTTCGATACCGGCTTTTTCCAGCAAATCCGGGCGACTGGCATCGCCAAAAAAACTCTTCATGTTGATCTGGCGAACATTTTCAATCTGTTCAAGTTCGTGATCGAGCACCACAATGGGAACATTGTTAGCCCGCAGCAACCGGCAGACAATCTGTCCGAACCGCCCTACCCCGGCCACAATCACAGGAGCTTGCTCATCTATGGTGTCTGCGTCCTGTTCATTGTTACTGGAGCGTCTGTACCGTGGCAGTACAATGCGGTCGTACACGATAAACAGCAAGGGCGTAAGGAACATGGAAAGCGCAACTACCAGCGAGAGAACCTGAGAAATATCTGGCGGAATCACATGGTTTTGCACGCTATAGGTGAGTAACACAAACCCGAATTCACCCGCCTGCGCCAACCCGAGCGTAAACAACCAGCCGTTGCTGCTGCGAATTCCGAATATTTGTGCAAGCAGAAGCAGGATAAGTGCCTTGATGGCAATTACGGCCACGCCCAGAGAAACAACGGTGCCCCATTCTGCAGCTAACACTTCGAAGTTGATTCCTGCTCCCACAGTGATAAAGAACAGACCCAACAACAAGCCCTTGAACGGTTCGATATTGGCTTCCAACTCATGGCGAAACTCGCTATTGGCCAGCACCACTCCAGCCAGAAAGGCACCCAGGGCCGGCGAGAGGTTTACAACACTCATGAGTGCCGCAATACCAATAACCAGCATCAATGCCGTGGCGGTGAACACTTCACGCATCCCGGACTTCACCACATAACGAAATAGCGGGCGGCTCAGGTAGTAACCGCCAACAATAACCGCAGCAACGGCAGCCACAACAACCAGAGCATGCGCCCAGCCCGGCAACCCAGCCACCAGGCTAAGGCCAGCATCAGTGTCCAACGAAGTGCCGGTATCACCCTTCAGGCCGGACAACGCCAGAAGCGGGATCAAGGCCAGCATGGGAATTACCGCAATGTCCTGGAACAGCAATACTGAAAAAGCATTGCGCCCACCTTCGGTCTTCGACAAACCCTTCTCTTCGAGGGTTTGCAGCACAATGGCTGTCGACGACACTGAGAAAATAAGACCCACCGTCAACGCTGTCTGCCAAGGAAGCCCAAGCCACCAGGCCACGGCCATGCCAGCTGCTGCCGTCAGTAGCACCTGCAGACCGCCAAGCCCCAAAAGGCGCACTCTCATGGCCCAAAGTGCCTTCGGGTCAATCTCCATTCCAATCAGGAACAACATCATCACAACGCCAAATTCGGCAAAATGCTGAATGGTGCTGGTTTCCTGCCCCACGAGCCCCATAACCGGACCAATCATCACGCCGGCAACCAGATAACCCAGTACCGACCCCAAACCAAAGCGTTTTGCTAATGGCACTGCGATTACGGCTGCCAGGAGATAGATAAATGCCTGAATGAAATATAAGGTCATAGGAGTAAAAGCTCGTTCGATCAGCCCATGGAAAAGAAACGAATATTGTTCCTGCCCATGCTTTTGGCGGCATACATGGCGGTATCGGCATTTCTGATGAGATCTATAGCCGTGTGGCCATCCGCAGGGAAAATGGCAACCCCTATGGACACACCTATCTGGAATGTCTTTCCTTGAACCTCTATCGGTGCACTGATTGAGCTGACAATCCGGCTGGCAACATCGGAGATTTCACTTTCTTGCTGTGGGCTGTTGAGGATAAATATGAACTCATCACCGCCAACACGGGCCACGGTATCGGACCTACGGACCAGCGCAAGCAGCTTTTTGGCGACATCTTTTAACAGGTCGTCGCCCGCGTTGTGCCCAAGCTGATCGTTAACCAGCTTAAACCCGTCAAGATCCAGAAACATCAACGCAAAATGGTTCTTGTCCCTTTCAGCATGGAGTAGCTTTTGATCGATTCGATCTATCAGCAACGTGCGATTCGGCAGGTCTGTCAAGGCGTCGTGAAAAGCCAGATGTTTGATGTGCTCATCTTTGCGCCAAAGCGCAGTAATGTCACTGAATACAGACACATAGCGCATGGGCTCACCAGTTGTATCGGGCACCATGCTAATCGTCATGCGCTGCAGGTAAAGCTCGCCATCTTTGCGGCGATTCCATACTTCCCCATGCCAGCGTCCATCTGCCTTTATCGCCTCCCACATGGCGGCATAAAAGGCATGGTCGTGACGTTTTGACTGCAGAATGTGAGGCGTCTGGCCAACAGCTTCTTCAGCTGTATAGCCCGTAATTTCAATAAAACCCGGGTTTACAGACAAGATGGTTCCATGCACATCCGTAATCAGGACCCCATCCGGCATGCTCTCGAACACACAGGCTGCCAGTTTGAGTTTCGCCTCAACCTCCTTGAGTACCGTGACTTCACTGGCCTGAATGGAAAATCCTTTAACCTCGCCCGCGTCATCAAAATCAGGAATATAGTGGCCAATGATATGGCCAAGGCTGCCATCTGCCTTCTTGAGGGTGCGCTCAAAACGCTGGGGTTGGCCAGCCAGTACGGATCGGATATGAGGTTCATTCAGCGCATACAGCTGCTCGCTGACCAAATCCTGAAAGCGCATGCCAATCACGTCGTTTGGCGGTATTCCATACCACTCGCTGAAGGCATTATTGGCATAGCGGCAGCGTAAATCAGCGCCCCAATAGCCCATCATATTGGGCGTGCTGTCCACAACAATTTTTAGGTATTGGTCGCTCGCCATAGCAACCGGACTGGCGCTTTGCCCTTTATCGCTTTTCTTTCTCATGGGCTACCGCTGAGCATGACTATTTGCGTTCCGAGGAGGTTGGCAGTTATGCATTTTGTTGTGTCTTTAAATTTAACACAGTCTGGCAGATTTCCCTCACTGGCCAAAACGCTCCAGCTGCATTTCTGTCAGGCGACTCAATGTGCGCCGGAACGGAAAAGCGAGCGCCCCTTGGCTATAGAGTTCCTCCAAAGGCACAGCAGCATCAAGATACAGCGGAACGCCCCGGTCGTAACATTCGTCGACCAAAGCGATGAATCGTCGTGCACCATCATCCTGGTGCGTTAGTGCAGCCAGCTTGCGATCCCCAGCCGTTACCTGGGTTACACCATCTTCGGTGCCACGAGCAATGGCGGCTTGCAGAGTGCCTCCGGCGAGCTGTGGAACCTCACTTAAAAAGACGTGGGAGAACCGATCACACAGATCGATAAAATCCTGGGATGCCAGTTTCTCTTCGCACAGATCGTCATAACGACACCACAACAGATGCTCACTGCGCAGCACTACCTCGATCTCGCGGTGCCCAAGAACAACAGGCTCTTTGATGGGCGGCTCATTCTCACCCAGCAACTCCATGAATGCCGCTTCCAGAGCCTGGGGCTGGTTAACCCAATAGCGTTGCTGAAGTTCTCCGGGATGGAGGCGGTGGTCTTCACCTCCGTCAACACTCAGCACCTGCACATGCTTCTTGATTGCCTCAATGGCAGGCAGCAAGCGCTCACGGTTAAAGCCATCCTTATACAAATCGTCGGGCGGCTGGTTGGACGTAGCCACCAGCACCAAACCTTGCGCAAAGAGATGCTGAAACAGACCTCCAAGCAACACCGCATCACCTATATCGCTGACAAACAGCTCGTCAAAGCACAATACCCGGGTTTCTTCAGCCAATTCCTGTGCGAGCAGACGAAGAGGATCCTCCTGCCCGGTCAACTGAAACAGGCGCTGATGCACCCAGCGCATAAAATGGTGGAAGTGCTGCCTCCGGGCAGGCACGGTTAAGGCCTGATAGAAGCGATCCATCAACCAGGTTTTGCCGCGCCCCACCGGCCCCCAAAGATACACACCCAGAATATTGGGCTCACCTGCCTGCAACTGCTCATAGCAGCGCTGCAAACTCACGGCGGCCCGGTCCTGGGCAGGGTCGTTTTTAAATCCGGAAGCCAGTGCTTTCTGATAGGCAGCGTAGGGGGAAAGGTTGTCAGGAATGGGGTTGCCCGCCTTTAACGTGCTGCCGGTACCAGCGGCGCCCCAGCATTCCGTGCAGATGCCATGAAAATGCCGGGATCAGCCCACGCCGACGCAACCAGAAGCGATCAGGTACTGGCTCCGCAGGCTCAACTGCCTGCATACAGATGTCAGCTAGCACAACCCCCGGGCCTTGCTCGTATGTTCGGTGGGCAATAAGCTTGCCATGGCCATCAATAACGGCGGCCTGGCCTTCGAGATGCCCGCGATAAGTTAAGGGTAACCCCGGCATGGGGCAGCTGAAGTCGTTACAGTGCGACCCATGAATAACCGGCGCCCCCACAAGGCGAGCGGTGTCTTGCACTGTTTTCAGGCTATTCTCACGATTGGCTGGTTCCAGCCATGAATAGATGATCGGCCAGTTTTCAGGAATGCTCCACCAATGGGAGCCACCAATGATGGCGTCCACCTTGCCTCGCAAACGCCTGGAGGTTGCTGTACGCAAAAACTCCCAACACACGGCCGTGCCTACTCGAACACCATCAATTACACCAAGCTCACCAGTATCTCCGGCATCACCGCCTTCGTAAAAGGCGCTCTCCCACATGGTTGGATAATCCTTATCGTGATACCCGACTAGCTCACCGCGGTTATAACACTGGTATCGGTTGCGTACACTGCCATCCTTTAGCCGACACAAAAAAGAACCTCCCAGCACAAGGTTGTGCCGGGAGGAAAGAGTTTGCAGCAAGTGTGCAGAGGGGCCGTTTTCACCCTCAATTGCGCTAACAAGTGAGGGCTGCCAGGACACGCCGGTATTAAAGAACTCCGGCAATGCAATCCACTGGGCTCCAGCCTGGCAGGCCTCTTCAACCAAGGCCTTACAGCGTGTCAGGTTGTACTGCGTGTCACCTATGCGAGTGTCTACCTGCAACGCTGCAACCCGGGTTGTCGAAACATCCTTCATAAAAACATCAAATCGGATAGCGTGAAATTACTGCCAGATCGTGGCGGCCCGGAATATCGTCCTTACGCACTGCCATCACCTTGGCACCTGAACGAAGTGCCCGGCCAGCAATTTCGTCAATTATCCCATAGCTGGTGGCGTCTTCGTGAGAGCCAAAATCAACTTCACCGGTTTCATCATCAACAAAACCATCGACCACACTGTCAATATCAATGAGCAAACGGTCGATTCCACCAAACGTTGCCAACCGGGCTGCATCGGAGATGTCCGTGGTTGATCGGTTCTGCCCGGCACGCTCCTCAAACAAGCGGTGGAAATCCTTTATCTGACCTGCATAGTGGGCATCCAATACTGGCCTTGCAGCTGCTGCCAACTCCGCATTGCTCAAGTGTTCAGGGTTACCAGCAATGGCATCAGGCAGGGCCGGAATGGCACTCAAAGAGCGAAACAGTGCCTCCAGCGGTTTTGCAGCGGCCAGAATGAGCGGGCGGTCCGAGCGCATAAGCACGGGGCGCAACACACTGTTAATCCTGCGCACATAGCGCGCCAGATAAGAGCCGTGCTCTTGGGCGCCATGCCTGTGTCCGGTACCTGTGTAATTCTTGATGGTCGCATCACCCACTACCGCTGTGAGATCTTCCGGCATGTCCGCCACGGTAACTTCTCTCGCCGGTAAGTCTGCTGACACTTCGATCAGTCTCACCGCATTCTCGGAAAGGGCGAGGATATGTGCCGTATGCGGGAAAGTAACCGCGCGCAGCAATGGCTTTAGATGGAAACGGTCAGATACCTCAACGATATCTTTTAGCTTGTTGGCCATCCGGTAGGTATGCAGTGACTCCGGCGTAGCGAGAATCGCCAGACTGTTTGCCTGATGGCTCCAGAAATCCAGATCGGCCGCCAAATCGTCAAACTGTTCCTGTAACAGCGCAATGCGTCGCTTATCAAGGCCTTTGGCTTCCAGTTGACCCAACGCTTTTTTCACCAGGTTGCCGAGATTGATTCGGCTGGCTTCAACTTCACGACTGAGCGGCGTGGTCGGCAGGTAAATCGAGATGGCCGCATCAGTGCGAACCAGGTTGAGATCACCAATTTCCTTGGCGCTTGGCATGTCTACGTAGTACATATAAAAACCTCCTGCAAGTTCAAAAAGCTGGCCGGGCGGGGTCGCCCGTACCAGTTCGAACAATCCATTCGGATCTTTACTGAGCGGTTACCCCGCCATCCACTACAAACTCAGAGCCTGTGGAGTAGCTTGACTCATCTGATGCCAAATACAGTACCAGGCTTGAGACTTCTTCAGACTTGGCCAAGCATTTTAAGGGAATAGACTTCGCAAATTCTTCAACAGCCGCTTTTGTATCGCCCTGCATAATCATCGGAGTTTCAATTACGCCCGGGTGCACAGAATTCACTCTGATTCCAAAGGATGCGCACTCCAGGGCAGCAGCTTTAGTCATACCACGGACAGCAAACTTGGAATCCGTATAACCAATGGCTCCGCCCACCAAACCATTTATTGAAGACACATTGACGATAGAGCCACCGCCTGCCTTTTGCATTGAGGGAACAACCGTTTTCATCCCCAAGAACACAGATACCTGGTTAATATCCAGAATGCGGCGGTAATCTTCCAGAGATGTATCCAAAAGGGATTTCGCCATTGTTATGCCGGCATTATTCACCAGGATATCAACTGGTCCAAAGTGTTCCTCGGTTGCTCTGACAACCTCTGCCCAATCCGACTCGCTGGTTACATTCTGCTTCACGAACAGAGCATTTTTGCCCAGTTCCGATGCGAGGGCCTGCCCCTTGTCTTCATTCAAATCGGTCAAAACAACTCTTGCGCCCTCTCTTATAAAAACACGGGCGTGGGACGCTCCCATTCCTTGGGCTGCACCAGTAACAATAGCGACCTTACCTTTTAGTCGATCCATCTTAATCTCCCAATTTTCAGTAACTTAATTAACAAGAGCCAGTTACTTCAATATAGCAGACGGAGGTAAATGTCGCGTCGGTATTATCCATGACCAGTCAGGTGCTGCTGAAAAGGGGAGCTAACCTTTGACGACCGCCAATGGGCGCAGTTCGATTTGCACTTCAACAAGGCCGGTCTGATTTCTCATCACTTCATCAATATCCTTATATGAACCAGGCGCCTCATCCAGATCTTTACGATTGCGAATAGCATGCAAGATCCCGCGA
This sequence comes from Marinobacter xiaoshiensis, assembly GCF_031631795.1. NCBI lineage: Bacteria > Pseudomonadati > Pseudomonadota > Gammaproteobacteria > Pseudomonadales > Marinobacteraceae > Marinobacter > Marinobacter xiaoshiensis. The sequence goes on from NZ_JAVMBO010000006.1 coordinate 115,840, forward strand.
TCCTTGAGGGCCTTTACTTCCTTTTTCAGATCAAGCGTTTTGCGGGCTTGTGACCGACTCATGATTCTGCCAGCGCCATGGGAGCAGGATTCGAAGGACATTGGCTCCCCTTTGCCTTTTACCAGAAACGAACGGGTGCCCTGCGATCCCGGAATCATGCCCCACTCGCCTTTTCGGGCCCGTGTCGCACCTTTGCGGTGCACGATAACTGTCTCACCAAAGTGTTCTTCTTCAGAAGCGAAGTTATGGGGCTTGTTGATGAAATCGGCAAACTCCACCTCGGGCAGAACCTCCATGAAAGCTGCCTCGACCCGCTCCATCATGAGTTTTCTGTTGGCAAGCGCAAATTCAAGGCAGTAGTTCATTTCGCGCCAATACAGATCAAAATACTCTGATGATTCCGGGAGGAAGGCCAAGCCCCGGGATACATCCTCGCCAGCGTCCCGATTCAGGCGCTGCGCCACATCGTCGTAATGATTGGCGACTGTGAAACCGAGGTTGCGAGAGCCGGAGTGGACCATAATCCAGATATAGCCATCCGATCCCTTCTGTATTTCTATGAAGTGGTTGCCGCTTCCCAGAGTGCCAATCTGATACAAAGCGCTTTCGTACTCTTGTGCGACAATGGGAAGCTCGCCCTTTCTCTCGGGCATCCAGGCTTCGTCTTGGCGCTCAGTGTGATGATTGAAGCCCACAGGTACGGTATCGCGGATGATTTTCATGACCTCTTTCAGGTCGTCTGTTGCGATATCTGTCAGGCTGGTTCGTAAAGCGCACATACCACAGCCGATATCGACACCAACAGCGTTGGGTATGATGGCGCCCTGAGTGGCAAGAACGGCACCAATCGGCATGCCATACCCTTGGTGAGTGTCGGGCATAACGGCAATATGACTGAAGGCAAAAGGCAGGTTCGCAAGGTTTCGTGCCTGTTCCAGCGCACCCTCCTCCATCTGGCCTTCATCAAGCCACAATTTGATGGGCAGTTTTTCTGTTTTGATCACAGCATTTACACCAGCTTTCATACCATCTCCATGGTTCACTGCGACCACTCTTATGCCAACAGCCGCCCAATCATATTACCCACCTGCATATCATTTACCCGTCCCAGCTGAGTAAAGCGGATAGTGCCGTCCTTATCAATCAACACCAGCGACGGTGTGCCCTGCAGGTTGAGCTTTTGCATCATCACAGGAACAGGCCCCGAGTCTGACGGCAAATCAATGGCTATGGGAAATTTCAGTCGATACTCGTGAACAAACACCTTGAGCGCATCGGGCGTCATCACATGGTGATGCTCGAACACTGAATGCAGGCCAATCACCTGTACTTCATCACTGCGATACAGTTCATGAATCGCGGCGGCTTGTGGCAGCCCGTGGGTCACACAGCCCGGGCACAGCATCTGGAACGCATGCAGCACAACCACCTGCCCCCGCAATTTTTCCAGCTGCAAGGGTTCGTCTGTATTCAGCCAGCCGGCCACGGTTAATTCCGGGGCCTTGACTCCTCTGCTAATCATACCAGCGCTCCATTTACCATCGCCCGCAACTCCTGCCGGATTGGGTAGGTCGATGAGGGAATCAGTTGCGTCATGAAAATCATCACCAACTCTTCAACCGGGTCTACAAAAAAGCTGGTGCTCGCCAATCCACCCCAGCCGTATTCGCCGACCGATCCGTTTGCATGGGACTTTGCAACATCGGTTTTTACCGAAAAGCCAAGACCAAAACCCGTTCCGGCATAAGGTGCTTCGCTGAACGAGCCGACGGCAAAGCTTGGCAGGTCCTGATTGCCCGGCAGGTGGTTGCTGCGCATGAACTCCAGGGTTTTGCGACCAATAATCCGCCGCCCCCGGAACTCCCCACCCTGACAAAGGGCTTGGGCAAAATGGAAATAATCATCAATGGTGGAAACCAGCCCACCACCGCCAGACAGAAACCGCCCCTCACGCCTGAAAGGCGATGTTTCCGGATCGTCCTGCAGTTTGAGTTGGTCACCTGGCTGGAACTGGTAGCAGGCAGCAAATCGATCAAGCTGATTGTCACGCACGTGGAAGCCCGTATCGGGCATGTCCAAGGGATCAAGAATATTCTCGCGCAGGTACTCATCAAAAGACTGATCCGCCAGCAACTGCACTAGATACCCCAGCACATCGGTGCTGACGGAATAGTTCCAGGCAGTGCCCGGCGAGAATTCAAGAGGGAGTTCTGCCAGTTGATTGACCAGGGCTTCCATTGTCAGATCCCGACTGCCATCAAGCCCCAGCTCGCGATAGGCGGCATCCACGTTAGTGCGATTCATAAACCCGTAAGTCAGGCCAGACATATGGGTAAAAAGATCGCGAATCGTCATGGTGCTGGTTGCGGGCACAGTCAAAAAATGAGGATAGACGCCGCTTTTATAAACTCGCCGATTCTTCCAGGCTGGAATGTACTTGTGCACTGGATCGTCCAGCAAAAATCGCCCTTGCTCATAAAGCTGCATCATGGCGATAGACGTAATCGGCTTGGTCATGGAGTAAATGCGGAAAATAGTATCCCGACAGACTGGCTTGTTACGCTCCACATCCATCAGCCCCTGGGGCTTTACATAGGCCACCTCTCCCCTTCGGGCTACCAGTGTCAGCGCCCCTGGCAACTTGCCGGGCTGGATATAGCGGCGGTCGAGGTGGCGCTCAATATTGAGAAGTCGATCCGGTGCGAGACCGGCAATCTGCCTTGTATCTGTCATGGGGTAGCCGCCTTTATCTGTCTGATGTCTCGATTATTGCACCACTCAGCGAGAATCTGCAGCACGCTCTTGCGTGCTGCCAAAATACAATAATAATTTACCCTGCAATTATCTTGAACTTTGCACAAAAAGACTGAACACTCTTGAAACGACTAATGATCAAGTCCTGGCCACAGCGAGTAGCCCTTTGACTACACCACCGGATAACGAGGCCAATCCAGAAAACACACGCCCGGACACAAGCAATGTGACCGTGGGCGCATCGGAGAATGCGCACATTTACCGACTGACTGGTTTATACCGGGCTCTGAGTGAAATGAACCAGGCCATCAATCGAATGGGTGGCGAGGAAGAGCTGTTCCCGCTCGCCTGCAGATCGGCTGTCGATTTCGCCGGCATAAGCATGGCCTGGATTGGGGTTTATGATCCGGAATCAAAGCGCATTGTCCCGGTAGAAAGCTATGGTGCCGAAACGGATTATCCGGAGAGTTTGAACACTTCAGTACAACCAGGCACATCAGCCCCCCCCCGACCCTTCAGCAGCCGCTTATTGCAACAATCACTCCGTAGTAACCAATGACTGGGCGAACAACCCGGGATCAGCATTCTCGCTCGAACATTCAGGCCATCATCGCTGGGGTAGCAGCGGCAGCTTCCCCATCCATAGGAATGAAAAACCTTTTGCAGTGTTTACGGTTTATCACCTTGCAAAAGACTTTTTTGACGACGAAATCACTGATCTATTCAACGAACTTGCCCGCGACATCACCTTCGCTCTCGGCAACCTTGATCGGGAAAGGCAGCGCCGCGATGCGGTGGAAGCGCTCCGTATCAGTGAACAACATTTCCGGGCATATTTCGAACGTTCAATGTTCGGGATGGCGACTACCAGCCCGGATAGAGGCTGGATAGAAGTAAATCAGGCGCTGTGTGACATGCTCGGCTATACAGAACAGGAGCTTCTGACGGCAAAGTGGACTGACCTGATTCATCCTGAAGACCTGGAAATTGGCCAGGCTCAGTATCAGCAACTGATTGACGGCACAGTGGATGAGCGATCGGTTGAAAGACGGTTTATCCATAAATCCGGTAACTCCATCGACACTCATCTTTCCTTGCGCGCTATTCGAAATACTGACCACAGCTTTGCATACGTGGTGTCGCTCATCGAAGACATCACATCCCGGAAGATGGCAGAGCGCCGCGAACAAATGCGGCAGGAAACCCTGGAACTGGTTGCCAAAGGCGGCTCTTTGGAAGAAATTCTGGCGCAGGTTATTGCATCGGCCGAATCCATTCTCTCCAATTCCATGTGCTCGATTCTTCTCATGGACGACGAAGGAAAACACCTCCTGAGTGGCTCTGCCCCGAGCTTGCCGGGCTTTTTCTCCAAGGCTATCAGTGGCGTTGAGATCGGCATGGGCGTTGGGTCCTGCGGAACCGCAGCCTATACGGGAGAGCGCGTTGTCGTCGAAAACATCGCCTCCCACCCTTACTGGGCAAACTTTAAAGATCTGGCGGCCTCAGCTGGGCTGGAATCCTGCTGGTCGGAGCCCATTCATTCGTCATCAGGCAAGGTCTTAGGCACTTTTGCCATTTATCGCACTCAACCGAGCACCCCTGATGAACAGGAAATTGTACTGATTGAGAGGGCGGCAAATCTGGTCAGTATTGCCATCGAGAGGTTTCATGCAGAAGAAGAACTCCACCTTGCCTCATCCATCTACAAAAACACGGCAGAAGCTCTACTGGTTACCGATGCCAGCAACAGGATTACGGCACTCAACCCCGCGTTTACCCGGATAACCGGTTACACCCTTGACGACCTTCGAGGTAGAGACACATCTGTTCTTCATTCCGGTCGTCACAGCGCCGATTTCTACCAGACCATATGGGAAAATGTCGCCCTGAAAGGCTTTTGGCAGGGTGAGGTCTGGAATCGTCGTAAAAACGGCGAAGCCTTTCCCTCGTGGCTCACTGTAAGTGCGATTCACAATGACAAAGGTGATATCCAGCGCCATGTCATTATGGGCTCTGATATAACCGACAAGGTTCGCACAGACGAACTGGTTTGGCGCCAGGCAAACTACGACTTCCTGACCAACCTGCCCAACTGCTACATGTTTCAGGATCGACTGGAACAGGAAATCCGAGCCTCTCTAAGCCACGGTTCACTGCTGGCATTATTGTTTATTGATCTTGACCGTTTCAAAGATGTTAATGATTCCCTGGGACACCCGGTGGGCGACCAACTGCTGATAAAAGCCGCAGGGCGTATCAGCGATTGTGTAAGAGACTCCGATACCGTGGCCCGCATGGGCGGCGACGAGTTCACTGTCATCCTTCCCCGGCTCACAAACACGACCGATGGCGAAAAAGTGGCCGAGCAAATCATCAGTGCGCTGGCGGAGCCATACACCTTCAATGGAGAGTCCATCTATGTCCAGGCCAGCATTGGCATTACCTTTTGCCCCGACGACGCTTCAAATGTTGATCAGCTAATCAGTAACGCCGATCAGGCCATGTATGCTTCGAAAACATCAGGGCGAAACCGCCTGAGTTATTTCACACAGTCCCTGCACGATGAAGCTCGAAAGCGGCTGTTGCTAATCAATGACATGCGCTCGGCTGTCGAAAACGGGCAGTTCGAACTTCATTTCCAGCCCATCGTTGATCTCGCAACGGGCAAGGCCAGCAGGGCAGAAGCTCTGATTCGCTGGAATCACCCGAAACACGGAATGATTAGCCCGGCCGAGTTTATCCCATTGGCGGAAGAGACCGGATTAATCGTCGGGATCGGCGACTGGGTATTTCGGGAAGCTGGCTTCCAGGCAAAGCGCTGGTGTGATTTGTTCGGTACCGGTATTCAGGTGTCCGTGAACATGTCACCGATACAGTTTCAAAGTAACGCCCTGAACATCTCAGACTGGCTGGATTACCTGAAAACACTCGAGCTGGATGCAAAACACCTGAGCATCGAAATCACCGAAGGCCTGCTACTGAATGCCAGTGATGACGTTAAAGAAAAGCTACTCCGCTTCCGGGATGCAGGGATACAAGTGGCCATCGATGACTTTGGCGTTGGCTACTCTGCGCTGTCCTACCTGAAGCGGTTTGACATCGATTACCTCAAGATTGATCAGTCTTTTATTCAAAACCTTGAAACGGATCAAAATGATCTGGTGCTTTCAGAGGCCATAGTCATTATGGCTCACAGGCTCGGCCTGAACGTCATCGCAGAAGGCGTCGAAACCCAGGCGCAGCGCCAACTGTTGCTGGAAATCGGGTGTGACTACGGGCAGGGTTATCTCTTCTCCCGCCCGCTGTCCGTCATAGCGTTTGAAGACTTCCTCACGAAAACCCTAGAGCCAGACTGATACAGAATAAAACTTCTTTCCCAATGCGCCACTAGTGCCTAACATGCATCTAAAGGATTCCTATCTTTTCTTTAATCAGGGCACCAGGCTTATGAACCGCACACTACGGATAGCGTTCTACGCTATTGCCACGATCTTCCTTATCGGCTGCAGTGAGTCAAAGGAAACCACTTTTCACCCTGTAATTCAGCCAGTCAAAGTGATGACGATCGGAAGTGAAGATGCGACCCTGGCCCGTGAGTTTCCCGGCACTGTCAGAGCAAGCCAGCGGGTTACGATGGCCTTTCAGGTGCCCGGCCGATTAATCGAGTTTCCAGTACAAGAAGGCATGATCGTCAAAGAAGGCACCCTGCTCGGCAAACTGGACCCATCGGATTACAACAGCAACCTGGCGGCGGCACGCACACAGCTGCAAACGCTAGAGGCAAACTTTAATCGCGCCAAAGACCTGATCAAGAAAAAATACGTCTCTCAGGCTGAGTACGACAAGATCGAATCCAGTTATAACGTTGCCCAAACCGAACTTGAAAAGGCCCAGAAAGCCGTAAACGAAACCAGTCTGATTGCGCCCTTCGAAGGTGTCATTGCTCGCAAATTTGTCGACAATTTTCAGGAAGTACAAGCCAAAGAGCCAGTCTTGAATCTGCACAACAATCTCGCACTGGAAGTCGTTGTTGATATACCGGAAAACCTGATCGTGCGTTACAGCAACCAGGGCACAGCGGTCGACCTGAGCGCACGGTTCGACGGCATACCGAATCGCACTTTCCCACTCTCCGTAAAGGAGCATGCCACCGAGGCCAACTCCGACACACAGACGTTTCAGTATGTGCTTTCCATAGAAGACACCGCGGGCCAAAACCTGTTACCAGGAATGACAGCCATTGTTCGCGCACAACAAAAACCGGACAACAGTATTAGTGAGACACTTATAGCAGTGCCGCTCTCAGCCGTGGTTGCTGACAGCAAGCAACAGAAAATAGTCTGGATCGTCAATGACGACGGCACAGTCAGCAAACGCCCTGTTGAGACCGGTGACTTGGTAGGCTCGAGCAGCATTCTGATCACCTCCGGGCTGAAAACAGGCGACACCCTTGCCGTTGCCGGTGCGTCGTCGCTTAAGGAAGGCATGCAAGTAAAGCCCATCGACAAAGTGGAGTTCTGATCCACTATGAACATTGCCGCATGGAGCATTAAAAACAGCACCATCACCTGGATCGTTGTTCTTGTCATGGTGGCGATGGGCTACCATTCTTTCAATAATCTCAGTCGCCTTGAAGACCCCGAATTCACCATCAAGGAAGCCAAAGTCGTCACGCCATATCCAGGGGCAACGGCCAGTGAGGTTGAAGAAGAAGTCAGCAACCTCATAGAACAGACTGCTCAAAAGATGGGGCAGTTGTTCTATGTGGAATCTCACTCTTATCGCGACAAATCCATTGTCTCGGTAAAAATACTCGATCAGTACGACAAGTCACGCTTACCGCAAGTCTGGGATGAGCTTCGTCACAAAATCAGCGACGTGCAATCCCAGCTCCCCCCGGGAGCCGGGCCATCTCAGGTCATTGATGATTTTGGGGACGTCTATGGCGTGTACCTGGCCATCACCGGCGACGGATACAACCAGAACGAGCTCTACGAGTTCGCAAAATTCCTGAAGCGCGAATTGTTGCTGGTTGACGGCGTCAAAAGCATTGCGCTTTATGGCGAACCACAGGAAACCATTTACGTAGAGCCCTACACGGAAAAAATGTCGGCATTGGGTATTCCCCCCGCTGCGATATTCAACGTGCTGGGCGACAAAAACACTGTTGCGTACGCCGGATACGCCCGCGCTGGCGATGCCCGCCTTGCCGTACAGGTGTCTGGTGAACTGGATTCTGCAGAACAGTTCAAATCGCTGATGATTGCAAGCCGGGGCAGTAGTAGCAGCCAAATCGTGCTCGGAGATATTGCCAATGTGTACCGAGGGCAACAGGAACCAGCCACAAACGTGCTGCGCTTTGATGGCGAGCAGGCTATCGGCTTGGCCATTTCAGCCCGCTCCGGAAGCAATGTCATCACCATGGGCGAGGGCCTCGACGCCAGGCTGGAGCAGCTGAAGCCCCAGATTCCACTGGGCATGACCTTAAACCCTATATCGATCCAATCCGATGCTGTATCAGAGGCAATCAGCGGTTTTACCGTCAGCCTGCTACAAGCAGTGGCCATCGTGGTATTGGTCTTGCTGGTGTTTATGGGCCTGCGCAGTGGATTGATTATCGGCGCGGTACTGCTGATCACCATCATGGGCACGTTCATTTTCATGAACATTTACGCCATCAACCTCGAACGCATTTCGCTGGGCGCACTTATCATTGCCCTGGGCATGCTGGTGGACAATGCCATTGTGGTCACAGATGGTATTCGTATGCGCATGCAGCAAGGGGAAGACGCCCTCTCCGCTGCCAGCAAAGTTGTCAGCCAGACAGCCATTCCCTTGCTGGGCGCCACGGCCATTGCAGTTACAGCTTTTGCTGCCATCGGGACATCTGAAGACTCTACCGGCGAGTACACTCGCTCCCTGTTTTCGGTCATCCTGATTTCGCTGTCCCTGAGTTGGTTCACCGCAGTAACTGTAACGCCTTTACTGTGTCACAAGTTCTTGAAAACGACCGCGGCAGACAATGACCAGCAAGCCTACTCATCGGGTTTTTATCGCAAGTATCAGGGCATGCTTCACAAAGCCATTCAGCACCGCTGGCTGACTATCGGCATCACAGCAATTTTATTTGTTGCAGCCGCGGTGGGCTTTGGCTCGGTCAAACAAAGTTTCTTCCCCGACTCTACCCGCCCGCAGTTTTACGTGGACCTCTGGTTCCCGGGTGATGCCGATATCAGCACAACATCCGAGGGTTCGAGAGCGTTTGAGGATATTTTGGCCGATTATGAAGGCGTCACCCGGGTGACTACGCAAGTGGGTGGTAGCTCACCCCGGTTCCTGCTGACGTATTCGCCGGAACAGCCAAGCCCCAACTTTGCTCGAATTCTGGTAGATGTTGAGAACTACGAGACTCTGGCCAAACTGACTGAGCAAGCCCAGCAAGAGCTTGAAACGCTGCGCCCAGGCGTTGGTGTGAACGTTAAAAAGTTTGTGCTCGGGCCCGCAACCGGTGGCAAGATTCAGCTACGCATTTCCGGGCCAGACCCCGAAGCCTTGCGACAATTGGCTGACAAAGCCAGGCAAGTATTGGCCGCACACCCCAACGTAAAAGGACTACGTGATGAATGGGGTGATCTGGTAAAGGTGATCAAACCGGAAATTGCAGACGCTCAGGCCCAGAAACTCGGGCTGGTGCGCGCGGACATTGCCCAGGCAACGGCGTTTGCTGTTGATGGCGTGCGCGTAGGCACCTACCGCGAAGGCGATGAGTTGCTACCGATCATTGCGCGGGCGCCGCTGGGCGAACGCATGAGCCTGAATAATCTTGATCAGGTGTCCATCTGGAGCCCGGCCGCTCAAAGCATGGTTCCGCTGGGCCAGGCAGTCTCTGACTTTCATATTGGTTTTGAGAACGCCCATATCTGGAGACAGGATCGCATCACAATGCTGCGCTTGCACTTCGATCAGCGCCACGGACTATCCTCAGAGCTACTGGCTGATATCAAAGCCGATGTAGAGAAGGCACTGAATGCCGACGTACGCGAGTATCTCGGGTTATCCGACGGTGCAGATGTCGAGCACACCGACAAAACGATCCCTCTGCGATACCGTGACCGAATTCCGGTTGCAGACATGACCGGCTACTATTTTGCGTGGGGCGGTGAGAATGAAGACTCGATCAAGGGCTCAACGTCTATTGCCGAGTCTATTCCGGTGTTCTTCGGGCTGATGGTGTTCATCGTGATTGCCCTGTTCAACTCCATTCGCAAAACGCTTGTGATCTGGCTGGTAGTGCCTCTTGCCATTGTTGGGGTAACCGCAGGGCTCCTGCTGTTCAACCAGCCCTTTGGTTTTATGGCACTGCTGGGTTTCATGAGCCTCGCGGGAATGCTGATTAAAAATGCCATCGTGCTGGTTGATCAGATCGACGTAGAATTGGCTGACGGCAAAGTGCCTATTGAGGCCATTGTAGATTCAGGAACCAGCCGACTGATCCCCGTAGCCATGGCCGCATTAACGACGATTCTTGGCATGCTGCCTCTTTTGACTGATGCTTTCTTCGTCGCCATGGCTGTCACCATCATGTTCGGACTGGGCTTTGCAACGATACTCACACTTGTGGTGGTGCCAGTTCTGTACGCAACCTTGTTCCGGTTTCGCAACTAACGTTCGTAAAGGGCAGTCCGACTGAACAGCATTTTGTTCAGTCGGACTCTGCAGCAATCTCCTGAAATGCCTGAACCAGAGTGTCTGGCTCTTGGGCGCCTGAGATAAGGTATTGGCCATTGATAATGTACGCAGGCACAGCTGAAACACCCGCCTTCTGATACCTGGCTTCTTCCTCGCGCACAACTCGGGCGTATTGTTCTGAATCGAGCACCTTCCTGGCTTCCGTCACGTCCAACCCAAGTACCTCAACACATTTGAGGAGAACGTCGTGATCAGTCACATTCTCTGCCCTGCCAAAATAACCTTCAAACAGTGCCTTCTTCATACCCGTGTGCTGTCCCTGCTCACCCGCCCATTTCACTAGCCGATGGGCATCAAAAGTATTGCAAACCAGGCGTTCCTGAATCTTTTCAAAGTTAAGGCCAAGATCCTTCGCGACCGTCATCATCTGGTTCTGAGTGGCGCGCAACTCATCTTCGCTCCGCCCATACTTACGGGCGAGCGCCGGCAAAATGGGCTCACCATCTCCGCTGCTATCCGGGTTCAATTCAAATGCGCGCCACTGAACCTCAAACTCATACTCTGGTGCCAACTGGCCCATGGCGCGCTCCAGGCGAGCATAGCCAATGGCACACCAGGGACAAGCGATGTCGGAAATGATATCGATGCTCATTTTTTTCATAGCGGGGTCCTGTCAATTGTCTGAGCCAGCCAAAAGCCCAAAAGTGGTAGAAAAACTCATACTTACACCATAATGCTCATTTGATCCTGGCACTGTCCAGTTTGGCCGTTGCTGAACGCCCGGTTAAGTCTGTTAGAATCTAATCCGAACGAACATCTCAACAGGCCCCCTGCATGAAGCTCAACCCCTTTAACACCCGTATCGGCCTGGCTCTCGGGGGCGGCGCTGCCAAAGGCATTGCTCACATTGGTGTTCTGAAAGCGTTTGAAGAAGAGGGCATCCGGATTCACTGCATTTCAGGTACCAGTGTGGGTGCGCTGGTTGCCAGCTATTACGCCTTCGGTCGCCCGGTGGAATCCATACTTTCCATTGGTTCAACGCTAAATCTTTCAAAGATCCTGAACTTTACCTTTGAACGCGGAGGTCTGTTCAGTACGCAAGCCATTCGCGAGATGATCGAGCGGGATCTGGGGGACTGCCTCATTGAAGACGCCAATATCCCTCTCGCAATCTGTGCAACGGATATCGAAACCGGCAAGCAGTTGATATTCAGGTCAGGAAATCTGGCAGACGCTGTTTGTGCGTCCATGGCCGTACCAGGCTTGTTTGTTCCAATGGAAGTAGGTGGACGGATTCTGGTAGACGGTGGGTTGGTTGAAAACGTTCCGATTTCTCCTTTGGCCAAAATGGGCGCGGGTATCACCGTGGCCATTGATCTGAGCCATGTCAGCCAGTACCAGAAGCCGGAAGACACCTTCGATGTGATCAGCAACGCCATCAATATTGCGATCGACTTTAATACTCGCGAGCAACTTAAAAAGGCGGACATTGTGGTGCCGCTGGATTTAAGCGGTTACAGCCTCACCAACAATGCCAAACATGTGCAAGAGCTTTACATGGAAGGCTACCACCCGATGAAAAAGAAGATTCAGCGGGTGCTCTGGTACAAACGGGCAAATGTTTTTATGTATCTTTTCAAAGGCATCAGAAAGCTACTCCCTCTGAAAGTGCCCGAGATTATCAAAGATCTCAAAAGCCACCTATTGGCCATGCGTAACCGAGTCTAGACTTTTACACAGCAGGGGTGATCCAAAAACGTATATACAGACTACTCTGTTAACCTGCCTATCGCTTGAAGCTAACGGAGTTTCCCCATGATCACAGTCCACCACCTCAACAACTCTCGTTCACAACGCATTCTCTGGATGCTGGAAGAACTGGGAGTGCCTTACGAGATCCAGCGCTACGTGCGTGATGCCAAAACCATGTTGGCGCCGGCAAGCCTCAAAAAAATACACCCGCTGGGTAAATCACCGGTGATCACTGACGGCAACCTGGTGGTGGCGGAGTCTGGCGCTATTATTGAGTATCTGGCACACACCTATGGTAAAGACACCATGCTGCCAGAAACCGGCGGTCAGGCGTGGCTGGATTACACCTACTGGATGCATTACGCCGAAGGCTCACTGATGCCACCACTGGTGATGCGACTGGTTTTTGAAAAGGTAAAAACCAGTCCTATGCCATTTTTTATCAAACCTGTGGCAAAAGGCATTGCCGATAAAACCAATGAGGTTTTCATCGGCCCCATGATTAAAACTCACCTGGACTTTGTTGAAGCCCACCTGGCGAAAAACGTCTGGTTTCTTGGGAATGAACTCAGCGCCGCAGATATCCAGATGAGTTTTCCACTGGAAGCCTCAGTCGCCAGAGGAATCACAGGCAAGAACCGGCCTCACATCACTGCCTGGGTTGAGCGCATGCACGCCAGGCCGGCTTACCAGGCTGCCCTTGAAAAGGGCGGAGAATACGACTTCGCCTGACGGAAAGTTAAGCCCCCAGCGCCGCCCTCACCTTTTTACCCAAGTGGCCCATATCAACACGGCCGACTACTTGAGGGCGCAGCGCACCCATCACTGAACCCATGTCTTGCATGCCTTTGGCATCGACCGAGCTGATTGCCTCACGGATCAGTTCATCCAGCTCATCCTCAGTAAGAGCAACCGGCATGAATTCCTCGATGATCGCCATTTCCGCTCGCTCTATATCACCCAACTCCTTGCGGCCGGCGTTATCGTATTGGCTGGCAGAATCGCGGCGCTGCTTGAGCATTTTGTCCAGTACCTTCAGAACGTCGTCGTCATTCAGCTCGCGGCGCTCATCAATTTCGATCTGTTTGATTGCGGCTTGGGCCATACGCAGCGTAACGAGCCGAGTTTTGTCCTTATTTCGCATTGCGTCTTTTACTGCGTTGCTTAGCTGTTCTTTGAGTGATAATTCAGACATTACCGGTCTCCTGCTGCATGGATTAAGGGCTGTAAGTTTGCATTATGCAAAAGGGCAGATCTAGTGAAGAATCAACGCCTGGTTTTCTGGATAGCCAGTCAGGAAAGGTAGATCTGTCTTTGCGGGCGGCACTTTTATTCTGCCCCTTCACCCCAATATATGAACAGACATTTGAAGCACACACTCCACAGGCTCCGACAATGAACGACATCCTAAAAAAGTTCCTTTTTGTTTCCAGCATCTACCTGCTCGCACCGACTGCTGGCGCTTTCAGCCTGAACGACACCATTGCCAGTGGCACCCAGGCACTGTCCTCCGCCAACGAGGTCAGTGCTGAAGCGCAGCAACTGCTCGGGCTGCTGGAAGACCAACTCGGTGTCACTGAAACTCAAGCTGTTGGCGGCACCAGTGCTTTGCTGCAACTGGCGAAAAATGATCTGGGCGCTGATGCCATGAGCGCTCTCACAAACCAGGCGCCGGGGCTAACCAGCTTGCTTGGGGCAGGCGGCATGAGCCAAGGGTTGCTCTCTGGTATTTCATCTATGAACGGGGTGCAATCGGCCTTCTCAGCCCTGGGCATGGACAGCACTATGATTCAGCAGTTTGTTCCAATCCTTATGGGCTTCCTGGGGGACCAAGGCGTTGGGTCTTCATTGCTGGGGCAGCTGCAGAGTCTTTGGTCGCCTGCGAGCTGAGTAGTTAACCTTGCTACGATTGAGGGCGTTGTGGAACCGGTCGCTGACCCTCCGCCCCCAAAAGATCCCTTTCCGTCGTCGGCTGGCGCGAGCGTCCGTTGCTTTGATTTACCGGCACACTGAAGACGGTGAAACGGAGCTACTGTTCATCCAGCGGGCCCGCCGGAAAGGAGATCCCTGGTCTGGCGATATGGCCTTTCCCGGAGGCCGGATGGAACCGGCGGACCCATCACCACGGGCGGCAGCCGAACGGGAAACCCTGGAAGAAACCGGCGTCGACCTGACCAATCACGGGCGCTTTCAGTTCAGACTGTCCGACCTGATTACCCGCCAGCACAGCCGTTGGAGACCAATGGTAGTCACCCCCTATGTTTACGAGTGGCAAGGACCGCAAACCGAGCTGCCTAATCACGAAGTGGCACAGATGGTGTGGATATCCCTCAAATACCTCGCCGCCAAAGAAAATCAAAGCAAACTCCCTTGGCGCACCCCGCTTGGCACCGTAAAAATGCCCTGCTGTCGGTATCAGGATTACTGTATCTGGGGCCTTAGCTACAGCATGCTTCAGGAGTTGCTGAAGCTGGATTTTGAGCCTGGGCGGTTTGCTCCTAAAGCGACTGACGCATCACGTTTTCTATGATTTCTGTTGGTAGCACAACAGGATTGGCCTTCATGGACGAGGCTCCGACGGCAGCTTGTGTCGCTGAGAGTATGTGCTCTTCCGTCACACCAATAGACGCCAGTCCCGGCAAGCCATTCTGAGCAATCCACTCACGAAAATACTGCAGAGCCTGACCTTCCGATACCTCAAACACTTCAGCAATCCAGCGAATTACGTCATCGACACGAGCTTTATGACCAGCCTCGACTACGTTATCGCGGTTCGCTGCAATGCCCGCAGGCAATAGAGCACCGCAGATGGCTCCGTGGGGTGCACCGCACAAACTGCCTAGCGGGCCAGCAATGCCATGCACAACTCCCAACCCGGAGTTCGCAAGAGCGAGCCCACCAAAGAGACTTACCTGAGCCAAAGCATCACGAGCGCCTTTGGACTCCCCTTCCATCAGTTGCTTCAAAGCAAGAAGCCCCTTCGGAATCGCCTCTTTGCACAACATATCGGTGAACAGATTTGATCGTGATGAAAGGTAGGGCTCAATAACCTGGGTGACCGCATCCAAACCTGAGTAAAGGCTAACTTGTTTGGGGCAATTATCGGTGAGCGCCGGGTCTACCAGCGCAAGATCCGGGAGCAACTGGTTATCCCTCAGGCTCACCTTACGCTGGGCCTCGACCACGTCGATAACCGCATTTCGAGTTACCTCTGCGCCGGTGCCCGAGGTGGTTGGCACAAGTATCAACGGCAGGCGCCTGGCGGATAAAGGCAGCCCGCTTCCCACCACCTCCAGATGGCTTAACAGATCCGTGTGGCTTGGCAGCATGGCCGCAAGCACCTTTGCTGAATCCATGACCGAACCACCACCAATCCCCAGCACCAGATCAACCCCCAGTGATTTACCTTGGTCAATGGCGGCCGTAAGAGTGTTCAAATCAGGCTCTTTTTCAATGGTCAGCGTCTGGACGATATCGATAGACGTGAGTGACTTAAACACCACCGAGAGCCTGCCCGGGTTTTTGCCATGCACAATCAATGCTCGCGAACCAAGCTTTGCTGCCCTGTCGTTCAACTGGTCGATGAAACCACGCCCAAACAGAATCTCGGTTGGGGTTACCAGGCTAAATGTACCTAACATAAAAAATATCGTCCTGAAGATAAAAAGGGAGGCCTGTTTAGTAGAACCTCAGCGTACCTTTTCCTTTATCATTCGGGAATGTGCGATTTTCGGTTCAATGCACCACTCATTCGGCATGATCAAATCGGGTCTACTTTAGTTATTCGTCAACCCGGAGCGTTTCAAGCAGATTATCTATGTCTGCTTTAAGTTCCTTATCGTCAATTTTATTCGCGTTAACTTTTGCCTCCTGAAGGTTTTTGATAGCGGCATCCGTTTGGCCCAATTCAATTTGCAAGGTGGCCATGGAAAATGCGATCGACGACATATGATCTTTTGCCTTGATTGCCACGGCTTTTTCCATGGCCTTGTCGTAGCCTGCCAAAGCTTCTTCCAAGTCTTCTGTAAAGTCGGCAAGCGTTCCCCATTG
This sequence comes from Marinobacter xiaoshiensis, assembly GCF_031631795.1. Classification (NCBI taxonomy): domain Bacteria; kingdom Pseudomonadati; phylum Pseudomonadota; class Gammaproteobacteria; order Pseudomonadales; family Marinobacteraceae; genus Marinobacter; species Marinobacter xiaoshiensis. The sequence goes on from NZ_JAVMBO010000006.1 coordinate 132,085, forward strand.
TTCCGGGTGGTCTTTATCGGTATTTTCGTTATCGGTGCATACAGATTTCAGTTCTGCATAGAGCGAATCAAAAGTAGCTTTATCATCGTTTTTGTCGGCTTCCATCAGCTTTTCAGCCAAGCTATGGACGGACTTGTATATCTTGGTATTAATCATTACTCATCACCTTTTCAGCCCGTTTTATGTCGAAGAATCTGCGGGGCGATCAGCGCGCCGGGCCGCAGCATAGCTCAAAGAGGATACCCCAAACAGCGTCTGCCGATATCACCAACAGTAGTTCCAATTTCTGATCGCAAGGAAACAAGACACAGCAACTCCCGGTCATCCTCGTAACCGGCGGTGCCCAAGGCATTGGCAAGGGCATCGCCGCCTACTTCCTGAACAAGGGCTGGCGCGTTGTAGTGTTGGACCGGGATGCAGAGGCCGAAGCCGTGAAATGGGGTGGGCACGCAATGGTCAGTAATGCGGGAATCGCGGATCCGGACACAGCCCCTATCGGCCTCTGACCATAATCAGCACCCCAGCGGCCGCATCGGCACACCCGACGACGTAGCAGCCATGGTGGCTTACCTTATCTCGCCCGAAGCCGGCTTTGTGACAGGCCAGAACTTCGTGATCGACGGCGGAATGACCCGCAAGATGATTTATGAGGAATAGGCCCCTGGGTTCTGCGCCTAGTACGCCTTACGATAGCCCCCCTGATAATCAAAGATTCGCTCCTGCACCTGCCAGAAGTGCTTCTGTTTGCGGGCAATAACGAAATCCGGTGCAGGCATCAAAGCCTGCATCTCAAGCACCTCATCAATCCTGCCAAACTCGCGTGGAGCTTGGCCATTCGCTAAACGCCGGCCAAACAGCCTGTTAAAGACGCTACGTTGCGCCGGCTTGCTGAAATCAAACGACTCGCTAAGCTCTTCCCCGTCTTCGCTGTGATAGGTGATTTTCAGTTTGGTGCCCGCGCCACTCATGGTGATTCCAGCGCAACGAATCACCATGGCATCTTTCAGTTTCAGGGCATCTTTTAGCTGATCGTCCGGGTCGATAATGGCTTCTTTGCAGTGGTGACAATTGCGAGCCGCAATATCATTTTCGGCGTTGCAGTGTGGGCATTCCTTGAAACGGAAACGGTAATCGCACTGTTCCGGGCGTCCGTTCGGCACTCCAGGCTCATCCTCTTCTGCTGGCTCCAGCAACCCCTGACAACGGCGGCCGTAGTGCTCGATCACATGGCCGTCACTGTCTGTTTTACCCCAGAAAACATTGGCAAACCCGCAGCCAGGGCAGAATACCTGCACTGGCTCGCTATCGGGATTCGGTTTCTTCTCCCCCACTTCCGGGTGATGGAGATTCATATTATTACCGGCGTAATCTATCACCAGGCAATTCTGCTTACCCTCGTCCAGACGAAGACCGCGCCCCACAATCTGCTGATACAAACTCACCGACTGGGTAGGACGAAGAATGGCAATAAAGTCCACATGGGGCGCATCAAAGCCGGTGGTGAGAACGGAGACATTCACCAGATACTTTAACTGCTGCTGCTTGAAGCGCTGAATCAGGGAATCCCGTTCATCCTGATCGGTAGCGCCTGTAATCAAAGCCGTTTGCTGCTCCGGGAGATAGCCGGTGATTTCCTTTGCATGATCCACCGTTGCCGCAAAGATCATCACTGCCTTGCGCTCAGCAGCCAGCTCCATTACCTGCTCGATAATGGCGCGGGTTACGCGCTGATGTTTGCTCAACAGTTGATTAACGTCTTTCTCCGCGTACTCGCCGAAGCGGTTCTGAGACAAGGTGGAGAAATCGTATTGGGTTACCGCCGCATCAACCAACTGGGGTTTGGTGAGATACCCACGGTTAATCATATAGCTCAACGGCAGTTCGTAGATGCAATGCACAAAAGGCTTATCCTGCTCACTGCGAACAAAGCCCCGGTAGTGATAGCGATAGATCCAGCCCATGGCCAAGCGATAGGGTGTGGCGGTCAGCCCAAGTACTTTAAGGGACGTGTTCTGTTGTCGTAGCAGGTCGATAATTGTTTGATATTGACTGCTGTCATCATCGCTAACCCGATGGCACTCATCGATGATGATCAGTGAGTATTCATTTCTGAACTGATCCAGGTTGGCCGATACGGACTGCACACTGGCGAAGGTGACCTGGTGCAAGTTTTCCTTGCGCTTGAGCCCGGCAGAGAAAATACCGCCCGTTAACCCGTAACTCTGGTATTTGGCGTGATTCTGCTCAACAAGCTCTTTCACATGAGTCAAAACCAGAATTCTACGTCGGGCAAGGCGGGCCAACTCGGCGATAACCAGGCTTTTACCCGCACCGGTTGGCAGCACAATAACGGCAGATTCATCAGACTTCCGAAAATGCCTCAAGGTGGCATCAACGGCTTCCTGCTGGTACGGCCGCAGCTGAAAAGGAGCATTCATTTTAACCTGCCCCCAATATCTTTAAGCGCGACCGTGAGCCTGAGATTGCAACTGTTCAGAGTCTACCCGAACAAAAATCGAATCCGCACTCACCGTAAGAGTGTCACCTGCCCAGATCTCACAAATCACTCGGCTCTTGCGACCTACCTCGCCCTCCACTCTCGCTTTGAGGGTTAACTCCACGCCCATTGGCGTTGGTTTGATAAAGGTAAGACCGAGTTTGCCAGTAACGCAATCAACGCGGGGCAGGCTGCCCGGTTCACGGCCCTCGGCACGATAGTGATGGGCCATAGCCGTCCAGTTGGAATGACAGTCCACAAGCATGGCCAGAAAACCACCATAAACAAGTTCCGGCCAACCGTTGAATTTCGGGTCCGGCGTGTGCGTGCACACCACGTGAACGCCATCCTCGTGCCAATAGCTCTTAAGCTTGAGGCCGTCAGGGTGGGCACTCCCGCAGCCGTAGCAAACCCCGTCCGGGGCCGCCATATCCTGTAAGGCAGTAGGAATACTGCTCATAATCAAAGACTCCTTCAAAAAACTACGAGCTAAAGCGGCAAAAAGCCGCAACCAGACCCGAATAATGCCTAAAACTCAGCAATAACAGCAGAAGACTAAAGCCTGATATTCCATTCACCCTGGTCAAACAACCAACGGTTCCAATCCGAACTCAGCATGTTTACACCACCGAGGTAATTGTCATCCACAAGGTAGTAGGAAAGGGTGCGATCCCCCCTGTTGAAGTTGTGCATCAGCCGCACTACAAAGTTACGCCTGGTAGGTGTCGAGAGCAGGAAGTAGACAAACTGGCCCGACTGAGCCCTGAGACTGCCGCTTCCAGACGCATCTGAATGCCGCCACTTGTCGCTGGGCAGTTTCAAAAACTGCTCAATATCTGCCAGGCGGCCCTGTTCACGGGCTCGGGCAACAACCCACTGGTTTTCCGGGTGACGCTCAAAATACAAACCTGAGCCATCCCTCTCCAGCATTTCCATCTGCTCAGCGAGCCCCTCATTTAACCAGGCTGGCGCATAGGGAATGATGGTGTCGACAACCGCATGACTCACCTCGTGTTTGATGGTCTTGAAGGTGAAAATCCTGTCTTCCCGTATATAGACTACAATCTGGTGTTCAGAGGGTATATACAGGCCATACGAGGCAATCGAGTTGCCCCTGTTGTTTTGAATCAGGTAGTTCTGGTATTCAGCCTTACCTTTGAAAATCAGGATATTGACTGGCACTGTCCTGTACATATCAAAGGACATAACTCGATCAAAAAACTCGTAAACATTGTTTACACCATCAACAATCTGCTGATTCTCCTCGTCAGTCAGTTCAACATTTACGGTCTTAATGTCGATATCAAAGCGCGACCATTTCGACACGCCAGGCTTAACCCTAACCTCTTCCTGCTCAATGCGGTGGTCTTTTCGATCGCTGAAATGAACCTTCCCGTTTTCATCCACCCATTTATAGATTTGTGCATAACCGGGGCTCGCAACAAGTACAAAGAGGAAAAACACGAAGACTGGATACACGGCTTGCCTTAACCTTTTAAACACTACACGTTACCGACTGGTGAGACTGAAAATCTAAAAAAACGGGACAGATTCAGCGCCCCCAAAACCACGCGCACAAACCTGCAACCACCAAAAGAAGCACGATAGTATGCACTTCCATACTTTTCCGGGTAGTTGGGGCAGGTTTTTCGGTAAACGTGAAGTAATCCCCACCAAAAAGGCCCACGCCGCAACTCTCGCAGTAGTTTTTCGAGTATGAAACCCTGAGCGCAGCTGGCTCAAACCTCTTCCGGCAGCTGTAACAGCTAGGCTTAATCATTTCCCGCTCCAGGCAAAGCGACTGGCCGAACCCGTCAGTGATGGCCGCCGGGGCCATGGGCGTGGCCGTGCGCTAACTCTTCCGGATCAGCAGCGCGTACCTCGATGATTTCGATATCAAAGGTAAGGGTTTTACCCGCCATCGGATGGTTTGTGTCCACATCGGCAAACTTGAGGCCGACCTTGGCGACAACCACATGGCGCCGGCCCTGCTCGGTTTGCACCTGGGCAACCATGCCCTTTTTCCAGCGCTTGGCTCCGATCAAATGCTTGACCGGTACCCGCTGAATGGCATCGGCCTTACGCGGCCCATAGGCTTTTTCAGGAGGGATGGTAACGCTGAAGGTATCGCCAGCCTCGCGGCCTTCCAAAGCCTCTTCCAAGCCTTGGATAATTCCACCGTGGCCATGCAGGTAGGCGTTTGGCTGACCGTCACGGGAGCTTTCTACAATATTGCCCTGCTCATCACTAACACTGTAGTGAAACAAGACCACCTGGTTCTTTTCAATTGGCATAGGGTTCTCTGCAATGGTTAAAAGTACGCCATTATAACCAGCATAAGCACCGACTCCAGCAACTACTGCGACCAGTCGATGCTATGGGTCCAGGGCTTACCATCAACAAGAGCAACGAACTCTGAAACCGGGACAGGATGACTGAAATAGTATCCTTGAAAGAGGTCACAGCCCAATCCTTTGAGCACATCCAGATGAGCTTCTTTTTCTACACCCTCAGCCACAACACTAATACCAAAATTCTGGCCTAAACCGATGATGGATTTAACCATAACCAGATCCATCTCATCATCAAGCAAGCCTCGTGTGAAAGAGTGGTCAACCTTCAGTTCGCTGATGGGCAGGTGCTTGAGGTAACTCGGAGATGAATAGCCGGTCCCAAAATCATCCAGCGAGAACGACAATCCGAAGTCTACCAACTCATTGAGCTTTCCGATGACGTCGCTGGTGTCACCCAGCAAAACCGTCTCGGTAATTTCCAACCTCAGCTTGGAGCGATCAATACCGGAATCTGAAACAATCCTTTTCACATTCGATACGAAATCCCCAGACCAGACCTGCTTGGCGCTGGTGTTAATAGATACGCGCAAATGTTGATATCGTGAATCGGATTCCCATTCCTTTAGCTGCCTGCATGCTTCTGTCAGCACCCATTCACCCATCGGTGTAATCAGGTTCGAGCCTTCAACGACAGAGATAAACTCTATCGGGCCGAGCAACCCGCGTTCGGGATGAACCCAACGAATCAGAGCCTCAGCAGCTACCAGATGTTGGTCTACGTCGAACTGAGGCTGATAGTGCAAAACAAAATCACCCTGAATCAACGAGTGCCGCAACTCTTTTTCCAAGCGCACAGTCTTTTCAATTTCGCCCTGTATGACCGGATCAAACACTGCATAGTCATCACGACCACTGCTCTTGGCCTGGTACAGAGCCAGATCAGCTAACTGCAGCAGCTCGGAAGCCTGCCTCAGATCTGGCTCAAAAATGGTGATCCCGATACTTGCTGTAACTGAGTATTCAATTGCGGGGCGGTTATTATTCAGTTTGATGCTGACGTTTTTACCAATAGAAGATCGAATATCCTGGGCAATGAGTTTTGCTTTGATCGCTGCCTTACGCGGATCGGTGTCCAGATCATTCAGAACAATCACAAATTCATCACCGCCAAACCTGGCAACCGTATCATCGCCACGCACCAAGGCGTTAAGCCTGGCCCCCAGCACCACCAGCAAATCATCCCCCGCCTGGTGCCCATAGGTGTCATTCAGATTTTTAAAGTTATCCAGATCTACAAAAAATACTGCCCCACATTTTCCGGAGCGCTTGCAGCGATCAAGTGCCAAGCCCAACCTGTCACTCAAAAGTGCACGGTTTGGAAGCTTGGTAAGCGGGTCATAAAATGCCAGTGATTCTATTTTGGCTTGATCTATCTTTTGTTGGGTAACATCCTGAATAATGCCAACCAGCAGTAAAGGCTTACCGTCTTCATCACACTCTACAATGCTTCCGCGGTCCCAGAGCCATATCACCTCGCCATCGGGGCGCTTGAATCGAAACTCGATATCGTAAGGGATGTTATTCTCTAACAGCGCCTGAAGCGCGTCAGCAACGCGTTGTTTATCTTCTTCAACTACACGGGCCATGAAGTCTGAAAATGAAGCTTTTGAACGATGAACACCTGTTATTTTTTCCCAGCCTTCGCTGAACAACACCTCGTTGGTTTTCGTGTTCCAGTCCCACATTCCTTCCCGGGAGACCGCTAATACATGCTCCAGCCGCTTGGAGTTAAACTCAGCCAGGTTTTTTAATTCGGTTATTTCGGTGATGTCTTGCGCAATAACAGCAATGTTCAGCTCACCATTGCTGTTTTTGAAAGGGATTTTCAGAGACTGGAAATGGCGGATTTCGCCGGTATTGCTGTCAGTAGAGTCTTCATAAACAGTTTCAGGCTCAAAGCGCCGCATAACGCTCTGGACATTCTCTTTGAAAAACTTGCCCTGCTCCTTGTTACCGGTAAAAAAAGAGTCCTCTTTACCAATCATTTCTTCTGGAGTGGTGCCATACAGCTTGGCTACATAACTGTTTACAAAAACAAAGTTGCCATCCCAATCTTTGGCCAGGATAGGCTCTGGAATCGCGTTAACAATGTCAGACAGCAATCTGTTCTTTTCTCTTTCAGCTTCCAGCTGTGATTGAGGAGAATCGCCCATGTAATTGCTGCCCATTTAATAGAATCTTGAAATTAGCGCAGTGGTTATGGGGTGTCAAAAAAACAAAGTGTCTAGCGATATACTGTGCGCCTGAACGTATTCACAAGAAGGGTCTGAAACAAGGCCGCTTATGACGGTTTGGCAAGAATTCACCATAAGCTTGGCCAGCAGGATAATATGGTGTCATCAAGCACATCCAAATACAGGGCAATCTAATGAAATTAAAAAATTTTCTAGCCGCTAGTGCCGTCAGCTCCGCAATTATTCTAAGTGCCTGCGCAAATACACCAGAGGCCGCCGATAGTGATGTGACAACGGACAATCTGGTCCGTGGCGGCGAGTGGATTGTTGAGGACATTGGCGGCAACGGCATTATCGACAGCTCCCGTGTCAGCATTATATTCATGGAAGACAATCGGGTGGGCGGCAGTTCATCCTGCAATCGTTACAGCGGCGAATACCAACTCAATGGATCCACATTGACTGTTGGCGACAACATGGCATCGACCCGAATGGCCTGTGCACCGGCGCTGATGAATCAGGAAGAATCTTTCTTGAAGCTGCTGATGAATGTGAACCAAGCGCGCTTTGGCGATCACGGCGAATTGCTATTGAGCACGCCAGAAGGAAAAACTATCCGCGCTTTCCCGTCGTCACCCAAGCCGTAGCAAAGGCGCCCTCATGATCGATTTCCGTAGCGATACCGTTACCCGCCCTACCTCTGAAATGCGCGAAGCCATGGCGAGCGCCGAGGTGGGCGACGACGTTTATGGTGACGACCCAACCGTTAACAGCTTACAGGCCTATGCCGCCGAACGGCTGGGCTTCGAATCAGCACTGTTTACCGCCACCGGCACCCAGGCCAATCTGCTCGCGATCATGAGCCATTGTGGCCGGGGCGATGAGTACCTTTGCGGCCAGTCGGCACATAATTACCGTTACGAAGGCGGTGGCGCCTCTGTGCTTGGCAGCGTTCAACCGCAACCCATCGAGAACGAGCCCGACGGCAGCATCAACCTCGAAAAAGCCAGGGCCGCCATCAAGGCCGACGACATCCATTTCGCTTCTACCCGCCTGCTCTCACTGGAAAACACCATTGGTGGCAAAGTGTTGTCACTGGATTACCAGCGCCAGGCTCGCGCCTTTTGCGACGACCACAATTTATTGCTGCACCTGGACGGCGCCCGGGTGTTCAATGCAGCGGTGAAATCCAACTGTGATGTCACCGAGATAACCCAACACTATGATTCGGTCAGTGTCTGCCTCTCAAAAGGTCTGGGCGCGCCTGTTGGTTCGTTGCTGCTGGGATCAAAAGCCTTTATCGAGCGGGCAACACGGCTGCGTAAAATGGTGGGTGGTGGCATGCGCCAAGCCGGCGTTCTGGCCGCTGCCGGTCGAATTGCTCTGGAACAAGGACCACAGCGGCTGTTTGAAGATCACGAAAACGCCGAATACCTCAGCGCCGGACTGGCCGGAATCCCGCAGCTGGAAATCAACCCCGCAAGCACCCAGACCAATATCGTCTACGCCCGCTGCCGGTCCGACAGAGCTGCGCAACTGCGTGACTACCTGGTTGAACAGAACATCCTGATCACCGCAGGTAACCCCATTCGCTTCGTGACGCACCTGGATGTGAACCGCCAAGATGTCGACCGGTTGCTGGATGCTATCCAGCGGTTCTATCAGTCGTGAGAAACAGGTCTGCCCCGCTATTCTCCCAGACAGGCCCCATTTTCAGATCAAAAGGAGCCAGCACAAATGGCACAGCATCCCCCGGTCATACTCATAACAGGCGGTGCTCAGGGCATCGGTAAGGGTATTGCTGCCCATTTTCTGGACAAGAGGTGGCGAGTGGTGATCTGCGACCAGAATGCAGAAGCCATCAGCGCATGCAGACAGGATTTCGGCGATCCGGACAACCTGCTACTGATCACAATGGATGTATCCCGCGAGCCCGAGGTAGCCTCGGCCATAGAGCAGGCCGCAAGGTGGGGCAAGGGGCTGGACGCCCTGGTCAATAATGCGGGGCTCGCAGATCCAGACACTGGCCCTATAGAGCTGCTTGAACTGGATCAGTGGCAACGGCGAATCGACGTCAACCTGACCGGCGCCTTTTTAATGGTTAAGCACTCGGTACCGCACCTGCGCGAAAGCCAGGGCAGCATCGTCAACATGGCCTCTACCCGCGCCTTGCAATCTGAGCCCGATAGCGAGGCGTATGCGGCAAGCAAGGGCGGCCTGATCGCGATGACCCACGCTCTGGCTATAAGCTTGGGGCCCGATGTGCGGGCCAACAGCATCAGCCCGGGCTGGATAGATGTCAGTGCCTGGCAGGCTCACGCGCCCTCTGAACCACAGCCTCTGTCTGCCTCTGATCACGGGCAACACCCCAGTGGGCGTGTCGGCAAACCCGAGGACGTGGCGGCGATGGTGGCCTACCTGGTCTCGCCGGACGCCGGCTTTGTGACTGGCCAGAACTTTGTGATCGACGGCGGCATGACCCGCAAGATGATTTACGAGGACTAGGTCTATCCCGGTTTTCCAAAGACCGTGAAAATCGGGTCAGGTAAGCGCAAAGAATTCAACAAATCAAAGTCTAATTGCTGCCGCAAAGTGGCTGCTTCCGGCGCGACGAGCAGCCAGCCCAGAGCGCCCAGATTAGCGAGAACCGCCAGCCAGAAAACGACTTGATAGCTCCCCTTTCGTGTTTTGTGCCGAAAAACCTGCTGAGCCATAAGCGCTCCGGGCCAGCCACAGCAAAGCTCAAAGAAGTGCAGCGTGTTCTCAGCCGTACGCTGCCCACCCCGCTGCGCCGCGCGCTTATCGATCCAGTACATCACAAACAACACCAGGCTCACCCCGCCATAGGCAGCCAGGATAGAGACCGGCAAATTACCTCGGTGGAACAAACCCGCCAGAATGGTGAAGAACACCAGCACAACAGCAGCGGCCACCCAGACTCCCCGAGCAATGCTCGCGCCAACCTTTGCTGCTCCCGCATACTGAAACCGCCCTGCTCTCGGCCGGCCCTGACTATCCTTCGCAATGGTATAGGCTACCTTACGATCTGAAACTGGCCGCCCCCGGCCAGCATATGTGCTGATATGAGCAAAGACCCGCTCACCACCGCCCTCAGGAGTAATGAAGCCAAAACCCTTGGTGTCGTTCCAGGCGGTGAGTAATCCTTTTTGGTTCAATTCACTTCTCCCTTCAATGGCTGATCAGAACTGGCGGGACACAGATCGCTCAATGAAAGCAATCAGCCGTAAATTGTTGCCGCCAATGTGGATTACCCACCATTTGCCCTAGCATTTGAAATTGTCGAGGGCCGGGAACACCCGGCGGCAATCCGGGATTCTGTCAGTCCTTTGCAGCGGGGGTGGATTATACTCAGGTTAAGGATGGCCGGTTACTTGTCCGGCTCAAGGAATAGAGAAAACCGGGACAGATTTATTTTCCAGATGGTTAGCACAGCAAGGAGACACCATGTCGTACACCAGCCAATATACACCCGAAACCCTGAGCCGGGATGAACTGGACCAGAGCACAGGCCCAATGGTGATCGAATTCGGTACCAACTGGTGCGGGATCTGCCAGAGTGCTCAGGCGGATATCAAGGCGGCAATGGACAATCACCCAAACGTTCTGCATGTGAAGGTTGAGGATGGCAAAGGCCGCAGACTAGGGCGCACGTTTGGCGTTAAGCTCTGGCCAACACTGATTTTTTTGAAGGAGGGTGGAGAAATAGCGCGGGTCGTCCGCCCAGACGACAGCAGTGACATTGAAGATGCACTGCAAAAAATTCACTAAGGCCGGTGCTGGCAGTTAGCTCAATCTGTGCGCATCTCACGAATTCGCATTGGCATAGAGTCAGTTCGGCGGAAAATAGCGTCAAGATCGAGACTGGGCTCGCGGCTTTTGATACCGCCGTCTTTCCCGATAAGCAGCACCCGATCTTCAGAGCGGACCGTAAGCGTCCGCCCATCACACCTTGCTAATGCTCACCGGCCTCCAGTTGTGCGGTAGCAGTTCATCAATGGCGTTGTTTTTCTGCGTCGGCAGTTTCGTCAGAACATCTTTCAAATAGGCATACGGATCATGCCCATTGAGCTTTGCGGACTGGATTAACGTCATCACCGCAGCAGCGCGTTGACCACTTCGCAATGAACCTGCGAACAACCAGTTACTCCGACCCAATGCCCACGGGCGTATCTGGTTTTCCATCCAGTTGTTGTCGATGGGCACTGCGCCATCGTCCAGATAGCGCGTCAGCGCTGTCCAGCGTTTGAGACTGTAGTCCAAGGCTCTGGCCGTGCCGGAGCCATCCGGCACTTTCTGTCGGTGCGCCAACATCCATTGATGCAGGGCATCGGCTATTGGTCTGGCCTTTTCATTTCTGATTTGCTGTCGCTTATCCGGCGGCAGGTCTTTGGCTTCTCGCTCGATCTGATACAGCTGACCGATGTATTCCAGAGCCTGTGCCGCTATTTGGCTCTGGTTAGCTTGGTGTAGGTCGTAGAACTTGCGACGGGCATGGGCCATACAACCGATTTCGGTGATGCCGTTGCCGAAGCCCGCCTTGTAGCCCGAGTAATCGTCGCAGACCAGTTTGCCTTGCCAGCCTTCCAGGAAGGTTCGAGCGTGCTCACCCGCCCGGGTTGGGGCGAAGTCGTAAACAACGGCCTTCAGATTGGAGAACGGTGTGGTGCAATAGGCCCAGACATAGGCTTTGTGGGTTTTTTTCTTGCCCGGAGCCAGCATGCTGACCGGTGTTTCATCGGCGTGCAGAACGCCGTGTTCCAGTAGTGCATTTCTAAGAGCATTCACCAGCGGTTGCAGCTGCACACCGCAAGCGCCTACCCATTCCGCCAGAGTTGAGCGCGGGATAGCGAGGCCAGCACGACCGAAGATACGTTCTTGACGGTATAGTGGTAAATGATCCGAGTACTTGGCCACCAGCACCTGAGCCAGTAATCCGGCGGTGGGAATGCCTTTATTGATAACCTGCGGAGGCACCGGTGCCTGGGTCAGGGTTTCGCACTGCTCACAGGCCCATTTGCCGCGGATGTGGCGCTCCACTGTGAACTCGCCCGGCACGTAATCCAGCTTTTCACTGACGTCTTCGCCTATGCGCTTGAGCTGGCAGCCGCAGCGACACTGAGTGTTCTCGGGTTCGTGATGGATCAGGGTGCGGGGCAACTCCGGTGGCAGTGGAGCCCGCTTGGGTTGTATTTTTGGCTTGGGCGGTGTTTCGGCGGCTGTGAGTTGTGCCAGTTCAGCCTCGATGGCAGCAATGTCGCTGTCGATCAGCTCATCCAGCAAGCGGCCTTGAACCGCATCCAGTTGTTCGCTGCGACGGGCGAACTTGTGGCGTTTAAGGATGGCCACTTCGTGGGTCAGTTTCTCGATGACTGCATCGCGGTGTACGAGTGCTCGATCCTTATTTTCTACGCGATCGAACAGATCCGTGACTAGGGCACGGAGTTGATCGGCGGAGAGTTGATTAAGGTCGGGACGTTGTGACATGCAGAACAGTATCCCAAGTCACGGCCACTGTGACGATTCGCCATTCTGATGATGGTCTGGGTAACCGGCTTGTGGTTACAGAATCGAGATCACACCGGCGGCACCGAGGCGTTGCCACGGCAACCCTTGAACCAGCGCAGCCAATTGTTCGTCTGTTAATAACAGTTGCTTGCCACGCCAGGTTTCGCCCCAGTGGAACTTGCCGCGATTCAATCGACGGGCACAGAGCCATATACCAAGACCGTCGTGGATCAACACTTTCATTCGGTTGCCCCGTTTGTTGGCGAACAGGTACGCACAATGGGGCCTGGCTGAGCCGAACACCTGGACGACACGCGCCAACGCGGTGTCTGGCCCAGCCCGCATATCCAAGGGCTCGGTGGCCAGCCAGATCTCGTCAATGCGGATCATGGCAACAGTTCGCGCAGAAACGCCGCGCATTGCTGACCTTGATCGGCGGGCCATTCCACCACAACCGGGCCGCCGGCTCGCGGAATCTCGATGCGGATGGTGCGATCCTTATCGGCAGGTTTCGTGGTATGCACGGCCGTCGCTGGAAAACGAACCGGTAGAAAGGCTGGGGCTTGGCTTCCATCGTCTTGCTTCGACTCTCTGATCCAGCGCCGAAGTTGGTTGGCGTTGAGGTCGTTATCCAGGGCAATGCGGGAAACAGAAGCTCCAGGTCTGTGGCACTCGGCCACCAGCCGAGCTTTAAATTCCGGAGCGTGTCGGCGACGTTTTCGGTAAGGGCGGGTTACGCTTACGTTGTTCATAGATAGTGTCCACTAAAGAATAAGTGGACACTATCTTGAAGCCTTCGGCATCACACTCAAGATGGGTTTGCCGGACGCTTAC
>NZ_JAVMBO010000007.1:0-155414 GCF_031631795.1 Marinobacter xiaoshiensis
TGTAATCCCCCCAGAAAATAATCGAGGTTTTGAGTAGAGGCTTTTACAATGATCGCAGAAGGAGCGAAAAATGAAAAAGTCTCGATTTACCGACAGCCAGATTATGGCGATTTTGAAGCAGCATGAGGCCGGAGTCCCGGTAGCTGAACTGGCCCGGGAGCACAACGTCAGCACCGCACTGATTTATCAGTGGCGTTCGAAGTTTGGCGGCATGGATGCTTCGATGATGAAGCGCCTGAAGGAACTGGAAGCCGAGAATGCGCGCCTTAAAAAAATGTATGCCGAAGAACGGCTCAAGGCCGAGCTGCGTCAGGAAGCCCTGGAGGGAAAGTTGTAAGGCCATCTCAGCGCCGGGAGATGGCCATAAAGGGTGTGGCCAAGCATGGAATTAGCATAAGCCTGGCCTGTGTAGTTTATGGCATCAGCGAGACCTGCTATCGCTACCAATCGAAGTTGGACGGCGAGAACGCTCTGGTTGCTGACTGGCTGTTACGGCTCACTCAGACCCACAAGCGCTGGGGTTTTGGCTTGTGTTTCCTGTATCTGCGTAACGTGAAGGGCTACAGCTGGAACCACAAGCGCGTGTATCGCATTTACCGGGAACTGGAACTGAATTTACGCATCAAGCCCCGGCGAAGAATCCAGCGGGATTATCCGGGCGAGCTGGCCGTTCCTACAGCGCCAAATCAAGTCTGGTCGATGGACTTCATGAGCGACCAACTGGTTAGCGGCAAGACGTTCCGGACGTTCAATGTGATTGACGACTACAATCGCGAAGGCCTTGGCATCGAAGTAGACCTATCATTACCTGCTCAACGAGTGATCCGCGCTCTGGATCAAATCATCGAATGGCGCGGCAAACCAGCGGCCATTCGTTGTGACAATGGGCCGGAGTATATCTCGCAGTCACTGGTTGATTGGGCCAACAGGAATCGAATTACGCTGATCTATATTCAGCCGGGCAAGCCTACTCAGAATGCTTATATCGAGCGCTTCAATCGGACTGCGCGGCACGAATGGCTGGATCTGCATCAGTTCAACAGTATTCCCCATGCCCAGCTATTAGCCACGCAATGGTTGTGGCAATACAATAACGAGCGACCCAATACCGCTATCGGGGGCATACCACCAACCAAGCTGCGAAAGGCAGCTTAACCCTCTACTCAAAAGAGCGGTTATAAATGGGGGGATTACAAGCCGGAACAGGCCGGTGAGTTGCTGGCAGAGTTTATTCATTACCACCCCAGGCTGATGATTCTGACTGGGGCGGGCGTAAGCACCGATTCCGGCATTCCCGATTACCGCGATGGCGACGGAGCCTGGAAGCGCAAGCAACCAGTTCAGCACCGTGAGTTCATGGAAAGCTATGAAACTCGCCAGCGTTATTGGGGGCGTAGCTTGATTGGCTGGCCGGTGATCCGCAATGCGAAGCCTAACCCCTCCCACTTCCATATCGCAGAGCTGGAAATGCGCAATCATTCCAGCCTCGTGGTCACCCAGAATGTAGACCGCCTGCATCAAAAAGCCGGTACACAGGGCGTAAGCGATTTGCATGGCCGTGCCGATGAAGTGCTTTGTATGAGCTGTGGCTACCGGTGCTCCCGGGAAGAAGTACACGAACGCTGCGCTGATCTTAATCCGACCTTTCAAGACTACAAAGCGGAAGCTGCTCCAGATGGCGATGCCGATTTGAACGTGGATTTCTCCGGTTTTCGCCTCGCAGATTGTCCAAGGTGCAGCGGTATACTCAAACCAGATGTCGTGTTTTTTGGTGACTTTGTACCGAAGCAAAGAGTGGATTTGGCGAAGGATACGCTCAAGGCGAGTGATGGATTGCTGGTGATTGGATCTTCGTTGATGGTCTATTCCGGGTTTCGCTTTTGCCGCTACGCCAAAGAGTTGGGCAAACCGATAGCCACCCTGAATCTCGGCAGGACACGAGCAGAAGCATTGGCGGAACTGAAACTGAATGCAAGAATCGGGGAGACCCTCATGGCCTCCCTTGATCACCTATAAGATTAGGCGTTGCTTACGCACCCACCAGGTTGTAAACAAACACTGTTCCCACAGCCACCGGCGTAATGAAGCGCACGGTAACGTACCAAAGATTGAACATGGGCTTGGAGAGCGCCAGTTCTTCTTCCATGGCCTTGCGCGACATGATCCAGCCAGCAAATACCGCAACCAGCAAGCCACCCAAAGGCAACATAATGTTGGCTGTGAAGAAGTCCAGCAGGTCAAAGATCGTTTTGCCCTCCAACATGGTGATCCATCCCAAAGGCGCAAAGCCTGACCACAGGTTAAGGGAAAGGATCGATGCAATGCCCAGAGCCCAGCACACAAAGCCTGCACCCAGCGCACTGGTGGTGCGGTTCATGCCTTTTTGTTCTTCCAGCCACTCCACAATGGGCTCCAGTAGCGAAATGCCTGAAGTCCAAGCGGCAAAGATCAGCAGTATAAAGAACAGGGTTCCGAACAGGCTGCCCATAGGCATTTGACCAAAGGCCAGCGGCAGAGTCTGGAAGATCAGGCCTGGGCCAGCGCCCGGCTCGAGGCCGTTGGCGAAAACAATCGGGAAAATAGCCAGTCCAGCCAGCAATGCCACGCCGGTATCGATAATACACACGGCAATGGATGTTTTGGCGATGGAAATGTCTTTTGGCAGGTAAGAGCCGTAAGCCATCATTACTGCCATACCCAGGCTTAGAGTAAAGAAAGCGTGCCCCAGTGCTACCAGTACACCGGCGGTAGTGAGTTTGGAAAAGTCTGGTTGAAACAGGAAGCTTGCCGCCCGCCCAAACTCGCCTGTGGTCATGGCAAAGCCAACAACGGCAAGCAGCAGAAGGAAGAGGGCAGGCATCAGAATGCTGACAGCCCGTTCAAGCCCTGCGCGAACGCCCTTGGCCACTACTAGCACCACCAAAGCCATAAACAGTGAGTGCCACATTAGCAGTGTCATTGGGTCTGCCAGAAGGCTGGAAAAAAGCTCGCCAATGGCCTCTGCCGATTGGCCGGTGAATTGCCCGCTGGCCGCAGAGCCTACATAGGATACTGCCCAGCCTCCAATCACAGAATAAAACGAAAGAATCAGGAAACCGGCAATAACACCGATTGCACCAACGGCTCGCCAGGAAGGGTTAATCCCTTGCTGTTTGGCGATCTGTTTGAGGCTGTTCACCGGGCTTCGGCCACCACGCCGGCCAATTAGCACCTCAGCCATCATAATTGGAAGGCCTATGGCTGCGATGCACAGCAGATAAACCAATACGAACGCGCCACCGCCGTTTTCGCCGGTGACATACGGGAATTTCCAGATGTTACCCAGGCCTACGGCAGAGCCCGTGGCCGCGAGAATAAAAGCAAACCGTGAAGACCAGAGCCCACGGCCGGCGTTCGATCCTTCCGTTGCCGCAGAGCTGGGTGCGTTTGATACAGACATGATTGTCTCCTGCCAGATACTTGTTTTTGTTTGGAAGATCCGGGGCCTGGAGTAGCTCAAGGCCCCGTGAAAATATGTCTATGATTATTCAGCGCCGGCTAGCTGTTCGCTCTGTGCTTGAGCTGCGCCTGCGCGTTTCCGGAAGCGTTCCTCTGCCAGAGTGTTGGCAACTGTTCCGGTTGGAATACCGCTGCTATCAGAGCGTTTGAATATCTCTGAAAGAGTTCGGCCGATGCCTTCAACATGTGCGCGCACTTCTTCTGAGGTGCCCCCGGTACGCTCATAAAACACATCGATAATGCCGCCCGCATTGATCACGAAATCCGGTGCGTAGAGGATGTTTCGGTCTTTCACAGCCTGGTCGTGATCCGGGCGCTGCAGCAGATTGTTGGCGGCTCCTGCAATCACCGTTGCTTTCAGGCGGGGGATACTGTCGTCGTTCAACACGGCACCCATGGCGCAGGGCGCGATTACATCGACTGGCAGGAATAGAATGTCCTCGGCGCTTGCAGCATGGGCACCGAGTTCACCTACGGCACGCTGCATGTTTTCTTGGTGAATGTCATACACCCAAAGCTCTGCACCGGCCTCTTTCAAATGTTGAGCCAGGCGGAAACCCACGTTGCCCACACCTTGAATGGCAACCTTCAAGCCTGCCAGGTCCTCACGGCCGAGCTTATGTTTTACCGCAGCCTTCAGGCCAACAAATACCCCATAGGCTGTAGTTGGAGAAGGGTCACCGTTGCTGGGCTGGCCATCAAATCCCATGTGCTCAACAATGCCGGCAACATGTTTGGTATGCCGTGCCATGACCTTGAGATCGGGCACGCTGGTGCCAGAATCTTCGGCGGCAATGTATTGGCCACCAAGCCCTTCCAGATGTTTGCCCATGGCTTCCAGTAAGGCTTCACTTTTTTGCTTGCGCGGGTCGCCAATAATGACGGATTTGCCGCCGCCGAGATCAAGATTGGCAAGCGCAGACTTGTAAGTCATGCCCCGCGAAAGGCGCAGCACATCACGCAGTGCTTCTTCATCACTGGCATAGGGAAACATCCTGCAACCGCCAAGAGCTGGGCCGCGGGAGGTGTTGTGTATGGCAACAATAGCTTTGAGCCCGGTTTCGGGATCGCAGAAAAAAGACAGATGTTCGTGGTTATCAAATTCGGGATGGCTGAATACAGTCATTGGATCACCTCTCTTCCTTGGCCCGAGTGGGCGTTATGCTGCGGAAATAAAAGGCGATTATCTTAACAGGTAGGAACAAATGTGCACTGCACAAGACGTCTCGAAGACGTGCTGATATTAGCATGTTGAAATCCTCTCCACCTGGCCGGATCTCGGCGGCAGTGGCAGTGTTGTTTTTGTCGTCCGGCTTGTGGCCGGCGTTTTGATTTCAGTTGCTCGAAATTCCCATTGGGGATAGCCCTTGTGGGGTCGAGCTAGATGTAACCTAATCGGTGTAAACGAGGAGGTCAATTGTAAAAATAGCATTGCGTGCAGATATTGGCATTTGGGTGTTAGTTGCATTTGCAAAACTTGTTGGCAGATCAATAACTCACGTCTGCGGAAACTACTGATACGCGTGAGAAGGAAATTTCCTTAGCTTGCTTAGATGAAAACAGAGCAATATTCCTACCAGTTCCAACCCGCGAAGGTTCGCTCCGAACTTATTCGGATGTTCCCTATTTCGCTGTTTGTGGTGGCATTCGGTGCGGCATTTGGCCTTGCTGCAGTGCAAAAGGGATTGGGCCCCATCGAATCATTGCTGATGAGCACTATGGTTTTCGCCGGTGCCTCGCAGTTCGCTGCGATCGATATGTGGGGTGCTGAAGTTTCCGTTATTCCCGTCATGATCGTAGTGTTCGCCATCAACTCCCGCCATTTGTTGATGGGCGCCTCGCTCTACCCCATGTTGAAAGATGTATCCCCGGCAAAGCGCTATGGGATTTTGCTGCTCCTCACCGATGCCAACTGGGCTGTATCTGCTCAGGAATACCAAAGCGGCAGGCGTAACCTTGAGGTGATTCTTGGAGGCGGCCTTGTGCTTTGGCTCGCCTGGATTGTTGGCACTTGGCTAGGTGTTTATTTTGGAGGGCTTTTGCAGGATCCGAAAAGCCTGGGTATGGACATGGTGTTGGGCTGTTTTCTGTTGGCAATGGCGCTGGGCGGTAAAAAGAACCCCCGCGTGCTGGTGGCCTGGACGCTGGCAGCCGTTGCTTCACTTGCAGCTTGGAAATGGCTGCCGGCCAACACCCATGTGGTCGCTGGTGCTCTCGCTGGTGGTGTCGTAGGGTACTTTTGGCTTGAAAAAAAGCCGGGAGATGAGCCTGATGGGGAGGAGCCAGCATGACCATCGAAACCACCACAGGCGGTGTTCTTGTACTGATCCTGATGATGACGGTGGTTACCCTGGCAACCCGCTTCGGGGGCGTGTTTATCATGTCCTTTGTGCGGATAAGCCCCCGTATTGAAAGCTTCATCAATACCATGGCCAGTTCGGTACTCATCGCCATTATTGTTCCCATGGCGTTTGGTGGTGATGCGGGCGCAATTGCGGCGCTGTCGGTTACTGCCATTACCGTGCTTCTTCTCAAAAAGCCTCTGCCAGCAATTGCTGCGGGTATTCTTGCGGCAGCTATAGTGCGGTATATGTTTTAGGTTTTAATAAGGTAGCCTGCAAAATAGTAGTTTGCGCAAAAATTACTCAAGTTCAGTTTGTCTCAGCCGATAGGCGGTTAGATAAACAAAGAACTCAGAGGTAAACCGGCGCCATGATCGTATCCAGTCAAATTTCCTTTCTTCAGGGAAACTCCCGTCAGGAAACGGCGTTCAGCCAGAGCCAGCTACGGATTAACCAGCAACCCCTATCCAGCAATTCTGCAGAAGGGCAGGGAGGGGGCAGGCAGCTCAACATCACGCGCGATGCGGCTTACCGCTACAACAGCCAGGAGCGCCTCGGGTTTACGAGTTCCAGCGCCGTTACCGGTGGTGATCGTAATGCGGTTTACTCCAGTGCCGAATTGGTGGAGAAAACCACAGACTTATTCCTCCGTGGTCAGCAGGCCATCAGTGTTGGCCGTGCTGCCCTGAGTGGTGATTCTGCGGCACAGACAAGCGGCAGCGTGACTGTTGAGGCGAACCGCTACATGTTCTATTCGCAAAGTGAAACCCGGTCGTTTGCTTCTAGCGGAAGCATTTCGCTGGAGAACGGCGAAACTATCGATTTCACGCTGTCACTCCGCCAGTCGCAATCCCGAACCTATGAATATTCTGAAAGCTTGCGGATCGAAGAGCGGCCAATGACTGACCCGCTGGTGATCAATTTCGGCAGTACCACCGCACAGCTCACCGATACTTTGTTCGAGTTCGATATGGAAGGAAACGGGAAAACTGCGCAGTTCGCTACCCTCGGCAGTGGCAGTGGCTATCTTGTGTTCGACCGGAATGGTAACGGCGAAGTGGATGATGGTACGGAGTTGTTTGGACCACAAAGTGGTTCCGGCTTCAGTGAACTCGCAAAATTTGATGACGATGGCAACCAGTGGATTGATGCTAACGACGAAGTGTTTTCGTCGCTGTCTGTATGGGTACAAACCGCCGATGGTTCCCAGGCATTGAAGTCTCTTGCGGAAGTGGGCGTGCAAGCTTTGTACGTGGGCAGTGCAGAAGACAGCTTTACCCTAACGAACCGGCAGGGCATTCCCTTGGGGCAGATACAGGCTTCAGGCATTTACCTGACAACCGATGGCGAAGTGCGCACACTCGAAGAAATTACCCTGGCTGAGCAGAATACTGCAGAGATACCTTCTGCAGTTCAGCGCATTAACAGTAGCGGCGACGCTGTAGCAGGTGGCGAAGGGGTTGGCGAAATTGGCGGGCTCGCGGGTGCCCGGATTGAAGCCATTCGTGGCGCTCTGGAAAAGCTCAATGAGATCCGGGAAAAGCAAAGAAGCTTTATCGAAGAGACCAGGAATTTAGGGAAATCCGACTCACCTCTGGACGAGTACATGAGCATCATTGATCGGCTGCGCATGGAGTTGCTGAACAGCCAGAATGAGAAGCATCAGGCGGCAAGCCGGTACCTGGAGTTTGCCAAGCCCTGATCTGGCGTGGGTGTTACTTCTTGCGTTTGTGGTTAAACGTGTTGGGATTGCTTGGTAGCTGGATTTTCGGATTAACCTGTTTAAGAGCGTTGTATAAATTTTTTCGGGAAAAGGGGTAGTTCATGCACAGTTGGTGGACCTCCCCGTTTTCCATGCGCACGTTTATGTTGGTCATATAACCTGATCCGATATTCAGCTTGTGCTCGATAGCTACAATATCTCGAGGACTGATTCTGAAACACCACTCCCTGAAAGCAGGGTGGTGGCTATAGAACTCCTTTTCCGTTACGTAGATTTCGAATTTGTCCCTTCTTTTCAGCAGCCAGGCCAGAATTACGGCCAACACGATTGCCACAGCAACAGCTCCTTTCTCAACCACATCGTATATTTTTTCGAAGTCTGGCTGGTCTCTGAAAAATTGTTGAAACAGATAAAGAATGACGGGTATCGCCAGTATATTGAGCGCAACGCTTATGGCTTGTCGGGTTTGGCTTTTTTTGTAGTGAAATAGCATGGGCGAGTCTCGTTGTTACCGTTTAAAAGCAGTTTTCCTGACCGGATCGAACATTAACCTTCAAGTTAAAAGTTATGGGCCACTAATTCACGGAGATTTTCCGTTATCGATGAGTGTCACATGCAAATGGCTGTCAATCAGTCAACAAGCCTTCCCAGGTTACTTCGCCAGTAATGACATCGACAAAAGCCTGTGCGCTGAACCCCGCCGGATAAAGGGTTCGCGGCTCTGGTTCGGTTTCCGTATCCAGTGGCTGGAGGTAATGCTTCTGGTCTTTCAGTGCGAACTCCAGGACTTCACGGGATACGATCCGGAAATTATCTATCGACTCACCATCGCATTCGATCGAGGTATCAACGATCCAGGAATGAAGCGTAAGCTCACGATCAGTTGAAGGCAATTTCAGTGCCTCTTTTAGTGATGCATCAGGATGCCGCAGCAGTATCGTCTCCAGTACATGTCGCTTGCGCCTCAGCTGTCTGGCGGCCTTACGTAGGGTGTTGGTCCGATGCATCCATACTTCATGTTTTGAAGAGCGGATGAATCCGGACTTTACTTCGAGCAACAGGATCACGCCGTCAAGGTGGCAAATCAGATCTATTTCACCTGCATCATCACCGTTTCTAACGGGTGGCTGGTATCCCACCACCACGCTAAAACCTTGGCTGCGTAGTGCCTCTGCCAAACGATTTTCAACACGTGCAGTTTCGTTGCGCAGTTCCGGCCTGCGGACACCAACCCGGCGCAGTGTGTTGATGGCGGCAACCAGATTGTTTTGCTGACCTACAACCCAGGGAAACTGAAAGCTGTAACGACCTATTTTGTGAAACGGCTGTTCATGTAGCTTCGGAGCGGGGGCATGGGGGTTACTTTTCATCTGAGCCGAAAGTTGGCGTAGATCTACAGTCCAGAACGCGAGAATCGCTTTAGCCGCCGCTGGGCTACCTTTTGGAAGCGCACGACTAACTGTCCAGCTACGTATCCGCCTGATTTTCTCAGGGAGTTCTGACCAGGTCATGGGGAAACGGTTTTCACCTGCGAGCATCCCTTCAAAAGCCAGAGCCCCTAGTGCGGAAATAGTAGAATCTGTGTGACTGCGAAAGCGGCGGTAAGGTTCTAAAAACGATGCTGAAAAAAAGGCGGAAGATAATTCACTGGCCAGCAAAACCTGGTGCAAGTCCACCTCAGCTCCATCTTCAAGCGCTATCTTGTCGCTAAAACCAAAGACAGTCTGCATGATAAGCCTTCCGCGAATAGCCTTGATCCAGGCCAGTTGGTTGGCTTCATGGTTTTCAGGATTGCCAATGGCTGATCCAGCCATTCCACTGGCGACAAACTCATCAACAGCCCTGCGTAACCAGTAATGCCATAGCAGCAGTGTTTTTTCTTCTGTTTGTTGCCAACGACAAGCGTTATCAGGATAGGCTCTGAATGTCACAGGATGACCAGGCTTCCATTGATACTGCACTTCGTTATCGAAACTGAAGGCGTCAACAGTGGCCTCATAATCGAGCCGTTCTTTCATTGCTGAGACAAGGACAGCTACGGATTCCAGATTAGTAATGCATTTCTCTTTTGATGCAGCCCCAGGAAAAAGCAAAGGAGAGAGGTGGTGTTTGAGGGACTTGCCAAGCGTTTTCTCCGTCAACTGAAAGTCGCGCTCACTGCAGTGCAGCAATTTGCGATGAATAATGCGCTCGTAAACAGCCCACTCCTGCTGTGTATCGTGGTCACCTTTATCCAGTGATGAGTAAGCCAGAATGCTGAGATAGGAAAGCAAATCGAGCAGGGAGAGAGGCTTCAAGCGCTTTTCAGCTTCCTCTATCAGTTGGTCGAAAGGTTCGAACTGCTTCAGCAATAGGTCGCACACGCTGAAGAAGTCGCTCCAGTCAGGCCCAGATGTGGAACTCTTCAAGTGATTTAGAACCTTGGAGTCAGTCCGGGTGAACAGCTTTGAGTGCCGGATTGCCCAGCGCAATATTTCAGGATTGCTTTGTGCAAGGTGGTCAAGCAGAGAGTTGTCGATCTCATCCAGCACCCACAGTACTTGAGACAGCCCAACACTTGGGAGTTTTGCGTCTTTCAATACTGAGGGGTGCCACCAGAAATCCAAGCATAAAAGCCCTGCAGCCCGCTCGCGCCTGGAATATTTGCCTGCAGGCTTACCATCCAGGAAGTCATGTAAGCATTCATCTGCAGATGCTGCGTTACCCAGTGTTGCCGCGTAGAACGACCATCGTGCTTCATAATAAGGCGTGCAAGGGGAGGCATCCATCATGCGTGGGGCGAATCCGTAATCTGCTTTGGGCACAGGTTGGGCCAGTGAGTTTTTTGAACTGTAACATCGTTTTGCCTCTCGTCGCAGTAGATCCCTTGCCCCCCCCTCGCGTCCAGACTTGCTGAGTGGCCCACCTGCTGCACGGCATTTAGAAAGACCCAGCGAGAAAGTCAGTGACTCAACGTCGCCGTTGTTGGCACCTGAGTCACTGCGGCGTATCACTCAGACGAGGGTTGTCAGATGTGTATCGCTTTAATGTGGAATAGCAGCAGCTGAATTGTTGATCTGGCAATCATTTTTCTGAACGGGCCATAGTTTCAGATTGTGGCATTTAGCGTTTCCCGCTATTGTCACGCCTGAATTATTAACAAATGTTTACGCTGCGGAGCCTGCCCGGACATGCTTGATTACATTGCACTCGGCATCCTGATTTTTGCCGCCATTACCGTTTTTTACGGCATCATCGTAATTCACGATATCCCCTATGACATAGCTGAAAAGCGACGCCACCCCCACGCCGATGCCATTCATGTAGCCGGGTGGATCAGCTTGTTAACACTGCATATTATTTGGCCCTTTTTGTGGATATGGGCAACTCTATACAGAGAGGACAGGGGCTGGGGCTTTAACAAGCATGCGGGGGTAGTGCAGCCCGAACCGGAAACCGATAAAGACAGCACAACGGATGCATCCATTGCCGAGCTCAAAGCTCAAATGTCCAAATTGA
Organism: Marinobacter xiaoshiensis; assembly: GCF_031631795.1. Classification (NCBI taxonomy): domain Bacteria; kingdom Pseudomonadati; phylum Pseudomonadota; class Gammaproteobacteria; order Pseudomonadales; family Marinobacteraceae; genus Marinobacter; species Marinobacter xiaoshiensis. Next base: position 11,062 of record NZ_JAVMBO010000007.1, read on the forward strand.
GCGTTCAAGTTGCGCAGTTACAGCAAACTGTTAACCAGTCGGCGGGAGATGAAGGCTAATGGATCTTTTATTAATTCTTACCTATACCGCGCTGTGCATTGCCATTTTCAAGATATTCAAAATCCCGTTGAATAAGTGGACGGTGCCTACTGCGGTTCTGGGTGGTGTTGTTTTGATTGGCGGGCTGATATTCAGCATGAATTACAACCACCCGTTTTCTGAAACAAGCCGCGACTACTTTGTCACTACGCCAATCGTACCAACGGTTAGTGGCCGGGTAATCGAAGTCAAAGTTCAGGGTGGGGTGAAGGTAAACAAAGACGACGTGCTTTTCGTGATCGATCCGGAGCCCTTTCAGTTCAAGGTTGATTCGATACGCGCACAATTGAAATCTGCAAGGATTGATCAGAAACGTGCATTGGAGTTGGTGAAGCGTGGCGCCGGCAGTCAGCGGGCAGCTGATCTGGCCACTGCGCAAGCAGATACACTGCAAGCCCAGCTCGCCGAGGCAGAGTTTAATCTAAGCGAGACCGTTGTGCGGGCACCAACTGACGGCTACGTGGCGCAGTTGGCCCTGAGGCCCGGAATGATGGCAGTCTCTCTGCCATTGCGGCCTGTAATGGTATTTGTGCATGCTGAAGATCTGTACTTTGTTGGCTGGTATCGCCAGAACAGCTTGTTGCGCCTGCAGGCGGGCAATGAGGCAGAAGTGGCCCTGAACGGTCTGCCCGGTCAGGTGTTTACGGGGAGAGTGAAAAGCGTTTTGCCCGCACTGGCAGAGGGCCAGATTCAGGCAAGCGGTAACTTGATCAACCCGCTGGCGGCTATTTTTCCGGGGCGCATACCCGTATTGATTGAAATTACAGATCCGGATTTTCAGCAATATGTGGGCACTGTGCCAGGTGGCGCCTTTGGGCAAAGCGCGGTTTATACCGATCATTTTCACCATGTGGCAATCATGCGGAAAATATTGTTGCGAATGTCGTCCTGGGTTAACTACTTGTTCCCCTTCCATTAGACTTCTGTTGGCTAACCCGTGTCGCTTGAAATGATGTTCTATCAGGCGGCATTGGCGCCTTCAATATCGGGTTTCAGTTTTTCATATAGTGCTGAATCTCCTTGAATACACGGTCCATAAACTGTTGATCGAGGGGTAACAGGTGCCCGCTTTCAGGCAGTATGCTCAGTGAGGCATCGGGTATTTGCTGAGCCATGTGCTGCGCGAACTCCACAGGGACAAAGGTATCTTTCCCTCCCTGGTAGATGTGCACCGGCACCTGAATGTTTGTCAGGCTGAAAGGCCAGGCAGCCCACTGCACTTCGAGATCCTGAATCACACCTTTCACGCCCTGTACCAGCGCTTCCTGCTGGTTGCGGACAAAGAGTTCAGAGCGCTTCTTGTCATTGAGTAAGGCCTGATCTGCAGGGGCCATCTCGGCTTCTGCCACAGCCATATAAACGCCAGGTAAAGTCAGGTCCGCCCAACGGGCTACTTTGAGTGCCTGTTTGAACAATACGGGATGCTCTTCTGACAGCTTAGGGCCATGCAATCCGTATTCGCTCATTGCCTGTCGGGCTTTATTGTACTCGCCGAAGTTGGTATACCCGGATATCGAGATAGCAAATCGAACACGCCGGGGTAAATAGTAGGCGGTCGCCAACACAGGCGGGCCGCCGCTGGACCAGCCCATTAAGCCAAACCCATCCAGCCCCTTTTCATCTGCAAGTTTTTCGATATCCGCAGCAAAGTCCAGCAGGCCATAATCCGGGACAAAGCTGGATGCCCCGATTCCAGGTCGGTCCATAACAATCAAGCGGATCCCGTAATCTTTGGCTTTGGCATCCAAAAACAGCAATTCCAGGCGTGAGCCCGGGTTTCCGTGGGCATAAAATACGGGAAAGCCCTGCGGGTCTCCGCGCTCAAGCCATGCAACACGGCGCGTGTTCCAGATTGAAAACCGGGGGGCTCCGTCATCGGGCTGTTGCACTTCCATGACCACCCGATCAGCCTTTGTGGATGCGCAACCGGGTAGCACTACCCACAACGGCATTGAAACCAATAGAAACAGTATCCGGGACACACTGATTACCTCGTATAGACCAGCCTTTATTGTAGTTGTTGCGGAGTCGTTCTGCTTTCTGCTTCGCGGGTATTTGTTACTGACAACCGCTGTCGTATTGCCGGTACGGTAGCGCCGTTTTAGCCTCCTCGAAATACCCCATAACCTGCTCTGCTTCCTCTCGGGTAAATGCATCAATGGCGTCACGAAAGCCCGGATGTGCGATTCCGTGCCATGAGTGGGTGATCACTGGCTCGAACCCCCGTACCAGTTTGTGCTCCCCTTGCGCACCTGCATCAAAGGTTTTCAGACCCAGCTTGATGGCCAGTTCAATGCCCTGGTAATAACAGGTCTCAAAATGCAGATGGTTGTATTCCTCCAGGCAGCCCCAGTAACGGCCGTAGAGCGTATCCTGGCCGGTTAGAAACAAGGCACCCGCAATCATCTCTCGGTCTTTTATCGCCATGATCACATGCAGGTGCTCAGGCATGGTTTCACGCATCTGCTCAAAGAACTGCCGGGTAAGGTAAGGCTGCTGCCCACGTTTCAGGTAGGTGGCCTGATAGAAAACATAAAAGGCAGCAAGAACCTGGTCAGATATGTCCTGGCTATGAAATCTTGCGAAGGTGATGCTCTGCTCGGCCACCTGGCGGCGTTCCTTACGGATGGATTTACGTTTTCGGGAGGTGAGTTTGCCCAGAAAGTCGTCAAAGCATGCATAGCCGTTGTTGTGCCAATGGAACTGGCAGCCTATGCGGTGCAGCTGAGTTTCGTGCTGGAGTAGTTGCTGGTCTTGTGCGTTCGGAAACAACAGGTGCCAGGAGTGAGCGCCAAGTTTGGCTATGAGTGTGTCAAGAAGGTCGTGAATACCTTGGGCATAGAGAGCACTGCGCAGATGTGGGTCAAGGAGTAACCGTGGCCCTTGGGACGGTGTAAATGGAACAGCGATCAGGAGTTTCGGATAATAGCTCATGCCGTAGCGTCGGTACGCATCGGCCCAGGCCCAGTCAAACACGTACTCGCCCATGGAGTGGGTTTTCAGGTATGCGGGCGCGACTCCGGCAATGTCACCATTCATCCGGAATATGAGGTGGCAAGGCTTCCAGCCAGTTTTTTCGCTGGTGCACTGGGAGGCTTCCAGTGCCTCAAAAAACTCATACCGGAGGAACGGGTTATTGGTGCCTGCCAGCCGCGCCCAGGTTTCTCTGGGGATGTCGGACAGGGCGTGACAGGCCTCAAGTGTTATAGAAGAAACTGCAGGTTCTGACATGGTTGGGGCGTACTCCTTGATCGCTCCCGATACCTTACGTCAAAACCCGGCTTGTGATCACTTCTTAGGGTTATCGCAGCGCTTTTTCATCTTGTCCTGCATTTTCTTCATGCGTTTTTCGTTCTTCTGGCGATTTTCCTCGTGAATTTCGTTCCAGATTACGCGCTGCTCGTCGGTTAGCTTCAGGCGTTCAGCCATGGCTTCGCGCCGCTCGGCCATCTCAGCCTGCCGTTCTGCATGGTTGAAGCGCCCTTTGCCTTCTCGCATGTTTTCGCACATTTCAGTCATGTCCCGCTGATTACCGCGTTGGCCATCACCGTAGTTTCCGGATGAGTTGCTCGCCATCAAAGCCGGGCTGGCGGCAAAAAGAGCGGAGGCCAGAATGCCGGCGGCGATGATAGATGATTTACGTTTGCTCATGATGATTCCTCACATGGTTGGCCGCGTTGCGGCAGAAGGTTGATTCATTAACCGCTATGGTACGGCATGGCTTGGTAAACGAGCGTCAATGCTATGTAAAGGTTCTGCAAAGGAACCTGAGCCTGAGACGGCAGGCCCCGGGGGGCATGTTAGACTTCGGCTAATATATCTTGTCCTGATTGAATGGGCTGAACCGGGTAGAGAAGAGCGATGCAGAACAGAGTGCTGTTGGTAGAAGATGACGACGAACTTCGTGAGCTGCTTGCCCGCTATTTGAGCGGTCAGGGGTTCACTGTGCGTGAGGCCGCCAATGGTAAGGACGGCTTGACGCTGGCACTTGGGCAGCACTGCGATATTGTTGTGCTGGATATTATGCTACCGGATATCAGTGGGCTGGAGGTGCTGCGAGAGCTGCGCTCTCAAACGCACCTGCCAGTGGTGTTGCTGACGGCCCGCGGTGATGAGACAGACCGGATTGTCGGGTTTGAGGTGGGTGCCGATGATTACATTCCCAAACCCTGTAACCCCCGTGAGCTTGTGGCCCGGCTTCATGCCATTCTGCGCCGGGTTGCCTGGGATCAGAAGGCCGGCGTTAAGACAGAACAGAATTATGGTGATTTGCGCCTTGAATCGGATCACCGACGCATTTACCAGAACGATGAGCCCCTTGATCTAACGGCCACCGAGTACGAAATTCTGCAGGTGTTGCTGGCTCATGCTGGCAGTGTAGTGCGCAAGACAGACCTTATGCAGTGGGCGCTGGGGCGTCGCCTCGAAGCTTTCGACCGGACACTGGATATGCACATCAGCAATCTACGCAAGAAACTGGGCAGTGATGATCCTCCCCGGATAGAGACGGTGCGTGGTCTCGGCTACAGCTATCGGGTGGTCGAATGAAACGTCGGCTTATGGTGCCTTTGTTCTGGCGGATCTTTTTGCTGATCTGGCTGGCCATGGCGGTAACAGTGGTTGTGAGCAACCTGGCTTCTCGCGTGTTGCTGGATCGTGAGAGGGCAGCCATTGAGCGGCAACTTGAGTTGCGGGACCTTGGGCTTGAGGTGTCTGCCATACAGGAAGCCCGCGGGCGCCGGGAAGCCCACCGGTTTCTGCGAGCACAGGGCGATGAGCTTGGCCTGCACCTTATGATGATCAGCGCGGGCGACGACAACCGTTTGCCCTCGGCCATTCGCTCACGCATGGAATCAGGTTGGTATCGACAGAAACCCGCAATCGTAGACGTTGGCAACGGGGACAGGCTGATTGCCTGGCCGAAAATGCATGAAGAGGGGTGGCTGGAGCCGCGGGTTTTCCGGTTTTTGGAAATGGGCCTCGCGTTCATTCTGATTACCCTCGCTTGCTGGTTAATTGCCCGTTTTGTGTCGCGGCCAATGCGGCATATGGAATCTACAGCTCAGGCCATTGCCGGTGGCAACACTGAATTAAGGGTGGATGAACACATCGCAGCCCGGCGGGACGAAGTGGGCCAGTTGGCGACGGCGTTTAATGCCATGACGGATCAGCTTTGCGCCCTGCTGGATCGGCAGAAGCATCTTTTAAGGGATATTTCCCATGACTTGCGAACGCCACTGGCGCGCCAGCGGATAGCTATTGAGTTGGCAAGCGAAGGCGGTGTCGAGGAAGAGCTGATGGCCAGTATCCTGCGCCAAAACGAGCGCCTGGATACTATGACCGGTCAAATACTGACGCTGTACCGGGTTACAGAACAGGGGGGTAGCATCGCGCGGGAGCCGTTGCGTCCGGTGGACCTTCTGAATCAGGTTTTGCGGGATTCGGCCGATTATGCCGAGCATCATCGCGTGGCGTGCAAGCTGGATTCAATGCCAGAAAGCACCGGGGTGACTGTGCTGGGTGATGCCGGTCTGTTACAGCGGGCATTTGACAACATTCTGCAGAATGCTCTGGATTACACCCCTCCGGGCAAGAATGTTCATGTGGCTTTGGGCTTGTCGGCAGGCTGGATAAGCCTGACGATTGAGGATGAGGGGCCGGGTGTTGCAGAAGACATTCTCGAGCACCTGTTTGAGCCGTTTTTTCGCGCGGACAAATCCAGGGGAGGCCAGGGATGGGGGTTGGGGCTGGCAATTGCCAAAGACATAATTCTTGCCCATGACGGCGAAATTACCGCACATAATAGTGAGCGTGGCGGTTTGCAGGTTGTTGCTCGCTTGCCCGTATTTGCGGCGGATTAATCAAAACACAGGCAGCTCCATGAAAAAAGATTATCCCGTTCCTGCTGGCTACCTAGAGCGCGAAACGGAAATCAAAAAAAGCCGCTTTATTGCCCGGATTGCGCCTGTGGCTTCCCGGGATGAAGTGAAGACCTGGCTGGAGAAAGCGCACCAGGATCACCCCGATGCCCGTCACATCTGCTGGGCTTATCAGATAGGCCGTCCGGGTTCTGCAGCAGAAGCCGCCATGAATGATGACGGCGAGCCTTCCGGTACCGCAGGCAAGCCGATCCTGAGCGTGATACAGCACAAGGATATGGGTGACGTGCTGGTTATGGTGATACGGTATTTTGGTGGCATAAAACTCGGCGCAGGAGGCCTTGTTAGGGCCTATGCGGGAGCCGCTGAGAGTGTGCTCTCCGAAGTGGGCAGGGTCTTTCACAAGCCGGTCAGGCCGGTTAACGTTGTCATGGGCTTTGCGGATGAACAGCCGCTTCGGCACTGGTGTGATGTCAATTCTGTGGAACTGGGCGCGGTTACCTATGGTGCATCTGTGACCGCGCGGGTCCTTGTTCCGGAAGATCAGGCTGATGCCTTCAGCGCCTTTTGTGATGCGCATAAACTGGATTACAGTTTCGAAACATGAATCGGCAAAAAATGCATCGGACAAGTGTCTTGCGCGTATACTGACACCAGGATTCCAAGAAACTAGGGGGTAAACAATGGCTCGTATTCTGGTGGCAGCACTGGTGACACTGTTAATAACCGGGTGTGCCAGTAATGTGGTGACTGATTACAACTCAGCCGCGGTATTTGGCAATTATTCAACCTGGGCTTTCATGCCCGATACCGGTGAAACGTCATTTATTTCACTTGATGGAAGCCGTGTGCAGAATGCAGTTGAGCGAGAGTTGAATATTAAATCCATGCGCAAGGTGGCGGAGCCGGAAGCAGATCTTCTGGTTAGCTGGCGGATTGTGGAAGAGGACCGCCTTGAGCAATCTGGCGTTGGTGTGGGTTTAGGCTTTGGTACTGGTAACTTTGGCTGGGGAATTTCGTCACCACCACCGGTGCGTGAAGTAAAAGAAGGCAAGCTGGTGGTTGAGTTGGTAGATACAAGTTCGAAGGAGGTTGTCTGGCGTGCATCCAGCCGTCGTTACCTCAATGAACAGCAGTCCCCTGAAAAGCGCGGAAAACTCATTGATGAAGTGGTTGCCGAGATGTTCACCAAGTATCCTCCTGATCTGGACTAAAATATACAGGGCGCCTATGGAGGCAAAAGCTTCAAGGGCCCGGGCATAGGGAGGACAAATGGCAAAGCAATCAACAGGCGGGCTGGTATTTTCAACCGAGCAGGGGCGGATGTGCCCTGAATGCCGTAACCCGGTTTCGGACTGTACTTGCCGTCAGGCTCAGCGCCCTGAAGGTGATGGCGTTGTAAGGGTGAGTCGTGAAACCAAAGGGCGCAAAGGCAAAGGTGTTACTCTGGTTACCGGTATCCCCATGGATGACAAAGACCTTAAAGCCTACGCAAAGGTGCTTAAAGCCAAGTGTGGCACTGGCGGCACCGTTAAAGACGGCGTAGTAGAGATTCAGGGTGATCATCGCGATTTGCTTGTGCCCCTTCTGGAACAGAAAGGCTGGGTTGTTAAACGTTCAGGTGGCTAACCGGAGAATGGCATGCACATATTGGTTTTAGGCGCAGGTGTTGTTGGTATAACTACTGCCTGGTTTCTGCAGAAGCAGGGGCATCAGGTAACGGTGATAGACCGGCAGAGCCAGGCAGGGCTTGAAACCAGTTATGCAAACGGTGGGCAAATCTCCGTTTCCCACGCTGAGCCTTGGGCGAATCCCTCCGCGCCTTTGAAGGTACTGAGATGGCTTTTTAAAGCCGATGCGCCTCTCTTGTTTCGGCCAAGGATGGATCCAGCACAATGGCGCTGGGCGCTGTCTTTTCTGACTGAGTGCACTTCTGCAAAAGCGGCCCATAATATTCGCCAGATGGTGAATCTTGGTACCTACAGCCGGAGCCAGCTTCAGGCTTTGCGCCAGGAGCAGGGGCTTGAGTATGATCAGGTCACGAAAGGCATACTGCACTTTTATACCAATCAGGCGGAATTTGATGGGGCCCTCGAACCAACGCGTATCATGCGAGAACTGGGGTGTGATCGGCAGGTTATCGATGCAAAGAAAGCCGTAGAGATTGAACCGGGGCTCAAGCACATACAGGACCAAATAGCGGGCGCAACCTACACGCTGGAAGATGAATCTGGTGACGCGCGCAAGTTTACTCAAGGACTGGCCGAGCGATGCCGGGAAGTGGGCGTTGAATTCTGCTATCACACCGACATTCTTGGATTTGAACGAATGGGAGAGCGTATTCTCGGAGTTCATGTGCTGAAAGACGGTCACCACCAGACCATGAGGGCAGATGCCTATGTTCTGAGCTTGGGAAGTTTCAGTGCAGTGCTTGCTCGCCAGCTTGGGTTGAGCTTGAACATTTATCCCGCGAAAGGCTATTCCATAACTGTACCGGTGAAAAACGAAGAGGCTGCCTTCAGTGTGAGCCTCACTGATGACGAGTACAAGCTGGTATATTCACGCCTCGGTGACCGCATTCGCGTTGCGGGAACTGCCGAACTGAGCGGTTATACCCGCACCCTTAATTACACACGCTGCCGTGCAATTGTGCGAAGAACCGCAGAGATAATGCCCGAAGCCGGTTACTGGGATCAGGCTGAGTTCTGGACAGGTCTGCGGCCAGCAACACCCTCCAATGTGCCCTATGTGGGCAAAAGCCACTTCGCCAATTTGTATTTGAATACCGGCCACGGCACCTTGGGCTGGACTCATTCCTGTGGCTCGGCGGCCGCACTGGCAGATATTGTTGATGGCCGGAAGCCAGAAGTGGACTTCAGCTTTTCAGGGCTTTAGCGTTTCTTTCTGACGTATAGAACCTTGTTAACCCGGGCGACCAGTTCGCCCTTCTCATCAATAATATCTACATCCCACTGGGGGAGAAATTTGTCGCCACCTGAAGTGGCAGTGCGAATTTCCTCCAGGCGCTCGTCTGTCAGCTCAAAGTGCGCTGTTACCTTGCCTTTACCGGGGCGAATAAAATCGATGCAGGCTGATTTATCCCAAACTATGTAGTCTTTCCCCAGGTTGTTCATCAACAGCAACATATACATGGGATCGACCATGCTGTAGAGCGAACCACCAAAGTGCGTGCCCACGTAGTTGGTGTTGTACCAATGCAGATTCATCTCTACTGATGCTGTGCGGTAGTCATCCGCAATGTGAGTTACTTTGACCCCGGCGCCCGCATAGGGGCCGTATACGTTCATTATTTTACGCACGCCATTTGGGCTGGAAATCCAGTTGCGGAGCTTCGACATCATGATGCTAGAACTCTGTTTTAAGCGGTAAGTTGAGAAAGAGTTAAGGCAGGGGATTATACGGAGAAAAACAAAAATGGCCCGCAGGAAAACCTGGCGGGCCATTTGGATCTTGAATCAGATTACTGCAGTTGATCGCGAATCAGTTTTTTGTTGATCTTGCCAACACTGGTTTTTGGTATGTCTTCAACAAAATCCATCTGCTCGGGTATTGCCCACTTGTTGATTTCACCGCTCTCAACATGTTTCTGCAGGTGACTCTGAATATCTTTCAGGGTTGCCTGTACACCTGGCTTCAAGGTGATGAGTGCGTAGGGCCGCTCCCCCCACTTCTCATCCGGAATGCCAACAACGGCAGCCCCAGCCACAGCCGGGTGTTGGCTGATGAGGCTTTCCAGATCGAGGGAAGACAACCATTCACCGCCTGTTTTAATCACATCCTTGATGCGATCCTTGATGGTGAGCGTGTTGTTCGGCTCCATGGAAGCAACGTCTCCCGTATGCAGCCAGCCGCCTTTCCACAGTTCTTCGCCTTTGACAGGCTCTTTAAAGTAGCTCTGGGTAAGCCAGGGAGCCCGGGCAACTATCTCACCTTGGGCGATGCCATCGTGGGCCACCGGGTTGCCCTTAGGGTCAACAATTTCCAGTTCCACCATGGGAACGGCAATACCTGTTTTAATCCGCTTGGCTGTTTGCTGCTCCAGTGGCAGTTCAAGGTCTTCTGGCTTCAGGTGGGTTGCGCTGAGAAGAGGGCAGGTTTCGGACATGCCATAGCCGGTGTACATGCGAATACCCAGCTTGGCCGCTGCATCGCACAAACCCTTGGTCATTGCGCTGCCACCAATCAATACCTGCCAGTTACTCAGGTCTGCTGTTTTGATGGATTCTGTGGCCATCAGCATTTGCATAATAGTTGGAACACAATGGGAGAAAGACACCTTGTGCTCTTTGATCAGATCAACCAACAGTTCTGGCTCATAGCGGCCAGGGTATACCTGCTTGATGCCCATCATGGTGGCAGCGTAAGGAACGCCCCAGGCGTGAACATGGAACATGGGGGTTACCGGCATATAAACAGACGAGGAGCGCATCAGTGGCGCTTCGTCGTAGGCGGCAAGCGTTCCGGTCATTGCCAGAGTATGGAGCACCAGTTGCCGGTGGCTAAAGAACACACCCTTGGGGTTACCGGTAGTGCCAGAGGTGTAAAAGGTGGTTGCTACGCTGTTCTCATCGAAATCCGGGAAGTCGAACTCTGTGGCCGCGCTGGCTAACAGTGCTTCATATTCGCCAGCGGTGTCGAGTTTTGTGGATTTGGCCGTTTTTTCATCGCTAAGCTGGATGTAGGTCTTAACGGTCGTGATTTCGCTTTGTAACCCTTCCAGAATTGGCAGGAAGTCATCATGCACCAAAACCACATCGTCCTCTGCGTGGTTCATTGTGTAAACAATCTGATCGGGGGACAAACGCACGTTGATGGTGTGCAGGATGGCGCCGATCATAGGAATGGCAAAAAAACATTCAAGATAGCGAGGTGTGTCCCAGTCCATAACCGCTACGGTATCACCTGGTTTTACGCCCGCATCGGTGAGGACATTGGCCAAGCGATTAATGCGTTCGACAAGGTCTGTGTAGGTGTACTTGCTATGGTTGGCGTACACAATTTCCTGGTCAGGCGAGTACCTTGGTCCTGAAAGCAGTAACTGCTTAATCAGAAGCGGGTATTGATAGGCATTTTCAGCAGCAGGTAAAACTCGTGTCTTTGCCATATGTCGAATCCTTTTTCCCTGTTTTTAGTGTTGTCTGAGAAGTTGGGTCAATCTGACATAAATTATTAAAAATCGGAAGCTTACAAGGGTTTTCAAGCTCTGTGCTTATTGCTCCCAGGGTTTGCCCTCTGTGCCCTCCATTGTCTTAACGCCTATGTGCATCGCAGCTTTAGCCAGCATGTTGGCGCTAACCGGGGCCGTCATAAACAAAAACACAGTAATCAGAACTTCTGAAATGCCAATGCCCTCGCCAATGGCTGTGAAGTAGATAACCGAGCTGAGCATGATAGCGCCAACGCCCACCGTGGTGGCCTTGGTTGGTCCGTGTAGCCGGGTGTAAAAGTCTGGTAGCCGTGCCAGGCCAATTGCGCCGATCAGAGTGAAAACACCACCGAAAAGCAGCAAGGCCGAGATAGCATATTCTGCAAAAGGGCTCATAAATTATCTCCGGTTTTACTCAATTACGCTGCCACGCTTGAGGTATTTGGCCATGGCTACGGTGCTGACAAACCCCATAACCGCGATCAGCAAAGCAGACTCAAGGTACATGCGGGTGCTCAGAGTGATGCCCAGCAGGATAATCAAGGCAATGGCGTTGATATAGAGCGTATCAATCGCCAGCACGCGATCCGGCTCATCTGGCCCTATGACCAAACGGTACACGTTAAGCAGCGCGGCCAGGGTCACCATGGCGATGGTCAGGTACAGGGCAGTAGTGATCATTTGAACATCTCCATCAGCGGCTTTTCGTAGCTGTTGTAAATGGCGTCAATAACCTCCTGATCACTACCTGCGTCCAGCGCATGGATCAGCAGCGTCTGGTTGTCATCGCTGACGTCTGCGCTGACTGTTCCGGGAGTGAGTGAAATCGTACTGGCAAGAATGGATATGGCCAGTGGGTGATCAAGCGTCAGGGGATAGCTGATAAAAGCCGGTCTTGGCGTGCGGGGGCTGAGAATCAGCCAGGCCACAGAAAAACTCGCCACCACAATATCCTTCAGAACACGCAGAATGTAACCCGGCATGCGCCAGGTTTTCACAAACGCCGGGCGTTCCGGCCAGAATCCGTGAGTTATCTGGGGAATTATCCAGGCCAGAATAAGGCCCAGCACAACACTGCCGCCGGATACGCCATCGCTGAGTATCTGCCAGGTGATGAACAGAATCAGGCTCAGCCAGGGTTGAGGAAAGCTTAGGCGATCAAACATCAGTTTATCTCCCCCACCAATGGGTTCTGAGGAATATGCACAGGCGTCTGCAGGATGTTGATATAGCCCTGATTATCGTACACCTGCTCTGCAGTCGCGCGAGTGAAGTCGCTCAGGGGACCCGCTAAAACCACGATCAGCATTGTAAGGCAGGTCAGGATGCCGGTAGAGATAGCAACTCTGTTGTTCATGGGTTCCGGGGTTTCCAGATGGCCATCTATATTCCACCAGAAAACGATACTGCCCGCACGGCTGTAAGCAATAAGCGTTAGGAAACCACCAATCAGCAACACACCCCATAGCCAAGCCATTTCTGCACCGGGCTCTACAGATTGAAGGATCAGCAGCTTGCCGAAAAAGCCACTCAAAGGCGGTAGGCCGGCAGCGGCTACAGCACCGATAAGGAACAGCACACTCAGGAAGGTTCTGTGGTGCATTTTGGGTGCAGTCACTATGCTGTCACCTGCCGCGCCTCTTTGGCTTGCGACCAGTTCGGACACAAGAAAAAGGGCGGCAACCGTCCAGGTTGTGCTCACCAGATAGAATAGAGCGGCTGAGAGCCCAGCTTCAGAGCCCAGGGCGATGGGGGCAAGCAAAGTCCCTACGGAAATAATCACCTGCCAGGCGACCAGTGTTTTCAGATTGTCAGCGCCTAAAGCACCAATGACACCCATGCTCAAGGTAACCAGTGCCAGAGGGAAGAGCCAGTCCATGCCAAGGTTGGCAAGTTCGCCGGCATCATCCCCGAACATCAGCGGGTAAATTCTTACAATGGCGTAAATGCCCACCTTGGTCATGACAGCAAAAAGGGCTGCGACGGGGGCCGTTGCTCTGGCGTAAGCTTTTGGCAACCAGAAACACAATGGAAGGATGGCTGCTTTCAGGCCGAAAACAACCAGCAACATCATGCCACCGGCCTTCACAAGGTTCAGGTTGTTGCCCGTCACCTGTGGGATTTTTACCGCCAGATCCGCCATGTTCAAAGTGCCGGTTACACTGTAAATCATACCTACGCTGATCAGGAACAGGGCAGAACCGGCCAGGTTCAGAACAACGTAATGAAGCCCGGCCACTGTGCGCGAGGAGCCTCCGCCGTGCATGAGTAATCCGTAGGAGGCAATCAGCAGAACCTCAAAGGCAACAAACAGGTTGAATAGATCGCCGGTGAGAAAGGCAATGTTCAGGCCCATCAACTGGAACAGAAACAATCCATGGAACTGGCGGTTGCCTTCATCTGCGCCGCCGCTCGCGTAAATGTGGCAGAACAGGCCGAGAACCGCGGTTAGCACCAGCATCAAGGCTGCCAACCTGTCGAGCACCAGAACTATGCCGAAGGGTGGCTGCCAGTTGCCGAATGCATAAACGCGGTAGCTGCCATCGCTGGCAAGCGCCAACAAAACAACTGCGGAAACAAGCATTAACACTGTCGTGGCAATGGCCAAGGTGCGGCGCAAGCTGATAGGGGCATAGCCCATAAATACTTGCAGAATACCGCCGAGCAGAGGAATCAGAATAGGAGCGATAAGCCAGTGAGTCATTTACCGCTTACCTCTTGCTCAAGTTTTGAAGGTGGTGGGGCAGTCTCGCGCCGACCATCTACATGGTCGTTTTCGTTGTCTGCCAGATTGCGCAGTGACAAAACAACCAGAAACGCAGTCATGGCAAAGCCAATGACGATGGCCGTGAGCACCAGTGCCTGTGGTAAAGGGTCTGAATAGCTCGCGGCTGTTCCGATGACGGGTTGCTGGCCTGTGGCGAGCCGCCCGGAGGCGAACAGGAACAGGTTTACACCATAGGAGAGCAGTGTCAGCCCCATGATCACAGGGAAGGTGCGAGCGCGAAGCAGCAGGTAGACGCCCGAAGTCGTTAAGGCACCGATGGCCAGTGCAAATAACAGTTCCATTACGCGCTCTCCATTTTGCTTTTAATGGCTGAGTGAGGCGACAGCCGACCGATGCTGACCAGGGCCAGCAAGGTTGCGCCAATCACTGCCAGATAAACACCCAGATCAAACACCAAGGCTGAGGCAACTTCGAATTTGCCCACCACAGGCCAGTTGATATAGCCAAATGTAGTGGTCAGGAACGGATAGCCAAACGCCAGGCTGCCGGCACCCGCTATGGTGGCAAACAGTAAACCGAGGCCAATTACGTTGTGGTACCTGAATGGAATGCGATCCTCGGTCCACACCATGCCGCTGGCTATATACTGGAGAATTAGCGCTACGGAGGTAATAAGACCAGCAATAAAGCCGCCCCCAGGCAGGTTGTGCCCACGCAGGAAGATATAGGCAGACACCATCAGCGCCAGCGGCAGCATGGGACGGGCCACTTGCCGCAACATCAGCGGGTAGTGATCCCGTGTCCAGGCATGCCCCAACCCGTCTCCCGGAGGGGGAGTCAGTGCTGTGTTTTTCAACATGGCGTAGATGCCGAGCGCCGCAATAGCCAGCACCGTAATCTCGCCCAAGGTATCGAAGCCACGGAAGTCGACCAGGATTACGTTAACGACGTTGGTTCCACCACCGCCGGGTTTGCTGTTCTCCAGGAAGAACTCTGAAATGGAGCTGAAGGGCTGAGTCAGCATGGTCAGGGTGATCAGGGTCATGCCGGTACCTGCAGCCAGTGCAATCAGGATATCGCGGATGCGCTGGCCTTTAGAGCTTTCAATGGGGGTCCAGGAGGGCATGTAGTATAGCGCCAGCATCAGCAGGACAATGGTCACAACCTCCACAGAGAGCTGCGTCATGGCCAGATCTGGTGCGGAGAAGCGTGCAAACCCCAAGGCCACAACCAGGCCTACCACGCTCAGGAGTACGAGTGCGTAAAAGCGTTCCCGGTGCCAGGTTGCTGTTGCCAGGGCGGATACGATCAGCACGCCGGCGGCAGTGCCCGTGGGCCAATCCACAGGGCTAAGCCCATTCTCGCCAATATAAAAGCCATTCTCCGCAAGCGGCATTATGGCTACCGCAATAACGCTGACCACCAGAAGCAGGGCATAGCGTTGCAATGAGCCGTTTTCGAGCCACCCAGTAAAGCTATGAGCCATGTCTTCAATCTTCGAGACCACAAACTCGAATACCGCCTTGCCATCGACTTCCCGAAGCTGAGCATGGAAGTCGAAAAAGCGCTGGCGCTGGGTGTACATCAGCAGGCCACCAAAGAAAGCGAGGAAACTCATCAGCAGTGGCAGGTTAAAGCCATGAAGGATCGCCAGTTGATAGTCTGGTACTTCTCCGCCAAGGGTTGCTGAAGCTGCAGAATACAGCAGAGGCCCAACGGAGATAGTCGGGAACACACCAACCATGATGCAGGCAAACACAAGAATCTCCACTGGGAACTTCATGTAGCGGGGAGGCTCGTGGGGCGGGAATTTGGGTAGATCTACCGGCTTACCGTTGAAGAATACGTCGTGGACAAACCGGGCCGAATAGGCAACGGCAAAAATACCCGCCAGGGTTGCAACAATCGGTGGCACCCAGGCCCAGAGGCCAGGCAGGTTGAGCTGCAGGGACTCGGCAAAGAACATTTCCTTACTGAGGAAACCGTTCAGCAAAGGAACACCCGCCATGGAAGAGGCTGCCACCATGGCGAGGGTGGCGGTATGGGGCATATAACGCCAAAGCCCGTTGATTCGCCGCATATCGCGGGTGCCTGTTTCATGGTCGATGATACCTGCGGCCATGAACAGCGAAGCCTTGAAGGTGGCATGGTTGATTACATGGAATATAGCGGCAACCGCAGCCAGTTGAGTGCCCATGCCCAACAGCAGCGTAATCAGGCCCAGATGACTAACTGTTGAATAGGCAAGCAAGCCTTTCAAATCGTGTTTGAACATGGCGAAATAAGCGCCAAGAAGCAATGTGGCCATGCCGGTGAAACTGACCATATAGAACCATTGCTCGGTTCCCGCCAAAGCCGGATACAGGCGCGCCATCAGGAAGATGCCCGCTTTTACCATGGTGGCCGAATGCAGGTAAGCAGAGATAGGTGTGGGCGCCTGCATGGCATGAGGCAGCCAGAAATGAAACGGGAACTGGGCAGATTTGGTAAAAGCGCCAAGCAAAACCAGAGTCAGGGCTACGGGATACAGCGAATGGGATTTGATGAGATCGCCTGCGGCAAGCACATCATCCAGTTCAAAACTGCCAACAATATTGCCGATAAGCAGAATGCCGGCCAGCAGGGCCAACCCGCCGCCGCCGGTTATCGCCAGAGCCATCCGGGCACCACGCCGAGCATCCTGCTTATGGGTCCAGAAGCTGATCAACAGGAAAGAGGTCAGGCTGGTGAGTTCCCAGAAGATCAGCATCAACAGCAGGTTGCCAGAAAGCACAATGCCCAGCATGGAACCTTTGAAGCACAGAAGCAGGGAGTAGAACTTGGCTACGTTCTCCTTGGCGCTCAGGTAATAGTGCGAGTAGATGATAACCAGCAGGCCGATGATCAGTATCAGCAGTGCGAACAGAAGCGCAAGACCATCAAGGCGAAAGCTGAAGGAGAGCCCGAGTGCCGGCAGCCACTCGTATGTGTGAAGCACCGTGCCACCTGCTGAAAGAACAGACCAGTGGGGGAACAGTGCCGCCAGCGCAATCAGTGCCGGGACGGATGATGCTATTGCGATAGCCGTTCGCCCGCCCTGGGCAAATAAGGGCGCCGCAATGGCCCCCAGAAACGGCAGTAATACAACTAGCGGTAGCGACATCGCAGCCTCGTTAGCGATTTTCTTTTTATGAATGAAATTGGTTTATGAGCTTGAGTCTAGACGCCCATCGGTCACCCTGCACAGGTCGCATGGAGGCGATGTGGTTGGGCAGCGGGAGTTGGATCAGCGAAAGGCTGGTGGATCCGGGAAGTAGGGTAAACGCCCACGATGCCGCGCGATGTCAGCGGTAAGAGGGGGGCGATTGGTCTGCTTGCAGCCGACGGACCTTGCGGTCATGGTTGCTCCGTTAGTAAAACCTGGCCATTGATAATACGTGCCCGGGCTCGCAGGTCAAGTCGACTTGTGATCAATCAATTGGAGTCTGGATGCTTTTATGTGACGTGGAGGGGCACAGTCAGACCCTGTTTTGCGATCTTTATTTGCCAAAGAAACGTTATTTGGCGGATTTGAGCGCGTTGAAAATGGCTTCGGCCTCCGCCTCCAGAACCATGCTGCGCAAGCTATCGCCCTGATGGGACGCCTTCTCGATCTGTGCAAGCTTCATGGTGTACAGCCTGCTGAGAACTTCAGTCCGGGTTTGTTGAGCCGGTGCGTTCATGGCGCGTTTCTCCCACATGACACCTGTCAGTATAGTTTACGGAAACACTCGGCCGGTGGCCGCTTGAGTCATCTGATGCATAACCTGGGCCAAGCAGTCAGCACACTATCTGCCGAATCGGGACCGGTAGGCACCAGGAGCCAGCCCGGTTTGTTTGCGAAACAGACGGCTGAACGAGCTGACATCTTCGTAGCCCACCAGCCGGGTAATGTCCTCCACAGGCAAGCGAGAGTTTTCCAGATGGCTGCGGGCAGCCTCTATTCTTATAGATTGCAGGTAGCTTTTGGGCGTTTCGCCGGTGGCTACCTTGAATCGCCGCATCAGCGAGCGGGTAGTCAGGCCACTGAAAGCGGCAAGGGACTGCAGGTTAATGTCTTCGCCGTAGTTTTCCTCCAGCCAGCTTTGCAGTTTGAGGATTACTGAGTCTGAATGGTAACGCTTGGCTTGAAGTGCGCTATAGGGTGCCTGGCTGTTACGCCCGGCATCGATCACAAACGCCTTCGCCAGTTCCCGGGCGACCTGAGCGCCTGCGCGACGTTCTATAAGGTGCACACCCAAATCCCACCAAGCCATGCCACCACCTGCACAGGCAATGTGGCCATCTACTGTTACGAGCTTTTCGGGGTTCAGATTTACTTGCGGGTAGCTCTGGCGAAACCTGTCACTGAAGCCCCAGTGGGTGGTGGCCTCTTTATTGTTGAGCAAGCCCGCCTCAGCCAGCAGAAAAGCCCCGGTGCAGTTACTCGCTAACTGAACCTGCCCGGCGCTGTTCGGGTTCGGGACACTGAACTGGCCAAGCCAGGTAACCAGTTCCGGATTTGACGCCAGCACCTGATCAATCGGTGCACCGATGGTCGGCACGATCACCAGATCGGCACTCTCTGCATCCAGATCTTCCCAACTTCCATCCGAAACCAAAGTGATGCCGTTAATACACCGGCAGTGATCGCCGTTGCGCGTTAGTAGCTGCGTAGTGAAGTGTGGTTCAGGTTGCTCACCATGAATCCGCGCCCAGGTAACGCCAGCCAAGCGAAATAAATCGATCACACCTGTGATGGCACTGGCTAAAGCACCATCAAATCCAATAATTGAAACCTTTTGCACGAATTCTCCCGGCCGAACGACTGAGTCAGGGCGAAGCAGTACCACCATCACCCGGGAGCCAAAGCTCACAGGTATTTGGCAGTATTGGCCATGATTATGTCATAAATGCCGGTTCCCAGAAAAACCCGGTTGTGAGAGCCTGTACACAATTAAAGAAATGCTCCAGCCAATTACCAGGAAGCTGCATAAATGACCGACACTCTGATAGATCGCCGCGATCTGGCGTTCCAACTCTACGAAGTTCTCGATACCGAAAGCCTGCTCAGCCGCGACCGGTTCAACGAGCACAACCGCGATACCTTCGATGCCGTTATCGAAACCGCCGATAAAATGGCCAGAGAGAAGTTTGCCAATCACAACAGCGCGGCTGACAAAGACGAGCCAAAGTTCGTTAATGGCCAGGTGGAAATGCTGCCTGAAGTAAAGGTGGCATTTGATGCTTACGCAGAAGCCGGGTTTATTGCAGGGCGTTATGACTACGAATTGGGCGGTATGCAACTGCCAGAGACGGTGATGGCGGCCTGTAACGGTTTTTTCACAGCCGCTAACCCGGGTACTGCAGGTTATCCATTTCTGACCACAGCCGCTGCAAACCTTATCCGCGTGTTTGGTAACGAATCACAGAAAGCCAGTTTCCTGCCCAACATGCTCAGCGGCCGTTATAGCGGAACCATGGCTCTGACCGAACCCCATGCCGGGTCGTCGCTGGCGGACATTCGCACGTCAGCCACGCCATCGGACGATGGCCATTACCTGATCAAAGGCGCAAAAATCTATATATCCGGTGGTGAGCAAAGCATCACTGAGAACATCGTTCACATGGTACTCGCCAAGATCAAAGGCGCACCGGCCGGAGTAAAAGGCATTTCCCTGTTTATCGTTCCCAAGTTCCGGGTAGATAGTGAAGGTAATCCCGCCGACCGCAATGGCGTAAGCCTGGCAGGCCTGATACATAAACTCGGGTACCGAGGCACTACTTCTACGGCGCTTAGCTTTGGTGACGATGCGCCTTGCCACGGTTATCTGGTGGGTGAACCCCATCAGGGTCTGAAGTACATGTTTCAGATGATGAACGAAGCCAGGGTAGGTGTAGGCTTTGGTGCAGCGGTGATTGGCTATCGTGGTTACATGCACAGCCTGGAATACGCCAAGGACCGCCTGCAGGGCCGCAAGGCTTCTGAAAAGAACCCGGAAAGCCCGCAAGTGCCGATTATTGATCACGCAGATGTGCGCCGTATGCTGCTGGCCCAGAAAGCCTATAGCGAAGGTGCAGTCGCACTTTGCCTGTATGGCGCGCGTCTGATGGACGATCAGCACACCCACCCGGATGAACAGAAGCGTATTGAAGCTGGCAAGTTGCTCGACTTACTCACGCCGGTCATCAAAACCTGGCCCTCCGAACATGGCCCGAAGGCTAACGACCTGGCGATTCAGGTCTACGGCGGTGCCGGTTACACCCGCGAGTACCCGGTGGAACAGTGCTGGCGCGACAATCGCCTGAACCCGATCCACGAAGGCACCACTGGCATTCAAGGGCTGGACTTATTGGGCCGTAAGATCTGGCAAGACCAAAGCCATGGCTTGCAGTTGCTGATGCAGGAAATGCAGGTCGACTTGGAAGCCGCGACCACCGATCGCTGTCAACAATGGGCGCTGTCGTTGAGCGAAACATTGCAGCAGGCAGTCAAGGTTACTCAAAGCCTGGGTAAGTCCCTGATGAGTGGCAAAGTGGACAAAACCCTTGCTAATGCCTCCTGCTATTTGCACCTGTTCGGTCACATCATCGTGGCCTGGATGTGGTTGCGTCAGGCTAATGCTGCGGCACAAGCGCTGGCTTCTGCTAACAGCGACGACGAGCGGAATTTCTACCAGGGCAAATTGCAGGCCGCTCAGTACTTTTTCCACTGGGAACTTCCAACAGTTGCTCAGGACTTGGTGTTGTTGCGAAACATGGATGACACTTGTTTGAACATGAAGGCTGAGTGGTTCTGATTTTGGAGTAGGCTCAATCGGCGGGTGGCAGCTCCCGGGAAACGCCTGCAAGTACGTCCATGTAAGGCTTGACGGTGGCCATCCATGGCCACCGACATTCCCGGGAGCTGCCACCCGCCGCTTGCGCTCAAGCTCTGGAGATGGCTCCCGAATGTTAAATGCAACAGCTGTTTACTAAAGGTGTCACCAATGTCACTGGTTAAGGTAACGAAGCAAGATCACATCCTGCTCATAGGGCTAAACCGCCCCGAAAAAATGAACGCCATGAACCGCGCCATGTACCACGAAATCGCTGCGGCTTATTACCAGTTGGAGCACGACGACGATTTGAGAGTGGGGCTGATGTATGCCGAAGGCGATCACTTCACCAGCGGCCTGCAGCTGGATGATTGGGCAGGTGTGTTTTCAAACGGTGAGGGAATAGAACCGGCTGATGGTGAGCTGGATCCGTTCCATATAACCGGCGACGGCCTCAGCAAACCCGTGGTGTTCGCTGCCCAGGGCATTTGTTTTACCTGCGGTGTGGAAATGATGCTGAACACAGACGTTCGCGTAGCAGCGAAAGGAACCCGCTTTGCTCAGTTGGAAGTCAAACGCGGCATCTTCGCCTGCGGTGGCGCGACTATCCGCCTGCAACGGGAAATCGGGTGGGGCAACGCTCAGCGTTATTTGCTCACCGGTGATGAATGGACCGCCGAACAAGCTTACGAGTGGGGCTTGATACAGGAACTGGTTGAGCCGGGCGAGCAGTTCAACGCTGCACTGGCAATCGCCGAGAAGATCGCCAGTGCTGCGCCTCTGGGTGTGCGCGGCAGCCTGAAATCCTCCAAAATCGCCGTAAGCGAAGGCGAGGAAGCAGCAAAACAGCGCTTGTTCCCGGATCTGCAACCAGTCATGGCCAGCGAGGATGTGAAAGAAGGTATTCAGTCTTTCCTCGAACGGCGAGATGCAGTGTTCAAAGGAAAATAAGGCAGATAGCAGGGGCTTGAAGCTGCCGGTGGGCTCTGTCTCCCAAGACTGTCGGCAGCATGGATGCTGCCGTCAAGCGTACAGGGATGTATTCACAGCGTGTCTTGGGAGACAGAGCCCACCGGCGGCCCACTCCAGAGTCTGAAAACTAGGCAGCCTTCTCCGAAGCCGAACCAGAAGCTTCCTCCCGCCGCGCCGCAGCCTTGGCAGCCACCTCAGCAGCATAATCCGCATACTTGGTCATCAACTCCGACTTACGATCCGGGTCCCAGTTGATCTTGCCCAGATCACCCTCGTAGTGATCGATCACCCGCTTATCCATGGTCTCGTACCACCACTGCGGCACATAAGCCGGCATTAGCATCGATGCATAGCCACCAGGTAACTGCGGAGCATTCTCGAAGTGACGCAAAGCCTGATAACTGCGCTGTGGGTGAGCGTGGTGATCAGAGTGACGCTGCAACTGATACAAGAACAGGTTCGTCACAATGTGATTACTGTTCCAGCTGTGCTCCGGCTGAGTGCGCACATACTTCCCATTCTTGTCTTTCTGACGCAGCAACCCGTAGTGCTCAATGTAGTTCACACTCTCCAACAAGCTCGCACCATAAACTGCCTGAGCCGCAAGAAACGGAACCGCACGAGGGCCACACAGCAAAGTTGTTGCACCAAAGAAACCCGCGCTCATGGCCCAGCCCTGCAGTAACTCGTTGTCCAGAGACCAGAAGCTCTTATTTTTGCGAGCCAGACGCGCCTTCTCAATCTCCACCGCAGACTTCATGCCGCCCAACACCGTGCGCGGCAAAAACTTCCAGAAACTCTCACCCATGCGGCTGCTCGCAGGGTCTTCCGGCGTTGCCACGCGCTTGTGGTGGCCAAAATTATGCTCAACCACAAAATGCGTATAGCCCGTGGGTGCCAGCGCGGCCATAGCCATCAGCTTGTTGAGCTTATTGGATTTGTGGCCCAACTCGTGCGCGGTGTTAATGCCAACACCATTGATTGCGCCTACTGTCAGAGTCAGGCCGATCTTGTCCTCTATGGGCGTCTTCTTGCGGCTGGCAAGCCAGGCGCCCATAACAGTCATTGCATATTGGGTAGGGATAAATGCCTTAACAATACGGTTGTAATACTTGTCTTGCTCCAGCGAACTGACCGCTGATTCGGGTGGGTTACTCTGGTCCTCACCTATGGCGCGATCCAGCGCGGGAATAACTCCATGTACCAACGCCGGCCCTGTCCAAGCCAGAAACTTGAGCTTTTTAGGTGCTATCGCATAGCCGGTTAGGGCGGCCAGGCCTATGCCGGGCAGAGCAGGGCCCAGTAGCCAGAGATAGCGCTTTGGGTCTTTCCACTTTCCAGCGTCAGGGGTTTTGACATTCATGGTGTTTCTCCGTTGCGGTGCATATGCCTTAAATTTATGTCGGACAATGTTGCAATGCAACAAAGTGGCGTGATGAATGGGAGGTTGGCCCAGAATGACAATGTGCGCTGCAGGCAAGTCGCCAGGCCAAGGACGGATTCCTCACACCGTTTGGGAGTGGTTGCTTAAACAAAGAGTAATCAGCAGGTAATTGTGTGGCGCCGGTCATGGCCGTACTCTGTGCAGGGTTACAAATGTTTACCAACAGAGGGATATGTTATGAATAAATTTACTCTCAGCGCTCTTCTTATGTTTTTGACTTTAGGTCTGGCTGCCTGCAGTTCCGATGACAACGAAGGAGCTGATTTTGAGAAGGCCGCGGACAACGCTGGAGAAATTGTGGAAGACGCGGGCAATTCTGTGGAAGAGACCTATGAAGAAGCTACGGGTCAGGATGAAGGCGTAATCGGCGAAATGAAGGAAGGTGCCGAGAATGTCGGTGATGAAATGGGTGAAGCCGCAGAAGAAGCTGGCGATGCCATGGAAGAAGGCTATGACGACATGACTAAGTAATCATGTCTCAACTCTGGCGCGTAACACCTGCGCCGGAGTGTTTCAGCCAAAGCTCATCAGAACCGTTAGTCTTTGTCAGAAAAGATTAACGGTTCTGTCGTTTTACTGTCTCCGCATTGTCATCTGCCCCACCGACACTGTCCTCTCGATAACCCCCGTTTGTTGTACACAGCGAGAGACTGAGAGAGACAAAATATGGCCAAGCACGACCTTGATTCCAATTACCTGGATCCCGACTACGAACCCGTTGTAAACCACTCAGGCAACAGCGCATTCCAGGACGTACTGGCTGCACGTATGCAGAGACGCACATTGATGAAAGGCGGTGTTGGCGCGGCACTGGCCAGCATTATGGGTTTCGGGATTGCGGGTTGTGGAAGTGACAGCGATAGCGATGACCGCAGCAATGGGGGCAATGGAAGTGCAGGCCCGGGTGAAGGCAGTGCAACGGAATTGGGCTTCGCAGCGATACCCGTTTCCTCAGCAAACAAGGTTGTAGTGCCAGCCGGCTACTCCACCAAAGCCTTTTTGCCCTGGGGCACACCAATCACCGGCTCTTATCCTGCATTTCGGGCAGACGCGTCCAACTCCGGAGCGGATCAGGAACAACAAGTAGGCATGCATCACGATGGCCTGCACTTTTTCCCGATTGATTTTAAGACTGGCGGTAACTCTTCCGATGAAGGGCTGCTGGTGATGAACCATGAGTACATAAATCAGGCTGCCCTTCACCCCGATGGCCCCACCTATAACGCAAATGGAATGCGACCTGCCGATGAGGTACGCAAGGAAGTGGCTGCTCACGGTGTCTCGGTGGTTCATATCAAAAAAGACAGCACAGGTGACTGGGACATAGTCTTCGGAAGCCCCTTCAACCGCCGGGTTACGGGCAACACCGAGATGGATATTCGTGGCCCTCTTCGGGGCTACCAGAAGCTCTCGACCCGTTTCAGCAAGAACGGCACCCAAACCCGGGGCACGCTGAACAACTGCTCTATGGGCCCGACACCTTGGGGAACCTATCTGGCAGCAGAGGAAAACTGGCACGGCTATTTCGCCAATAGCTCCCAAACCAAGCCTCGGGAACAGACCCGCCATGGCGTTGGTGGTGCAAGCCGCTACGATTGGGAGCTTGCTGAGGGCGGGGATGATCAATACGTGCGCTTCAAC
Organism: Marinobacter xiaoshiensis; assembly: GCF_031631795.1. Taxonomy (NCBI): domain Bacteria; kingdom Pseudomonadati; phylum Pseudomonadota; class Gammaproteobacteria; order Pseudomonadales; family Marinobacteraceae; genus Marinobacter; species Marinobacter xiaoshiensis. The sequence continues at coordinate 35,807 of NZ_JAVMBO010000007.1, forward strand.
ATTACCCCCACGGCCCAAAGTGCTGAAGACGATTATCGAAACGAAGCCAACACCTATGGCTACATGGTAGAAATTGACCCATTCACGCCGGAGAGCAAGCCCCAGAAGCGCACTGCCCTTGGCCGTTTCGGCCATGAAGGTGTGATCTTTGCGCCGGTAGAGGAAGGTAAGCCGGTTGTGTGCTACTCCGGTGATGATTCCCGCTTCGAGTACATCTACAAGTTTGTATCTTCGCGGCCCTACTATGCAGCAACCGCCAGTGGCTACTTGCTGGATGAGGGAACTCTGTACGTTGCGCGTTATAACGAAGACGGCTCTGGCGATTGGCTGCCTTTGTCACTTGACGATGCAGGCTTCGCGGCCAGTGTTGAGGCAGCGCAAGGCTCGTTGGTTGGAAATGTCCAGTTTGACGGATTCGAGAACCAGGCAGATGTGCTCCTGAATACCCGGCTCGCAGCCGATATTGCCGGTGCGACGCCAATGGATCGCCCGGAGTGGGGAGCGGTAGATCCTAATACAGGTGAGGTCTATTTCACCCTGACCAATAACTCCCGGCGCACTGAGGAGCAGGTAAACGCTGCGAACCCCAGGGCAGAAAACCGCACCGGTCATATCATTCGCTGGCGTGAAGGCGGTGATGATTTTGCTGCATCAGAGTTCCAGTGGGATATTTTCGTGTTTGCCGGAGAGCAGGGGACAGAAACGGTTGTCGATGGAGATGTCGCTGTGTCACTGACCGATGACAATATCTTCAACAGCCCGGATGGCTTGTGGTTTGACTACAATGGCCGCCTCTGGATTCAAACCGATGGTTCCGACGCCCCGCCGTATCAGAACAACATGATGCTGGCGGCTAACCCTGAAACCCGTGATATCCGTCGTTTCTTCGTGGGCCCGCAAGGTTGCGAGGTGACCGGGGTTGTAACTACGCCGGATGTTAAAACCATGTTCGTGAACATTCAGCATCCAGCCAGGGACTGGCCCTTCGGTAACGAAGGCGATCACCCACGGGATGCGACCGTAATAGTGGTCCGTGATGATAAGGGCGTGATTGGCGCCTGAGCTGTATAGAGTCAGGTAAAACCGAAAACCTGATCGCCTGAGCAAAAAGGCGCATCGGGTTTTCGGTTTTTTCGTTTAAGAAATGCTCAATGTGGCCGATGCCTTAATCAACTAAACTAGACCGAACTATGAGTTATCAAACCGTTTCAATTCCTTAGACTCTAAATTGGCCGGATAACTGTGTACCTATCAGAAATAATAACAACGTCGAGGTTTTTATGGGGTTGCTTGATCGTGCAGCGGTATTTTGGGGGGTCGCAATCGCCATTATTCTTGCGGTTGTCAGTGTTTTGGTGGCGCCCTTGTTAGGTCTGGATCCTGCATCTCTCTCTATAGGGCTGGTTGTCGGCCTTGTTGCCGCCACTGCCTATCTGGTTGTGCGGGTTTTGGCTCCAGTGGATCGCGGTTTGGAAGGCCTGAACAAGGGAGCTCTGGAAGAGAATCACCCGGTGAGAGCCCGGTGTGAGCAACTGCTTGCTAATGCTCAAACAGGCAGGACTTTGGCGCAAGCCCTTTCTGGTAATGCTGATAAAAACGCGATCTCTGCCGCGCAAGTATCTTACGCGGCCGACCAGCTCAAATTGCGACTGGATTTGCAGGTGCAGGAAACCGCACAGATGGCAGAGTATGCCGGTCAGATTACTGAAACGGTAAGAGAGTCTTCGCAGCAGGCTACAGAAGCGGCCACTATGGCGCTGCAAAATCGTGAAGCCAGCACGGAAGGGCGTCAAGCGCTCACCAGTGCTATCGATAGCATACGCCTGGTGCATCAGCAGTCCGGTGAAAACCTGCGTCTGATTCAGGAGCTGAACGACAAGTCCAACAAAATTCAGGGCGTAACCAGCACTATTCAAGGCATCGCGGAACAGACTAACTTGCTGGCACTCAACGCAGCCATTGAAGCGGCTCGTGCGGGCGATCAGGGACGTGGCTTTGCGGTGGTTGCGGATGAAGTCCGTCAATTAGCTGGTCGCACAGCTCAGGCGACGGGCGAAGTAGCGGAAACGCTGCAGGAAATCCGTTCCGATACAGCTTTAATTGTCACCCGTATAGAAAATCTTGCCCGCAGCGTTGAAGAGGGATTGGTGTCTGTGGAAAGTGTTGGCGAGCGGCTGGATCAGATACGCGATCAGTCCGATCGGGTTCAACAGCAGATTGCCCGTATTGCAGAGATAGATCAGAACAACGAACTCAGCCTGGGTCATGTATTCACGGCTATTGAAACCGTTCGTGATCAGATCTCTGAAAGTGACACCAGCGTTGCTTCGCTTGCAGAGCAGGCTGCAACACTGATGGAGCTTGCGGAAGTCGCCAATGCAGCGTTTGCGATGAATAGTGATTCCAGCTACCACAGGTTCTTCTACGACCAGGCCCGCGCTGGTGCCAGTCAGATCGGCCAGATTTTTGAGCAAGCGGTACGTGATGGCAAGCTGACAGAAAATGCTCTGTTTGATTCGGCGAGAAAGCCGATCCCTGGCACTCAACCTGCAAAGTATTCAAGCAGCTTCGATGCCTTTACCGATCAGTTTTTGCCACAGGTGCAGGAAGCGGTGAAGAGTTCCCATCCCGCATTGGTGTTTGCGATTGCTGCGGCCCCGGATGGCTATGTGCCTACCCATAATCGTGAGTTTGCTCATGCACCTACCGGAGATGCAGCTACGGATTTGATGCGCAGCCGCAGCAAGCGACTATTTAACGACCGCACAGGAATACGCTGTGGCAGCCATACCGAAGACATGCTGCTGCAAACCTACCGGCGCGACACTGGCGAAGTCATGCACGATCTTTCTGTTCCGGTATACGTGAACGGGCGGCACTGGGGCGGATTCCGGCTTGGGTACCGTCCGGATAATCACTGATCCAATGAGCGTCAAATCGGTTCCGGCGCCTGTGATAAGCTTTCAGTTCATATCGATAAAGGAGAAGTGCCTTGGCTGACCCGGAATATATTCCTGCTGGTGAAGATGAGTTGGCGCGCCGATCTGATCCCGCACGCAACCTGGCGGTGGTTGTTTACATCCTTCAGGGGTTGTCGTTTTTTCTGGGGGGTATCACCGGTTTGGTGGGCGTCATTATCAATTACGTGAAGCTCGATGATGTTCGTAACACCTGGGTGGAGCCGCATTTCCGCTGGCAGATCAGAACCTTCTGGCTCGGCTTGTTGTGGACAGTTATTGGAGTGGTGACCAGCTTTATTATTGTCGGCTGGTTTATTCTTATGGGTACCGCCATTTGGGTGATATTTCGCATCGTGAAAGGTGCCCTGGCACTGAATGACGGCAAGGCACCCATCTAGCGATTTTTCGTGAACGACCAAGCGGCTGGTGCATCAGCCGCTGGTTACCTCTTTCAGGCGAATCGCGCTCAGGGTTCCGGCCAGCCCCATCAACCCAAGCACCACGATCACTGCAGCGTTGGAAATCAGCGACAAGAGTGCGGTTAGTCCTCCGGTAGCAAGCAGCAAAAACCCGATTACGGTATTGCTCACAGCCGTGTAGTCTGTGCGTTTGTTGCCTCCTGCCATATCCACCAAATAGGTTTTCCGGCCCAGTCTCACGCCTGCGTGGGCAATGCTGAGTGCGAAAAATGCCACCGGGTAAAACCAGCCGTTGCCTACACCAGTGCCTACAAACATGGCAGTTAGCCCTACGGACAAGCACACAGCACTGGCGATTGCCGCACCACGAATCATCACCCGTCGGCTGGAGGTGTCTGCCATCCACCCCCAGAAACTGGCGGATACGGAGCTGGCCAGGCTGCTTGCCAGAAGGAACACGCCAAGCATTAAACCTGTATCCGATTCTTTTTGAGCCAGCACCACAAAATAGGGCGATGCCAGAGCCGAGCACAGCAAGAGAGCGCGGGTAATCACAAAGTTACGGAAGGGCGCGTCATCCCTCAGTAATGACAAGCTTTTGAACGCTTCGGTAAGGGCGTTACCACCACCGTCGGTTTCACCTTCGTGCTCTTCAACGCCTGCAAACAGAATTCCCGCAATCACCCAGAGCGCAGCTGCCAGCAAAAGTAGCAGACTATAAAATGCGATGGTCGGGTCGCCCTGATCCCTGAACAAAATCACCGTCAACAGAACCGTCGCTGTGCCACCGATAGTGGCTGCAAGGCCGGAGAGCCTGCCTCTGCGGGTTTTCGGAATGCACTTTCCCTGAACATCTTTCATGGCCACGGAGCAGAACCCCCGAGACAGGGAGAATACAATCAGCGCAGCGACAATGCCGCCGCCGGCTGTATAGCCCTCAAGAAACCAGACGCAAGCAGCCATGGCAGTCACGCTGATGGCCTGTCCAAAGCTGCCAAGTGTCCAGAACCATTTGCGCACCGGTTTGCGGCGAACCCAAGCTGCAATCATCATTTGGGGAACCATAGAGCCTGATTCCCGAATGGGAACGAGCCAGGCCACCAGAGCCGGCGCGCCAATGGCGCTCATTAGCCAGGCAAGCACGGTTTTCGGGCTGATTAACAAGTCGCCCAGCTTGGTCAGTACGTTGGCTGCCAGAATCAGGAAGAAGTTGCGTGGCACCACATTGCAGGCTTCGGATGGGATGTCTTTGCATACCCGGGCGTCTTCTTCGTTGGCGATCAGGCTGTATAGCCGGTCGACAGGTCGTTCGAAGAGCCCGTTACCTGTCTGGTCGCCCGCGTTGGAAGAGGAGTTTTTCTGAATTGGTGTTTGTTGCTGGGACAAGCCGCTGCCCTCCGTAAAATGGATAGCCAAGGATACCAGCCGGGCCGGCACCCCAGTACCCCGGAATGCAGATTAGCGATGGTTCATACCAGATGATGATCCCACTGAACCGGCATGCTGGCAATTTCTTCCGCCGGTTTTCCCTTGCCCATGCGAACCAGCTTGCCGCGGCCTGAAGATACTAAAAAGTCTCCCCCGGCCAAAGCTTCAACACCGGCACAGTCCGGGATGGCAGCCTTTTCAATTACTTTCCCGGAGCGACTGTTGAAGATTAACGCTGTCCCACCTATCGGGGAGGCGATGGCAACCAGGTCGTTTTCAGGGTGAGCCACTATGCTGGCGATGTAATTACCCAGCTCCCGGTGAGTGGCCGCACCAAAGTCGATCTCTTCGTAGCGTCCGTTGCGGTAACGCGCAACCAGTGGCGGCAGCTCATGAGCTGGCCCCTGATATTGGTAGGCGGCATAAACAGTGCCGTCTTGAGCAACATCCACATGCCGGGTACTGAGTTGATGGTGTGACGGCTGGAACCGGGCGAGAATGTCGCCGGAGAGCCTGTCCATCATCAACAGCGCTGGCTTCATAGTGGGCAGGTTGAGCTTGATGCGGTCGTAATCCGGGTGGGTAAGAATGCCGCCCAACCCAACGACCAGTGTTTGGCCGTCCGGGTGCATAGTGACCTGGTGTGGACCTATGCCGTTCAGCTCAAAAGTGTTGGCTCGTTGATAGCCGCGTTGGCTATCGTACACCGCAATAATACCTTCCCCGGGTTCATAACGATTGGCTGGAGCGTACAGGAAACGGCCGTCAGGTGAGAACACACCATGGCCCACAAAGTGTTCGCCTTCAGCGGCTTCAATGCGGTGCAGCCGATCGCCTGATTCGCTATTGAAAACATAGAAAGCCCAGCCTGGCCGACGCTCAAAGAACACCACTTGTGCGGTATTCGGTCGGATACAGCCACTGTGGCAGCGAGAGCCTACCGGGGATTGCCATAGCATCCTGCCATCTGGCGCTATGGCGCTTACCGCAAAACGGTTGTCTTGCAGACCTATAGCGCCGGTGTATTGCTGAGGGCTCTGGTTACCCGCTTTGCGGGGCAGCAGGGTGCAGCCGGAAAGGCTGATGGCAGCGCTACCAGTGAGGGCGGATTTAATGAAGCTTCGGCGAGTCAGTTCAGGCATGGACCTCTCCTCAGTCTCCGTCGCTGGAATTAAAGCCACGCACCACGCCAAGCTCAACGGCTGCACGGTCATTTACCAGTGACGTCAGCTGAGTGATGTCGATATATAGGCTTTGCAGCAATTTGTATCCGTTATCGTCAGCCAGTAAGGGTGCCATCGGGCGGTCGAGTTCCGGAAAGTTAGCCAGCACTTCGTCGAACTGCTGTGCGATCTGCTCGGCGAGATCGGGCTGTTTCCGATCTGTGAGGAGTTTAGAGAAGGCTGGCAGGAAACTCTGTTTGAGTCCCTGAACACTGGCGCCCATGGCAGCAAGGCTGGCTTCGCTTCGCCAGGCATCGGCGCTGTAAACTGAGCGTTTACCGTTACCGCGCAGGCCCATTGGCGTAGCCAGGCGCCGCTCCTCAAGAATCTCCAGCCCGGCCATGGCAGAGCGTATAGTTGTATCTGTGTACTGATCACTGCCAAGGTAGTTGCTCTGAAAACCCTGCCAGTCATTTGCCAAGGATTGGCCGTTGTCGGCGATATGTCGGGTTACTGCAACCAATAGTTTACAGCTGCGCCCGGCTGGCAGTGCTTCTTCGCCGTTAGCGAAGGCCTGGTCGTACAGCAAATACTCCGCCATTGGGAAGCCCTGCACGGCGACGCCGGATTCACTGACTTTTTCAGGTGTGATCGGCGCTTCGTCTTTAAGCAGGTAGGAAGCCTTGCGGGCCACGAGGTTTTTCGGATCCGGCCAGAACTGGAATTGCCAGGCGCGATTTCCCTGCTCTACCGGGCCAAAATCCACAAAACGAACCTGTTGCCAGGCCAGAAATGCCTCCAGCCAGGCCTGCTTTGTCTGCTCAAGCCCTTCCGGCGAGGGGGCCTGACAATAGCTCGCCGCCTGGCTGGACAGAGCTTGGCCTTGTGTCGCCAGGTTCTGATAGCCCGTGAGAACGTCGCTGTGCCATTGCTTTCGGTATTCAATAGTTTGGCTATCTGCATTATTGGCCGTTGCCGCCGCCAGCGGAGAAACGGCCACCGATGAGGCGAGTAAGAAGGTCAGTGCCAGTCGCGTCATGTCGGGCTCCATTATAGAGAAGTCAGAAAATCGATCAGTGCCTGTCGGTCTTCGGCGCTGAACCCGGTGTAAAGCGCCACCGCCGGAGCGGCTTCTCCGCCGTGCCACAGGATGGCCTCTTCCAGAGTGCGCGCTCGGCCATCATGTAAAAAGCCGGCTTGCGGATTAACGATTTGCGCCAGACCAATGCCCCAGAGTGGCTGTGTGCGCCATTCGTTGCCGTTGGCCAAAAACTCATCGCGACCATCGGCAAGGGCAGGTCCCATATCGTGCAGCAGCATGTCGGTATAGGGCCAGATAGTCTGCTTGCTCAAATCAGGGCGTTCCGGGTCTGTTCCTGTGACATGTCGGGGGGTGTGACACCCGGCGCATCCGGTTTCGTTAAATAGCTGCGCACCCTTCTGGACTGCGGGATCTTCCATGTTGCGTCGAGCGGGTACGGCCAGGCTCTTTGCATAGAAGGTGACAAAGTTTGCGATCTTGTCGCTCACTTCCGGCTGGCCACCGTCGGGAAAGCGGTCACATTCCTGTTCAGGCGTGCAGTCAGTAGATGGCTTCAGGCTGGAAGTTAGCCCCATATCGCCGGCAAAGGCGCCCATGCTTTGCTGGTGTACATTGGGCTCGGCTGCTTTCCAGCCAAAACGGCCGGGCACTGTCTGTTTGGTTTCCAGATCCCACACCAGATTAAGCTTGCCGGAAATGCCATCGCCATTCTCATCCTGCGGGTCGGCCAGGGCTTCCAGGTCGGCGATCGGAATCGCTTCGAGCAGCCCCATGCCAATCATAGGCGGCGCGACCCGAGGGGAAATCAGAAGATCTTCGGGCAGAGGACCGTAGTTGGGGTTCTCTATCCGGTAAACCGGCTCTCTCAGATCCACTATGGTGCCGTCAGCCAAGGTCTTTGTTACCGGGTTCCATGTAAGCACCATATCGGCTTCAGGCTTTGCACCGGGCAGGGCAGCGGTTTGCAGTTGGCTGCCGTACACCGGCGCCGGCTTAAAACCCTGGGTAAGCAGAATATCTGCGTCTACTCCCGGGTCGGCTGGAACCGCCAGGCGCAAGAACAGGGACACAGCTGTTTCATCAGCAGCGGGCGGGTGGCCGCGACCATCTTTGATATGGCAGCCTTGGCAGGAGTTGGTGTTGAATAAAGGGCCTAGTCCATCCCGCGCGGTGGTGCTGGCCGGCGCTTCAACCCAGGGGTTACGGAAAAAGCTGTTACCAACGCTGAAGTCCAGGCGCTTGGTCATGGAAAGATTGCCTTGGGGTAGGGAGTAGGCGTTGGTGTCGAACTGCTCAACCGTGCCATCGCCGCCGGTATTGGGGGAGTCCTGCAACGGAAAGCCCGCATGGGAGGCGGCGTGAATGGGCAGGCCGATACCGAAAATCAGCAGCCCCGTGATGAGTTGTGTCCTGGTCATTAATTTGTTCCACATAATTGAATAAGCCATGGAAAATCCGCTCTTCTCAAAGCGGGCTTTCCATGGCTATATCGTGTTCCTTGTTACCCGGGGCCGCGCTCGCCCCCGGGTATCGTTTTCTTTCCTGTTTACTTTCAGAAAGAGTGGCCTGCGTCGTCTGGCGAAAGAGCTTCAAGGCCAAGCTGCCGAGCTGCTTGCTCAATGGAGCCGGTTTGCTCTACCAATGCCATAATCGCGCCATTCACAATGCTTGCTCCTTCTGCATTTCCTGGTGCAATCATCATATCAAAGGGCATGGGGTTCTGGCTTGATTCGGCCTTGGCCTTCATCATTCCCAGTGCGCTCATGGATGCCTCAAGCTGGGCATTCAGGCGGGCGTCCAGGTCAGGGTTGGTTTGCGCTACCAGATCAGACAACGAAGGGCCAGATACCAGACTGCCGTCTACACGACGGTAGTTGCCGGTATAGACGTTCTGAATGCCCTGGCCATTATAGTAGTGGGAGTTGTGTGTGTTATCACTGAAGCAGTCGTGCTCGTCTTCGTATGAGTTAGCTTCAAGGGCCACCTTCATGCGCTCACCAGCCAGCTCACCCAGGGACAGAGAGCCCATGCCGAACAGCATTTTTTGCACGCCTTCGTCGGCATCCGCGGCCATAAGCTGGCTGCGATAATTGTCAGAGGCACCTGGTGCCCACTGTGCAACCATCCACTCCAGATCAGACACCAGAAGGTCGGTTACCGCGTCGAGGTATTCACCCCGGCGGTCGCAGTTGCCGTTGGTGCAGTCGGCACCGGCTGCATAATCAGTTACTGGCCGCTCGCCACTGCCAGGATCAAATCCGTGCAGATCTTGTCCCCACAACAAAAATTCAATGGCGTGATAGCCGGTGGCCACGTTTGCTTCCGAACCACCAATCTCATTCAGGTTAGCAAGCAACTCTGGCGTGAGGTTTGTTACATCGAGGGTTTCGCCGCCAACATTGATGCTTTTGCTGCCAATAATATTGGCGGTTGCGCCAGCATTGCCGAGCTCATATTGGTAATCGTCGGCCTGAACGTAGTCGATCAGCCCTTCATCCAGAGGCCAGGCGTTCAGTTGGCCTTCCCAGTCATCCACAATCGCGTTGCCGAAGCGGAACACTTCTGTTTGCTGGTAGGGCACACGAGCTGCGAGCCAGGCTTCCTTGGCCGCTTTCATGTTGGCTTCAGTAGGGTCGGAAATTAATCGGTCGGTAGCCTTGTTCAGTGCCTTGGCAGTAATCAGGGCGTCTTCATATCCGGCATGCGCTACGTCGGCATAGTGCTCTACAACCGACATTTTGGTGGCTGGTTGGGAGTCTGCTGCCTCTGGTGAGGTGGTGTTGGCGCAGCCAGCACCTATTGTGGCGGCAACAGCGAGCGCAAGAGCGGCCGGTCGAAAAAGTGTCTTCATTGAGGACTCCGGGATTTTAGAAATGAGCATGGTAATAGGAGTTATTATCGTTCGCAATTATGTTTGTTGAGGCTTTTCAGCGCAAGAGTGTTCTGGCGTTTTTTAGCGTGGCCTGGTCAAAAAAAGCGTGATATCAAATTTTAATGATAATCATTTGCAAATACGATTTGTGATGCTAGATTCTGATTTGAACGTGCTCTTATATCAGGGGAAAAGTATGAGCGGATCAGTGGTTAGGCTAGCAGGCTCTTCAAAGAGTGTTTTCTCAGCGTGGCAGTCGCTTCGTAAGTCGGTTGATAAAACCAGCGTTGTCGCTGGGCAACCTGAGAGCTGCGGTTCTGGCCAGCCACCTCCCAACACTAGCCGTTCTGGCTGACATCCGGCTGCACCGCGCCGCTTCTACTGTCTTGCCTGGCTCGAGAGCGCTTTTTCCAGCGCTCTCTTGCACTGGGAGTGCGCGCTCGGGCTTAATAGCTTCTGTTTATCGGGAGCTGATTTATGTTGAGTTATCTTCACGCCTTTCATGCCGGGAACTTTGCTGATGTTCAGAAGCACGGGGCGTTAACACTTGCCCTGTCTATGATGCAGGCGAAGCCTTCCGCTATTGCTTGTTTTGATACCCACGCTGGTAGCGCCATTTATGACCTCAAGAGCGACCGCGCACGGAAAACTGCGGAAGCGGACCTGGGCGTACAAAAATTGTGGGCAAGCCGGAACAGCTTATCTTCCGGAGATTGGCAGTCGGTTTTGAAAGTGTTGTCCCGGTTCAATGCGGGAGAGGGTGCGTTAACGGTTTATCCCGGCTCCCCAGCCTGGTTTCGCCAGTTTTTGCGCCCTGGCGATTCGCTGACAGCATTTGAGCTACACCCCACGGAAAGTAGCCAACTCGCCGGTTGGGCCGCTGACCAAAATGTTCGGGTGATGCATGAAGATGGTCTGAAAGGGCTGTTGAGGCAATTGCCGCCGGCACAACCCAGGCTGATGGCTTTGATTGATCCCTCCTATGAAATCAAATCCGAATATTCCGATGTTGCTGCGACGCTGCAAAAAGCATGGCAGAAGTGCCGACACGGTGTTTATCTTGTGTGGTATCCCGTGCTTACCAGTGGTCTGCAAGCTACTTTGAAGCAAGCTGTGAAAGACAGCCCACTGCGCAAAGTCTGGTGCAGTGAAGTACACCTGAAAACACCCCCGGAGCGAGGCATGACAGGTTCCGGCATGCTGGTTGTTAATCCACCATGGGGGTTTGAAGACCGTTTTTCTGCCATGATTGAGGATATTGCAGGCGAGTCTGCGCTGGGCCTTTCCCACGAACACGGCTGGTTGGTGCCTGAATAAGCAGGTTAGCCGCTGGTCATGCAGGAGCTGTTTTTTTGAAGGATACAATCAACGATAAATCGGCGGACACTTGTCTTCCTGGAGGATTAATTTCCGCTGATCAATGGACATTGCCTCAAACATCGGTGCGGCGTTCACTAAAAGACGCTATTCAGTATGCCCTCTCTCAACTGCAGGCCGGGGTTTCACAAGCTGAAGATCCGTTTGAAAGCATGGACGATCTGCCAGAGCTGTCCGGTATTCAAAAAAAGCGATTGGCTCCGGAGCCGGATTATGGCCGTCAGGCAGAAGCTATAGCCAGCGGCGTGCAACAAGCGCGTTCCGAGGGCTCTCTGAGTCGGGAAGTTGTGTGCCTGGTGGCACCCCCTTTTTCTGGTTTGCAGCAGTCGCTCGCCCGGTTTGAAGAACTCGCAGAGCCTGGGTTACTTGATGGAAGTGGTGAAAAATGGCGCATCATTGGGCCGCCGGATACCCTGTCATTTAGTGCCAAGGAAGCCTGTGATTGGTGGGATGAACAGGATCTGTCGACCCCATGGGTAATTACGGAGCTTGCGGATTTCTGGCTGCGGAGTTTGTCAGGGCTGGCTCTGGTGAAGGAGTTGTTTCGCAGAATTGCCATTGGTGAAACAGGCGCAGGCATTTTGGGTTGCTCAAGCTGGTGTTGGCGATACTGGGGACAATATCTTGAGAACGCCCAGATGTCGCCCTGGACTCCCGCGCCCATGGACGCCGAGCGCCTTGGCGTCTGGTTTACTTATCTGGCTTCGGGAAAAGGCAGGTCTGAGATAGTTGCAAGAATGACCGGCGATGGCCTCTACGTGCTGCCTTTGGCTGAAAAAGACAAAACTAAAAGCAATAAAAAACGCAAATACAGTTCTTTCTTGCGCGACCTGGCCGCTACATCACGCGGTAATCCCGGTGTGGCTTTGGCAATCTGGCAGAGATCCCTGCGGGCCAAGCCGGATGACGAGGCGAAGCTGGATGAGGCTGATGAAAAAACTGAAAAACAGAGCCGGGCTGCGGATTGCTGGGTTGTTCCGCTAGGTAAGCTAAGCCTGCCAAGCATGCCCCAAAGCAAGGAGAGTGTGACCGGGTTTATTCTGCATGGATTGTTGTTGCACAACGGTCTTAATATGTCCTCCCTGGAGTTGGTTACTGGTGTGTCCACCTACGAATTGAGTTTGGTGTTATCACGGTTAAAGCGTGCAGAATTGGCGGCCTGTGATGAGACTGATGGGCGCTGGCAAGTCACAGCTATCGGGTATCCCACCGTCAGGCGGCATTTGCAGGGTTGGGGTTTTCCGCTTGATCAATTCTAGGAGTTGTTATGATCGATGATCTTGGAATCAAGTCTGCTTTTGCCTCTATAACCAGTCAGGCGCTGTTAAAGGCGTTACTCGTTATCATTATTGCGTCTCTTGTCATAGTGGCGGTGCAGAAGGTGCTTCCCCGGGTTGCGGAGAAGCTGGGTGGTAAACCGCGCCTATACCTTTTAGCTTCTGTTCCTTTACTCAGATTGCTGATTATTTTCGCCACGATCACGGTTGTAGTTCCGATTTTGGTGGAACCGTCGTTCGAAAATATGGTGGCCATTTTCGGGGCGCTTGCTCTGGCGCTTGGCTTTGCTTTCAAGGATTACGCCAACAGCCTGATCGCCGGTATTGTTACTTTGTACGAAATGCCTTACCGGCCAGGTGACTGGATTGAGGTCGATGGCCAATACGGCGTAGTACGAGCCATCAATACGCGGGCTGCCGAGATTGTTACACCTGACGATACGGTAGTGATCATTCCTCACAATAAGCTGTGGAACTCCCTGATTGCCAACGGAAACGACGGCACAGATAACCTGATGTGCACGGCAGACTTTTATCTGGAGGCTAATCATGATGTCAGCCAGGTTCGTGATTTGCTTCGGGATGTAGCGTTTACCAGCCCGCGAACCAAAACCTGGCAGCCAGTGCTGGTGATTGTGTTTAATAAGCCTTGGGGCATGCACTACCGGGTGAAGGCCTACCCGTTTGATCCTAAAGAGCAGTTCCAGTTTGTATCCGAGCTTACAGCTCGAGGTTCTGCAGAGCTGGCACGGCAAAATGTGAAATTTGTCTCTGTGCCGGTTGTGGCAGATTGAGTTGAGGCATGGTGGCTAGGCAAATCAAAAAGCCCCGCTTGGCGGGGCTAAACTGACGAGCAGTTTGTCTGGATTTGACCCGCGCTTACATCAGCGCGTCAACACGGTTACGGATCTTTGGCTCGCTGCTGTAGGCGGTTGCAATGGCATTATAGGTTGGGATATCCATTCCTGAATCCTCAATGACCGATACCATTTGATCGTTAGCTTCCATCTGCAGTTTCTGAGCTTCCTGCTGGGAGTCCGCTGATTCAATTTTGTCTATGTACTCTTCACGCACTTCTGAAATGCCTTCCTGCGCTTCAATAAACTTTTTCAGCTCGGCGTCGTTGTAATGGGTGTTCTGCGTACCTGCAGCTGCAGGGTTTGAGTAACCTTCTGAGCCTCCGGTGGCTACAGGGTTCTGCTCAGCCATTGTGGGCGCTGCTGCCAGTAGGGCAATGGATGCGGTAATGGATACGAGTAGCTTGTTCATATTCATAATCGACTTCTCCTGTTTGATTTGCGTTCACCAAAGACATATCAAGCCTCGTGCCAGTTTCTGTATATTTTATTTATTGTTTATAAATCATAGGTTTATAGTTTTCTGTGGTTAATCCTGCGTAATGAAGGTTGAGACGAAATGTCACATGTGGCAGAAGAGTGTGGCATTTATGTAGTTGGAGCTTGAATGAAACCGTCTCTCAGAAGCGCCGGCCAAGTATTTGGGTCAATACAACTCACCCTGGTGTTGAGCATTGTCGTCCCCTTGCTGGTCATCAGTGGCCTTGCCATATATCTAGGGTTTGGGGCTGTAGAAAAAGCTCTGAACGACCGCTTGCAGGAAGATCTGGAGCTGGTGGCCCGAGCTGCCAGCGGCCCCCTTTCCCGAGCCATGCAGGAAAACGATGAGTTGGTTATAGGCGACTCTCTGAGATCAATATTCCGGATTGGTCGCGTGTCCGGTGCATCGGTTTTCGATAAAGGCGGAGCCCGGATTGCCAGTCTCGGCCTGGCAGATACAGATGTAGGGAACAGCGCCAGCGCTGAGCAGGTCATTAACAGTGGCGAGCTTGGCGGGGCCTTTCGGCGGGTAGATGGGCAATCTGTATTCTCGCACTTTACGCCTCTGGTGGCCGACGATGGCCGAATACAGGGGTTGCTGCAAATCACCCGCAAGCGTAGTGATTTTCATGAGTTGCTGGCCTCAAGCCGCCTTTGGGCTGTGTCTATCTGGTCTGCGCTTGCGATAACAATCATCCTGGTGGTTGTGCTTGGGCACTATGGAACCGTCGGCCGCCATGTCAGTCGCCTGTTAAGCGCTATGAGTGAGCTGGCACCCGGCAACTGGCAGTTTGACGCGGAACCATCTGGCCCCCGCGAGCTGCGGCAGATATATGGTGGTGTTCGGGACATGGGCCAGCGCATGGCTCGGGCAGAAGAGGAAATACAGCAGCGTGTGATCACAGAGCGTCAACTTGCCGAGCGCCTGGAATATCAGGAAAAGATTGCCATGATCGGGCGAGTGGCGGGCGGGGTTGCCCACGAGCTTGGCGCACCCTTGAACGTGATTCAGGGGCGCGCAAACATTCTGGCTCGCCATGACCTCACGGATGAACAGCGACGGCAACTGGATGATATCGGTTACCAGGTGGGGCGAATGACCACCATCATTCAGCAGCTTTTGGATTGCTTCCGCCATGTGCCGGATTCAAGGCGGCCGATCAGCCTCAATGCTGTCCTCAAAGATGTACTGGACCGCGCCGGTGAAGATGAGAAGTGCCATGGGAAGCGCCTGCTAAGCCGAGGGCTTGAAGTGGGTGCCTGGATCAGGGCAGAACCTGTGAGGTTGGAGTTGGCCTGTTTGAATGTAGTGCGCAACGCCTGCCAGGCTGCTCGCGCTGAGGTGGCTTTGTCGCTGCACCGTTATGATAGCGAGTGGGAGGTGCGGGTTGAGGATGATGGACCAGGCATAGCCACTGAGAAAAGAGACGCAGTGTTTGAACCGTTTTACAGTACCCGGCCGGCTGGGGAAGGCACGGGGCTTGGGCTGGCGATGGTCAGCAGTATTCTTAAAGAGCACAGTGGCCGGATTGAAATCGGAAACAGTGAATCGGGAGGATGCAGAATGAGCCTGTACTGGCCAGTGGAGACGGGGGTATGAGCCAATTCAAAGCAAGGATTTTGCTCCTGGAAGACGACGCCAGCCTGGGGCTGTTATTGAGTGAGGAGCTTGCGCTGGATGGCTATAGCGTGAGCCGCGCCGGAACAGTAAGTGAAGCTTGCGGAATGCTCAGTGCAGAAACACCCGACCTGGTGGTATCAGATCTGCGCCTGCCAGATGGCGATGGGCTGGAGCTACTCAAGGCAGCTCAGGCTGAAGGTCTCAGCTTGCCCTTTATTATCATTACAGCTTTCGGGACAGTTGATCAGGCCGTTGAGGCATTGCAAGCAGGCGCAGACGATTTTCTCACCAAGCCTTTATCTACTGATCATCTGCGCCTGAAAATACGGCGATTACTCACGCAGGCCGATCTCACAAAACAGCTGAAACAGTTTCTTGCACACAGTAACACCGATGAATCCCTCGGCCTGATTGGTGAGCATGAAAGCATGGTGCGGCTTAGGTCTGAAATTCGCCAGATTGCCCGCAGTGATGCTGCGGTTTTGATATGCGGCGAAAGCGGAACCGGCAAGGAACTGGTGGCGAGGGCCATTCACCGTGTCAGCGAGCGGAACGCCAAGCCTTTTGTGGCGGTGAATTGTGCGGGCATACCGGCAGAACTCATGGAAAGTGAGTTTTTCGGCCACGAGGCCGGTGCCTTTACCGGGGCGCGCCAGGCTCGGAAAGGTCTGTTTACAGAGGCACACGGTGGCACTTTGTTGCTGGATGAGATTGGCGAGATGCCTCTGGCCTTGCAGGCAAAGCTGTTGCGTGTGTTGCAGGAAGGCATGGTAAAACCGGTGGGCTCGGATCAGGAAGAGCCCGTGGATGTACGAATTCTGGCCGCCACCCACGTGGATCTGTTGAAAGCTGTGAGTGAGGGAAGCTTCCGGGAAGACCTCTATTATCGGTTGGAGACTCTGAGCCTGCGCATTCCGGCGTTGCGTGAGCGAGGTGATGATGTTGACCTGCTTGCAATGCACTTTCTCCGTGAAGCTGCCCGCCGACATCAGCGCGGATTTCTGAAGCTCAGCCAGGTAAGCTCCCGCACTCTTATGGATTACCCGTTTCCGGGCAATGTCCGTGAACTGGCCAGTGCGATCGAGAGGGCGGTGACCTTCTGTGAAGGCGACACCATCCAGCCCGATCATCTGCCAGAACGAGTCCGCAAACGCCAGGGGATTGCCACCACCTCACAGGCCGCGCTTAGCGTCGACAGCATTTCGCAATGGCCAACACTCGACGCCCTCCAGCAAGATTATGTAACTGAGGTGATGAAGGCGGTGGGAGGCAACAAACGCCGAGCTGCTCAAATTCTGGGTATAAACCGGCGCACCTTGTACAGATGGCTGGCGGCAGGTGAACCGGGCCTTGAAGCAAGCGATGAGAGCGGCGCGGTGAGAAGTGGCGCAAAAATACCGAAAGGAGATGTGCAGTGAAAGATCAGAAAACAGCCATGATGTACGGGCTGGGCACTGTGTTGCTCTGGTCTACCGTTGCCACAGCATTCAAACTGGCCTTGGCAGACTTGGCACCCGTGCAAATGTTGCTGGTTGCTTGTTCGGCGTCTGTGGTGGTTATGGCGATCATCCTGATGTTGCAAAAGCGCTGGCATCTGGTGTTTTCGTTACAGAAAAAACAATACATACAATCGTTTGGCATGGGGCTGATAAACCCTTGTTTGTATTATTTCTTTCTTTTTGGCGCATTTGACCGGCTGCCCGCGCAAGAAGCTCAGCCGTTAAATTACACTTGGGCGCTGGTTTTGGCATATTTGTCAGTGCCGTTTCTGGGCCATCGCCTGCGCAGGCTGGATATAGTCGCGGGCCTGGTGTGCTATGCGGGCGTTGTGGTGATTGCCACCCGTGGGGCTATTACCACTTTGAGTTTCTCAGACCCAATCGGGGTTGCTCTGGCCATAGGCAGCACTCTTGTGTGGGCGTCCTATTGGATTATTGCTACCCGTGATACCCGGGATCCGGTGGTTGGTCTGTTCCTGAACTTTTTGTTCGGCCTCCCGGTGATAGCGGTAATCTGTTGGTGGACAGAAGGCCTGTCCCTGCCGGTTACCGGTTCTCTGGTTGCGGCTTTGTACGTGGGCATCTTCGAGATGGGCATCGCCTTTGTGCTCTGGTCTTACGCCATGAAAAAGGCAGAAAACACCTCCAGAGTGAGTAATCTGATTTTTATTTCGCCGTTTCTGTCGCTGGTATTCATCTATTTTATTCTGGGCGAACAGATACTGCCGTCCACATATATTGGCCTGGTGTTGATTATGGCGGGTCTTTGGCTGCAGCAGAAAAAAGTGAAAGAGCGAGAGCAGGAGCTGGCAGATGTCCAATGACTGGTTTGTCTATATGGTGCGCACGGCCCGCGGCGCGCTCTATACGGGCATAACCACAGACGTGCCACGTCGCTTTTCCGAACACCAGGCCGGTGCGCCAAAAGGCGCGAGGAGCCTGAGGGGCAAAGGTCCGCTGGAGTTGGTGCTCAGCTTGCCCGCGGGAGATCGCAGCCGGGCCTCAAAGCTGGAGTGGCACATCAAACAATGGCCCAGGCAGCAGAAGGAGGCGCTTGTTCAGGGTAAGGTCAGTCTGCCAGATGCGCTTTGATATGCTTGCCTGCGGCCTGCACTGCAGCGGTAGCTCGTTTTAGCTGGCCGCTGTGCACCTGGAATACATGCCAAAGGCTGTTGAACACCTCAAGCTGGGTAACGACCCCCGCATTACTTGCAGCCTCAGCCAAACGTTCCGCATCGTTGAGCAGAATTTCCTGACTACCGACCTGTATCAGCAAAGGGGGTAAGCCCTCAAAGTTTCCGAAAACCGGAGAAATAAGAGGGTTGGTCAAGGGCTCTCGTCCGGCGTATAGCCTGGCTGCTTTTTCTGTCCAGCGTGCCTGAAGTACAGGTTCGCATTCTGGGGAATACAGGTTTTTTTGGGTCAAATCTGTCCAGGGTGAAAAAACCGTAATTGAAGAGGGCAGAGGCTGGTCGTTATCACGCAGACGCATGGCCAAGGCGATAGCGAGTCCGCCGCCGGCTGAGTCACCTGCTATGGCAATCTGCCCGGGTGAATATCCTTCTGTAATCAGTGCCTGCCAAGCCGCTTCTGCATCGTCCAACGCTGCAGGGTATGGGTTCTCAGGAGCAAGCCGGTATTCTGGTGCAACCACCATACAGCCAGTGGCTTTGGCCAGGTGTCCGGTAAGGCCCTTGTGAGTGGTTGCAGAGCCGATAATATAACCGCCGCCGTGCAGGTACAGCACTGCGCCACGAGTGACTTTTCCGACAGAGCTTCTGATTGTTGAGAGCCCTGCCAGAGTGCCTGTCTGAAAGCGGCAGTCACGAGGTGGAACAGAGGTTCGGTAGGCTTGGCTAATCAAAGTACGCTGAACTGAAACCGGAATCGCCGGGTGAAGGGCTGGCCTGACCAAACGAGTCACGGTTTGGCGGAGCGCGGTCTCAATTAGGTGTTGCAACATCTGTGTTATACCCCCGCTATGGGTTAGGATTGTGCATCATAATTCGTATTATCTATTCATGACAGGCGTTTAACTCTACGTGTACTGGAAAACAGATACCATAGAAATACCAGACTGGGATCGCAGCTCTCTTTTAAAGAGGCTGGAGCCTTTTGATCCGGGTGGGCGGGAAGAACTCAGTGACGAGATGGTGGCCTACTGCCGCTTTTATGGCCTTGATCTCTGGGTAGAGCACCCCGAAGTTGCCTACCATCAAGGCTATGTGACGGCCGGCGAGCATGAAGTTATGGTGCACTATTTCCGGCTGCCGGAGTCTCAGGCAAAACGGGGTACAGTATTCATTCTGCACGGCTATTTTGATCACGTTGGTTTATATAGCCAGTTGATTGATCGCTGCCTTGGGGCCGGATTTGATGTGCTGACCTATGATCAGCCGGGGCATGGGCTTTCCAGTGGCACACCTGCAGCTATCGGCAGTTTTCTGGAATATCAGGGGGTTTTGTCAGAAGTTCTGGCCCATGTCAGGGATAAAATCCGCGGGCCCTGGTTTGCGGTCGGGCAGAGTACGGGAGGGGCCATATTGATTGACTATCTTCTGTCTAACCACCACTCCACAGAGACATCGGAGTTCCGAAAGGTGGTTTTGCTGGCGCCCCTGGTGCGTCCTGCCGGATGGCTTGGAGCCAAAGTGCTGCACACGCTGGTTAAGCCATTTATGACCCGGTGGCAGCGTGTATTTGCAGCGAATAGCGGTAATACCCGCTTTTTACGCTTCCTGCGTGAGCATGACCCGCTGCAGGCAAGGGCCGTTCACGTTGATTGGGTGAGCGCGCTACGAACATGGATACCGCACATTGAATCGGCTCGCCCGGTGAACTTTCCGGTTACGGTTGTTCAGGGCGAAAAAGATCAGACCGTAGACTGGCAACACAATCTGAGAATCATCCGCAACAAGTTTGCAGCGGTTGAGGAAGTGAGAATAGCCGACGGGCGTCATCATTTGGTGAACGAAGCCAAAGATCTTCAGGCAACCGTGTTCAATACAATTATTGATACGTTTGAGCATTCAGCAGCAGGCGCTCCTGATAGCTTCTGAGGCCATAAGGAAAGGGCTCTGGAGTATGAAAAATTCTCGCTGAGAAGCGTCTGTAAAAAAATCGCGACAGGAGATATGTATGAAAAAAACGATGCTTGCACTAGCAGTGACCACCATGGGCCTTGCCGGCTGCATGACATATGACCCTTACACCGATGAAGAAAAAACCTCGAATGCCACCAAAGGTAGCATTGTTGGGGCCATCGGCGGAGCTGCAATAGGCGCTGCAACCTCAAGCAAAAGCGACCGCGGCAAGGGTGCGTTGATTGGTGCAGCAGGCGGAGCCGCGGTTGGTGGTGGTATTGGCTATTATATGGATCGACAGGAAGCAGAGCTGAGGCACAAGCTGAAAGGCACCGGCGTTCGGGTTGTTCGCAACGGCGATCAGATTGAATTGGTGATGCCCGGTAACATTACCTTTGAGCTGAATCAGACGTCTATCCGCCCTGGCTTTACCGACACTCTTGAATCTGTGGCTCTGGTTTTAAAAGAGTTCGATAAAACCACTATTCAGATAGAGGGTCACACGGACAGCACTGGCGCAGATAGCTACAACCAGCTGCTCAGTGAGCGCCGCGCCGGTTCTGTACGGGATTTCTTGCTGAATCAGGGTATTCAGCCCAATCGTACCCGCGCAGTGGGCTATGGTGAGCGTTACCCTATTGCATCCAATGACACGGCAGCTGGTCGAGAGCAAAACCGTCGTGTAGAGCTGACTCTGGTTCCGCGGCAGTAATCAGCTAGTGGCAAGAGTTCCGGTTTATCCGGGCATAAAAAAACCGGAGCACTTGCTCCGGTTTTTTTATGCTGGTGCCTGTTAGAACAGCACGCGGGCACGAATGGTGCCTTTGACCTGGAGCAGTTTCTCCAGGGCTAGTTCTCCGTAGGCCTTGTCTACGTCAATAACCACGTAACCTATGTCTTCTTTGGTCTGCAGATACTGCCCGCAAACGTTAATGTCGTTGTCGGAGAATACCTGGTTGATTTCAGACATAACGCCTGGCACGTTCTCGTGAATGTGCAGCAAACGATGCTGGTTCGGGTGTGACGGCAGCGCAACTTCCGGGAAGTTAACAGACGACACTGAGGTGCCGTTATCGCTGTACATTGCCAGCTTCTCAGCCACTTCACGACCAATGTTTTCCTGAGCCTCGATGGTGGAGCCACCTACGTGCGGAGTAAGAATTACGTTGTCGAACTCGCGCAGCGGGGAAACAAATTCCTCGTCGTTCGATTTGGGCTCAACCGGGAAAACGTCAACTGCTGCACCCAGCAACTTGCCGCTTCTCAGGGAGTCGGCAAGCGCATCAATATCAACAACCGTACCCCTTGAGGCGTTCATCAGGATAGAGCCAGGCTTCATTTGCGCCAGTTGCTCGGCCTTGAACATATACTTGGTGGCCGGCGTTTCAGGAACGTGCAGGCTTACAACATCGGAAATGTTGAGCAGTTCTTGCAAACTGCCTACTTGAGTGGCGTTACCAATAGGCAGCTTGGAAACCACATCATAGAAGTAAACATCCATACCCAAGCCTTCAGCCAGAACGCTGAACTGGGTACCTATGTTGCCGTAACCGATGATGCCCAGCTTTTTGCCGCGAATTTCGTAGCTGTCCTTTGCTGACTTCTGCCACTCACCGCGATGCGCCTTGGCGCTCTTTTCGGGTACGCCGCGGAGCAGGAGAATAGCCTGCGCCAGAACCAGTTCAGCAACACTGCGAGTGTTGGAAAAAGGTGCGTTGAAAACCGCAATGCCACGACGGGTAGCCGCTTGCAGGTCTACCTGGTTGGTACCAATACAGAAACAACCCACAGCAACCAGTTTCTTGGCTGCTTCAAAAACCTTGGCAGTCAACTGGGTGCGCGAGCGAAGGCCTACAAAGTGCGCATCGGCAATCTTCTCAATCAGGTCTTCCTCGGCCAGAGAGTGACTGAGGTACTCAATGTTGGTGTAACCTGCAGCATTCAGGGTATCCAGTGCGGACTGGTGCACGCCTTCCAGCAGCAGAATTCGGATTTTGCTCTTTTCGAGAGACGTCGTTGACATGGGCTTTGCTTCCGAACCTTTCGTGGCATGAAATCACCTGCAGCCAGTGATCGTCGGGGCTGGCTCACAGAACAGGAGCGGTATGATACCATAAAAGCAACTTTTCACAGCGCGCCGGTTCGTCTGGATCAACTGAACTGAAAACTATTTATTCTGCATGACCGGCCCAACCCTGACGAGACTGAAGCATTCATGAACTCTGAACAGATCATTGCCTCCCTGAAAGAGCTGTTAGCCACCGGTGACGCACCCGGTAAGATTTTGACTGACCCGGCTGATCTGGAGAGTTACGGCAAGGATTGGACGCGTATATACGCGCCGAATCCCATAGCTATTGCTCTCCCGAAAACCACAGAACAGGTTCAAGCGTTGGTGAAGTTTGCCAACGAAAACCGCATTGCGCTGGTTCCGTCTGGTGGGCGGACTGGCTTGAGTGCTGGTGCGGTAGCTGCCAATGGGGAAGTGGTTGTTGCCTTCGATAACATGAATCAGATCCTGGACTTCAGTGCCAGCGACCGACTGGTTCGTTGCCAGGCGGGTGTTGTAACGGAGCAACTGCAGAATTTTGCTGAAGAGAACAATCTTTGCTACCCGGTGGATTTTGCATCAGCGGGCTCCAGCCAGCTTGGCGGTAACATCTCTACCAACGCAGGCGGCATAAAGGTTATCCGCTATGGCATGAGTCGCGACTGGGTTGCTGGGCTGAAAGTGGTCACAGGCAAGGGTGATATCCTCGAACTGAACAAGGATCTGGAGAAGAACAACACAGGCTACGACCTGCGCCATTTGTTCATCGGAGCCGAAGGCACGTTGGGCTTTATCACCGAAGCCACCATGAAGCTCACGCGCCAACCTGACAACCTCACTGTGCTGGTGCTTGGGCTTAACGACCTGGGTAACACCATGGACGTGCTCAAAGCTTTCCAGGGTGGGCTGGATCTGACGGCTTACGAGTTTTTCTCCCACGAAGCCATGGGGCACGTTTTGGCCCACGGCCAAGTGCAGGCGCCGTTTGAAACCGAAGCACCTTATTATGCATTGCTGGAATTTGAAGCCACTTCGGATCAGGTAATGGACGACGCCATGAGCCTGTTTGAGCAGTGCATGGAAAACGGCTGGGTACTGGACGGCGTCATCAGCCAGAGCGAAACCCAGGCTCAGAACCTATGGCAGCTACGTGAGCGCATTTCTGAATCCATAGCACCACGCACCCCATACAAGAACGACATTTCGGTAGTGGTTTCAAAAGTGCCGGAATTCCTGCAGGAAATTGACGCATTAGTGGCGGAGCAGTATCCGGACTTTGAAATCATCTGGTTCGGCCATATTGGCGATGGCAACCTGCACCTCAACATCCTGAAGCCTGAAGACATGGCAAAAGAAGACTTTTTTGAAAAATGCCAGCAGGTGAACAAGTGGGTATTTGAAATCGTCGAAAAATACCAGGGCAGCGTCTCCGCCGAACACGGCGTAGGCATGACCAAAAAGCCCTACCTGCAATACACCCGCAGCGAGGCGGAGATTGCGTACCTGAGAGGGATCAAGCAGGTGTTCGACCCTAACAGCATCATTAACCCCGGCAAGATATTCGACTAATGCAACGGCATATCGTAGTACTCACCGGCGCTGGCATCAGCGCCGAAAGTGGTCTCTCCACCTTCCGCGATAACGGCGGGCTATGGGAGCAGCACAGCGTATACGATGTTGCCACCCCCGAAGCCTTCGCCCGAAACAAGGAATTGGTACTGCGCTTCTACAACGAACGCCGCCGCCAACTCGCCAAGGTTCAGCCAAACCGCGCCCACAAATTGCTGGGTGAGCTGGAACAGCGTCACCGGGTAACCATCGTCACCCAAAACGTAGATGACCTGCACGAACGCGGTGGCTCCAGCAACGTAATTCACCTCCATGGCGAACTCACCAAAGCCCGCAGCTCGGTTAATCCTGACCTGGTTTACGACATAGGCTACCGTGACATAGAACTTGGCGAGACCTGTGAATATGGGGAGCAACTACGCCCGCACATCGTCTGGTTCGGCGAAGACGTCCCCATGCTACAAGCAGCGGCTGACATAGTTCGCACCGCAGACGACCTGCTGATCGTCGGTACATCACTACAGGTATACCCGGCTGCAGGACTGATTCACGAAGTGGAACGAGACGTGCCGATTACGGTGGTAGATCCCGGCGAAACCGCAGGAGTTTCCCGTGCAAGGGTTATCAGAAAAGGTGCAGGAGAGGGCGTTGCAGAATGGGCAGCGAACTTTCTATCTAGATAGTTGATGATTCGGCAAGATACTTACGAAGCTCCTCACCAAAAGCCGCCTGAACCCCCAGGCGCTTCAGCATCCAATAATGCCCCGCAATCATCCGATCAATAAAAATACTCTCAACCGGTGGCTTGAACGAATCCAGATACTTGAACACCGTACTCGTCTTCGCCGCCACACTCTTGTGAATACTCGACTCACCAAAATCATAAGGCTGCTCGGAATCAAACGGCACCACAAGAATATCTCGCCACATCGCGTAGTAGGCTTCATCAATAGCCGGCTGGCTCCCAACCCGCGCACCCAAATCAATCAGATAAGAATCCAGCGCCTTATAGTCCTCAGCCAGCGCCGCCGTAACCGCATTACGGTAAGCTTCAACAATCTCCGGCTTCAGCTTCTTAACACAGCCAAAATCGTACATCACAACGCTGCCATCCGGCCGATAGGCAAAATTCCCTGCGTGTGGATCGCCATGAATGCACTGAAAGCGGAATAACTGATCCGCCATGGTCTTAAACATACGATGGCCGATCAGATTGATCGTAGCCTGATCATAGCGCTCCGGGGTCACCTCACTCACATGATCGCCTTCCTCCAGAATCAGAGTAAGTACATGGCGGGTTGAGTGACTGGGAATTACGGAAGGAATAACCACCCACGGATCGCTTTTGTGAAACTCGCGGAACAGCGCAATATTGCGGGCCTCATTCTCATAATCCAGCTCTTCCCGCAGACGCTCGCGAATCTCTTTGAACAACTGATCGACCGACTCTTTCGGCATTTTCAGCAGACCACCAAGCTTCAGCGCCAGCCGAAGTTGTTTCAGGTCTGAATCGCAGGATTCATCCACGCCCGGGTACTGTACCTTCACGATCACATCCGTGCCGTCATGCAGGCGGGCTCGATGCACCTGGCCGATGGACGCTGCAGCGTAGGGCTTTTCCTGAAGGTACTCAAACAACTCGCCAACCGGCTTGCCCAGTTCGGTCTCTATCTGTTCAAGGATAATCTCAAACGGCATGGGGGGCGCTTCTTTCTGCAGTTTCTGAAGCGCATCAGAGAACTCACGGGGCAGGAAATCCTGGGTCTGGGAGGCAATTTGCCCCACCTTCATGGCGGCACCTTTCATTTCACCGAGCGTGTCGGTAATGCGGTTGGCCATGCGGGTGTAGCTTTCACTGCGGGCACCTTCGTCGTTTTCGCCGCTGAACAGACTGCGTGCTTTCTGGCCGGCATACTGACCCGCCACCGAGGCAGTCATGCCAGCAAGTTTGAAGAAACGACCACTGCGTGAGGTAACCGGTTTTTTTGCCATGCCTGACTATACGTACTCTTTATAAAGAAAGATTGTGTCAGCCAACGTTAACCACTTTGGTGGAAACGGACAACTGATCTTCCAGTTGTAGCGCCAGTGTTTGCCCTGAGCGCAAAGGACCAACGCCCTTGGGTGTTCCCGTCAGCACTACGTCGCCGGGCAGTAGCGTGAAGTGACGGCTTATATGGGCAATCAGCGGAATGATCGGGAACAGCATGTCCCGGGAGTCACCGCTTTGCTGGCGCTGCTCGTCAATATCCAGACTAAAGGTGATGTGGTCGTTGCGGAAGAGGTCTGCCGCTACAAAAGGAGACAGAGGGCAGGCGCCATCAAAAGCTTTGGCTCGTTCCCAAGGGTGTCCTTTTTCTTTAAGCTGGTTTTGCAGATCCCGAAGGGTCAAATCCAGTGCCAGACCATAACCGAGAATGGCCGCCTGGGCTTCGCTGGCAGATGCATTGGTCAAGGGTTTGCCGATCAGCACCGCCAATTCAGTTTCGAAGTGCACCTCGCCATGACTGGCCGGGAATTCAAGAGGGCGTGTGACATGGGCTGCCGAGGTGGCGGGTTTGATGAACAACAGGGGTTCAGAAGGCACCGGGTTATTGAGTTCTTTCGCGTGCTCCGCGTAGTTCCGCCCAACGCATACGATCTTGCCCAGTGGCAGGTGCACCGGAGTGCCGTCTTTCCAGTGGTGCTGATAAGAATCCATGACGACCTCCCGGTGCTCTTGCAAAAATAGGGGCTAAGTCTCTATTCGCCCTCAAACGAGCATACAGTATAGACCTTGAGGCCCTCTTCCTGCAGCTTGGCAGATCCGCCAAGATCGGGTAAGTCGATCATGGCAGCCACTTCGATAATTTCAGCACCAATACGGCGAATCAACCTGCTGGCGGCGAGCATGGTGCCACCGGTGGCGATCAGATCGTCCACCAGTATCACTTTGTCGCCGGGTTTGAACGCATCCTGGTGTAGCTCTACTGATGCGGTTCCATATTCCAGCTCGTAGTCCTCCACCAGAGTGTCGAACGGCAGCTTGCCTTTCTTGCGCACCAGTACCAGTGAGGCGTTGAGCTCATACGCTAACGCCGAACCAATGATGAATCCGCGGGCATCCACCGCAGCCACAGCATCAATGTCGTGGCCGTGGTAGCGGTGTACGAATGCATCAATCAGCTTCCGGAAAGCGGTTTTATCCTGCAGAACCGTGGTTATATCCCGGAAATCGACACCGGGCTTTGGCCAGTTTGGCACTGTGCGGATGGCTTGCTTGATGCTTTGGGCAAAGTAATCCATAAAAAGTCAGGCTCTCATACTGGGCGCAGTTTAACCTGCGTCCAGAAACATGAATTTCAGGATGAAAACAACAGAGATCACAATAACGCTCACATTCAGGTCAGACCAGCGTCCACTCAGAGCCTTGATCACTGCGTAAGTAATAAAGCCTAGCGCAATGCCGTTAGCGATTGAGAATGTCAGCGGCATTACCAGAGCGGTAACCACAGCTGGCGCTGCATCAGTGATGTCGTCCCAGTCTATCAGCTTGAGGCCGCCGGTCATCAGCACAGCAACGTAAAGCAGTGCGGGTGCTGTGGCATAGGCCGGAATAATGCTCGCGATGGGTGCCAGCAGCAGACACGCCAGAAACAGCAGCGCCACAACCACAGCAGTCAGGCCGGTGCGCCCACCCGCAGAAATACCTGCAGTGGACTCAATGTAACTGGTGGTGGTTGAGGTGCCGAGGGCGGCGCCAGACATGGTCGCAACAGAGTCAGACATAAGAGCCCGGCCCAGGCGCGGTAGCTTGCCATTTTTATCCAACAGGCCGCCGCGCTGTGCTGCACCGATCAGCGTGCCCGACGTATCGAACAGATCAACAAACAGGAAAGCGAACACAATGCTGATCATGCCAACGTTCAACGCGCCTGCGATGTCCATTTTCATGAACGTGGGTGCAAGGCTTGGTGGGGCGGAGACAAAGCCATTGTATTCCACCATACCGAGCATCATCGCAATGGCAGTGACCGCAATAATGCCAATCATCACCGAACCGGTTATGCGGCGGAATGAAAGTGCACAGATCAGGACAAAACCGCCAAAAAACAGAAGGCTCTCGGCAGACTTCAGTTCGCCCAAACCAACCAGAGTGGCGGGGTGGTCTACCACGATGCCAGCATTCTTGAGAGCGATCAGTGCCAGGAAGAAACCGATACCGGCTGAAATCCCGAAGCGCAAGGACAGGGGAATGCTGTTGATGATCCATTCGCGGATTTTGAAAATACTCAACAGGAAGAAGATCAGGCCGGAGAGGAACACCGCACCCAGTGCGACTTCCCAGCTATACCCGAGACTGCCTACAACAGTGAAGGCGAAAAAGGCGTTCAGCCCCATGCCCGGAGCCAGGGCAATCGGGTAGTTTGCCCACAGGCCCATGATCAGGGTGCCGATAGCAGCTGCGAGACAGGTTGCTACAAATACCGCACCATAATCCATTCCGGTGGTGGACAGCATGTCCGGGTTGACCACGATAATGTACGCCATGGTCAGGAAGGTGGTGATGCCCGCTACCAGTTCTTTACGAACGTTGGTGCCGTGGGCCTGAAGTTGGAACAGTCGTTCGAGCATGACGGGTGTCTGCCTCTCAGGATGCCAGTGAGTAGGGTGTGGGAGTCTGTTAAGAGCGAAAAACAGTCGATAATCGAAAAAACATGCGTGAAAAAACGGTAATCTTACCGGTTGAGGGTTGCCACGCCAAGTGATGATTAGAGGGCCCGTGATTACAGGCTCTGGCTATCAACTTTGTACAGGATCTCGCTGCAAGCGGATATCGAAACGCACTGCCGCCATCCGGACAATAACGATAAACAGCAAGCCAATGGTCAGTGACAGCGTTTCGCTTGCAAGAGCCCACTGGCACAGGAAATAAAGCCAGCAGCCGGCAAACGAAATAGACGCGTAGATTTGATCTTTACGGAAAATAAAGGGCACCTCATTACAGAGAGTGTCGCGCAGTGCACCCCCAAAGGTGCCAGTCATTACCCCGAGCAATGAAGCGATAAACCATGAGTGCCCCAGATCGAGAGCCAGCTGCGCTCCCAGTATCGAGAAAGTGCCAAGCCCGATGGCGTCTGGAAACACGATCCAGGACTCGCGAATACGTTCTGAACGCTTCCAGTAGCTGAATACAATTGCCATGGCAAGAATCAGGATGGGCTGCTCTTCGTGCTTGATCCAGTAAACCGGATGGTTGTCCATGATGAGATCGCGCAGGGTGCCGCCGCCCAGGGCGGTGATAAATCCGATGGTAAACACCCCGACTGGATCCATATTTTTGGACCTGGCAACGACCATGCCTGAGATGGCAAAGGCGATAATTCCAATCATTTCAAGCAGGTAGATTATATCTGGCATGATGAGCCCTGAGAGGAGGCCGGGTGGTTTTAAAATAGTTCGAGTCAGGAACGCGAAGGATAGCGGAAAACCATAAGTGATTCATCTTCAGGCCAGCGTCTTTGGTATACAGGGTATAAGCTGTGTTTATTGTGATGGATAAAGGTTCTTTATTTGCTTCATGGCGAGAGTCTGTTTAGCTTGGCGTCATTCAATAAAAACAGGTTTCATCAAAAGGAGTCCCCCATGAAAGCAATTCTCTGTAAAGAATATGGCCCAGCGGATACCTTGGTTATTGAAGATGTTCCCAGCCCGGAAGCCAAAGGCCGTGGTGTTAAGGTTCGAGTGCAAGCGGCGGGGCTCAATTTTCCTGACACGCTTATTATCGAGGGCAAATACCAGCTCAAGCCCACCATGCCGTTTTCCCCGGGCGGAGAGTTGTCGGGTGAAGTGATTGCGGTGGGAGATAAGGTAACCCGCTTCAAGGTTGGTGACAGGGTTGCTGGCCTCACGGGCTATGGTGCTTTTGCTGAAGAAGTTATTGTGCCTGAGCATAACTTGTTGCCAATCCCGGAAGGTATGAGCGACGAGAAAGCCGCTGGCTTCACCATGGTGTATGGCACGTCTTATTACGCTCTCAAACAGCGCGCAAACATCCAGCCAGGCGAAACCCTTCTGGTTCTGGGTGCCAGCGGAGGCGTAGGCCTGGCCACTGTGGAATTGGGTAAGGCGATGGGTGCACGTGTGATTGCGGCTGCCAGTTCAGCGGAGAAGCTGGAAGTGGCTAAGGCGGCGGGTGCGGATGAGTTGATCAACTACACCGAAGAGTCTCTGAAAGACGCTGTAAAGCGTCTGACCAGCAGCAAGGGCGTGGATGTGATCTACGATCCGGTTGGTGGTGATTTCACCGAGCAGGCTCTGAGAGCCATGGCCTGGAACGGTCGCCACCTGATCATCGGCTTCGCTGCCGGCGATATTCCCAAAATCCCTGCGAATCTGACGCTGTTGAAGGGTTGTTCGGTTGTTGGGGTGTTCTGGGGCAGCTTTACCCAGCGCGAGCCGGAGGCGAGTGCCCAGAACATGATGGAGTTGATGAAGCTCTATGCTGAAGGCAAAATCGATCCAAAGATCAGTGAAGTCTTCGAGTTTGAGGATTATGCCAAGGCATTGGGTGCTCTGTCTGAGCGGCGGGCTACCGGGAAGGTAGTGCTTAAGGTTGGCTCTTGAGTTGCCTGGGCGCTAAGGACTATTGCACCAAACTCTGAAAGCCATGCAGGACGGGTCTTCCCAAAAATGTAGAGGGCCAAGGACGGCCCGAAACAAGTGCACACGGATGTGCTCGTAGCGGATTTTGGGAAGACCCGTCCTGCATGGCTAACCCCGATCTAAAAGGCTAGGGCCGTAACCAGCAGGCCACAAAACGGTCAGAAACTAAACTGCCCACCATCAATATCCGCTACCAGTTCGGGAGTCAGCAGCGTGTAGCGCTCAGTTTTAGGAAGCCACGCATAAATCGCTTCATCTGAACGGTTCAGCGCATAGCCGGCCTTTTGAATATCCACTTTGCGGTACTTGAAGGTGCCCGTTTTCTCGATAGCATCAGTCACCCGCACGAATACCGGAACCGCATAAGCAGGCAGGTTTGCTCGCATATAGTCCAGCAACTTGTTGATATCGAAGCTGGACTTGTCCGGAACCAGAGTCACCATGCCGGCCTTGCCGTTGGTTTTCGGGATTTCCACACCATAGACAATGGCTTCTTCCACCATGCCAGAGCCATCGATGATGTTTTCCACCTCGTTGGTCGAAACGTTCTCGCCTTTCCAGCGGAAGGTGTCTCCCATTCGATCCACAAATTGTAGATGCCCACAACCAATCGACTTCAGAACATCACCCGTGTTGAACCAGGAATCGCCTTTTTTGAATGCATCCCGAATAAGGGATTTTTCGGTGGCTTCTTTCTGGGTGTAGCCTTCAAACGTCCATTTCTTTGTATTCTCACCGATAAGCAGGCCTGGTTGGCCTTTTTCGGCTTCTTCCAGTGTTCCCTTCTCGTTGCGAATCGGGTCGCGGGTGCCATCGTGGAATTTCACCAGTTTGTACG
Source organism: Marinobacter xiaoshiensis (assembly GCF_031631795.1). Lineage (NCBI taxonomy): Bacteria > Pseudomonadati > Pseudomonadota > Gammaproteobacteria > Pseudomonadales > Marinobacteraceae > Marinobacter > Marinobacter xiaoshiensis. The sequence goes on from NZ_JAVMBO010000007.1 coordinate 66,987, forward strand.
GCGCAGTAGACAGGCCGACGGTGTTATCCAGATTGAAGAAGTTACTGAAGCCGATGTTGCCTTCACTGGAGGCGTAGAGTTCCGACACGGTTTCAATGCCAAAACGGTCTTTGAACTCATTCCATATGGAAGGCCGTAAACCATTGCCCAGCATTTTGGTCAGGCGGTGGTTGCGATCCTGATCACTTGGCGGGTGATTCAGCAAGTAGCGGCAGAGTTCGCCAATGTAGCCGAAGGCTGTAGCATCATAGCGGCGCACGTCGTCCCAGAAGGCGCTGGCTGAAAACTTGCGGCGCAGGGCGAAGGCGGAGCCGCCTGCCAGGGCGGCACTCCAGCACACCACCAGACCAGTACCATGGTACAAGGGTAGGGTGCAGTAGAAGACGTCGTCCGGCGTCATTGAAAGCGCCATCATTCCAAAGCCGCCGTACGCTTTCACGAACTTGGTGTGCGATCCGGGTGCGGCCTTGGGCAGGCCGGTTGTACCGGAGGTAAACAGGTAAATGGCTGTATCTCCGGTTCTGGGTGGGTCGCTCAGCTCCGGGTTGTTGCTGTTAAAGGTGCTCACCTGCTGTGCCATGTTGGCGTAGCCAGTGGGCGCATCACCGAAGGCATTGAGGGTATTGGTGTCAGCAAGGAACAGATGGGGCGTGGGGTGATCAAACTGAACGCCTGCTTTGATGTCATCAAATGCAGGCACCAACTCTTCACCAACCACAATCATTTTCGGTTTGATCAGATTGATGCTGTGTTCCAGCACCTTTCCTCTTTGGGAGGAGTTCAGCATGGCACAGGCAACGCCAATCTTGGCTGCGCCTGTGACTACTGCCAGAATTTCCGGGCGATTCTCCAGGAAAACTGCAATTGAATCGCCCTTGCTCAACCCCTGAGCCAGAAAGTAAGCCGCGATGCGGTTGGACCAGGCGTTGAACTCGCCCCAGGTGATGCTGCGGTCCTCAAACAACACTGCCGGCCTATCGCGATGCTTTTCGGCATTTTTTTCAACGAGAGTTCCGAGGGCGAGAGGTTTGCTCGCATCCTTCACTGAGTAGTAGTAATAGCCTTTGGCAATTGCCGGGAGTCGTTTGAAGACTCCCGGCAGGCTGCGCATTAGATCCATCCCAGTAATTTTATCTTGGCTCATGGTCTTTCCGTCAGGTGTTATTATAAGTTTGGGCTAGTCCAGGTAGAGGTCTGGCAACAACGGCTTGTCGTTGGCCTCATAACGGTAGCCTTCAAAATCGGTTACGCCGTCCTGGCGCAGCACGTCTTCGTCGATCAGGTTTTGCCCTGTCATCTCTTCAATAGAGTGATTCAGGATGCTAACCGCAGCATCTGCCATGATCTCGGGAGTCCGGCCTTGGGCCATCATTTGCGCTCCGCCCGCTTCATGCTCAATGGCTGCGGTCGAGATAAGCGTTTTCGGCCAAAGCGTGTTAACGGCTATACCGTAGCGTTTGAATTCCTGAGCCATACCGATGCTGATCATGGTCATGGCATATTTTGTAGAGGTGTATGGCCCAAACTGAGCAAACCACTTTGGGTCAAGGTTCAGCGGCGGTGACATGCTAAGAATGTGGGCACGCCTGGATTTTTTTAGCCAGGGTAGAGCGGCCTGACTGCATGCAAGCACAGCACGGGCATTCACTTGGTGCAAGAGATCGAAGCGGCTTACCTTCAGGTTTTCTACACCAGTCAGGCGAATGGCGCCGGCGTTGTTGATCAGGGCGTCAATGCCGCCAAAGTGTTCAGCAGCTTCATCTATACGCTGCTTGATCTGATCTTCATCGCGTACGTCGAGTACCAACGGCAGTGCCTGGCCACCGGCTTCACGAACTTCTTCGGCTACGGTGTGGATGGTGCCTGGTAGCTTGGGATGAGGTGTGTCTGACTTTGCAGCAATAACAACGTTCGCGCCCTGGCGTGCACAGGCAAGGGCGATGGCACGGCCGATGCCCCGGCTGGCGCCGGTAATAAATACGGTTTGGTTTTTCAATGTGTTCACTGTTTGTTCTCCTGTTCGGATGCTTCGCCGGTGGTCACTTCCACCAACAATTGATTACGCTTAACCTGATCACCTTTGGTGGTCAGCACCTGAGCAACGACACCGTCACAATCGGCTTTGACCGGGTGTTCCATCTTCATGGCTTCCAATATAACCAGGGTGTCGCCCTGACTAACGGCTTGGCCAGGCTCTACCAGGACGTCGATAATGGCACCGTCCATTGAGGCCTGAATGCGCCCACTACCGGCACCATTCGCACCTGCCGCAGGCTGGTGAGTGAGATCAGTGACCGACCACGACTCTCCGAACGCCTGCAAATATAGGGAATCCCCGTCGCGGTGATATTGGCAACGCTGACGAATGCCGTTGTCGATAATGCATAAGATGCCATTTTTCATGCTGGTAACGACTAGCTCATGTCTTTGGTCGCCCAGGCGGCAGGACAGGTTGTTACCGCTACTCTGCACCAGCAGTTCTAGCGCTTCGTCACCGACGGCCAACTTCATTGGTGTGTTAGTGGCGGGTGCGTTGCTCCAGGCTTTGGCTCCGGATACATCGTGCGCCAATACGCAAGCTGCAATGGCAAGCTGGCGGATGTTCAGCTTCACTGGCTGCAGTGAGGGATCGTTACTGAATGCCCGCTGCAGGAATGCCGTAGTTGCTTCACCAGCACCAAAGGTGCTGTCAGCAATGATGCGGCCGAGGAAATACCGGTTGGTGGTGACGCCAAATACGGTTGTATCTTCCAGGGCGCGAATCAGGCGGCGGCGTGCTTCGTCGCGGTTTTCACCCCAGGCGATGACTTTTGCCAGCATGGGGTCGTAGTGCGGCGTAACTTCATCGCCGGAGCGCACGCCTGTGTCATACCGCAGGCCTTCGCCTTCTGCAGGCTGAAAAACATGCAGGGGGCCGGTCTGCGGCGTGAAACCGTTGGATGGGTCTTCCGCGTACAGCCTGACTTCGATGGCGTGGCCGTTCAATTTGATGTCATTCTGAGCCAGCGGCAAGGGCAGGCCTTCGGCAACGGTAAGCTGCCAGGCGACCAGATCCTGCCCGGTGATCAGTTCTGTAACCGGGTGCTCTACCTGCAGGCGGGTGTTCATTTCCAGGAAGTAGAAGTTACGGTCTTTATCGACGAGGAATTCGACGGTGCCTGCGCCTTCGTAATTACAGGCCAGCGCCGCTTTAACGGCAGCTTCGCCCATGGCGGCCCGGAGTTCCGGGGTCACGAAGGGGGAGGGTGCTTCTTCAACGACTTTCTGGTGGCGACGCTGTACGGAGCAGTCCCGCTCGCCGAGGTATACGGCATTGCCGTGCTGGTCGGCGAACACCTGAATTTCTACGTGGCGGGGTTCGATTACTGCTCTTTCGAGTATGAGTTCGTCATCGCCGAAGGCTTGCTTGGATTCGGAACGTGCCCGTTTGATGTTGTCGGCCAGTTCGGATTCGCTGTGCACCAGGCGCATGCCTCGGCCACCGCCGCCGGCAGAGGCTTTAATCATCAGCGGGTAGCCGATGTCGGCTGCGGCAGCAATGAGTTCGTCGTCGCTGGCGTTGTCGCCTTCATATCCTGGAACAACCGGCACGCCGGCTTTTTGCATGGCGATTTTAGAGCGTCGCTTGCTGCCCATGAGTTCGATGGCGGCCGCCGGGGGGCCTACGAATATGATGCCAGCTTCTTTGCAGGCTTCTGAAAAGCCTGAGTTCTCGGAGAGAAAACCGTAACCCGGGTGGATGCAGTCGGCGCCTGTTTTGCGGGCGGCATCGAGTATGGCGTCGGCGTTCAGGTAAGACGCGGATACTTGGGCCGGCCCTATGCAAACGGCTTCGTCTGCCAGTTCGGTGTGCATGGCGTTGGCGTCAGCCTCGGAGTATACGGCGACGGTGCGGTATCCGAGGGCTTTGGCGGTGCGAATAACGCGTACTGCGATTTCGCCCCGGTTGGCTATCAGTAACTTTTTTAGCATTGTGCTGGTCTCTTGATTTCGTGCCAGTTCGTGCTTGGGTGCGGGGGAGTTTTCAGAAAACCGCTACGAGCACATCCTTGTGCGCTTGTTTCGGGCCATCCATGGCCCTCTACATTTTCTGAAAACTCCCCCGCACCCAAGCGCTCCCTCATCATTCGGTCGTGTCTGCCCAAGCTGGTGGACGCTTCTGCATGAATGCCATAGTGCCTTCGTTGCCTTCACCGCCTCTAACGGCTGCGGCGAACATTTCGGCCGCGCTGTCGAGTAACCCGCTCATGGATTCGTGCCCAACCCGGTGAAGCAGGGCTTTGGTTTGAGCTGTAGCGTTTGGCGCACAGTTGCGAACGCGCTCAATAGCGTGAGCCAGCATGTCTTCCAGCTCGACGTCTGATGATGCGACCTGGTGAACAATGCCCAGTGCGCAGGCTTCTTCAGCGCCGATTCTCAAGCCGAGTAGGGAAAGTCGGCGAGCCTGGGTAAGGCCGATTCTTTCTACTACAAACGGGGCAATTTGCGCCGGGAGGATGCCGAGGGAGGTTTCCGGCATGCCGAATTTGGCTGTGGGTCCTGCAATAGCAACATCGGATACACAGGCCAGACCAAATCCGCCGCCCATTACCGCACCTTCGGTGACGGCGATGACGACTTTGGAGGATTCGTTCACTTGCTGAATCATCGCCCCAAAGGCGCGGTTCAGAACATAGAAGGGGTCAGCCTCGCCTTCGCCGGTTTTCTGGCTGCGGGCACCGGCCAGGTCTTTGATGTCACCGCCAGCGCAGAAGTGGCCGCCGGAACCGCGGATGACCACGGCGCGGATGCTGGAATCAGATTCTACTTCGGTAAAGATTGTGGACAGCTCTGCCACCATTTGCAGGCTCATGGCATTCCGGGAGTCTGGTCGGTTGATGGTGACGTGCAGGGCTGGCCCCTGTTTTTCCAGAAGTAGTGTTTCGCAATGAGGCAAGGTTTCCATAAAACGACTCCACGAACATTATTTTGGGGCCGGTAGCCCGGTTGAACTCTTCAGGACCGTTGAGGGCCAGGGATGGCCCGATCGAGCCCTACAGGGACATACCACGGGTGTGTCCTGAAGAGTTCAACCCGGCTGCCGGTCAGGCGCCAGATTTCAGCCTTTGCGCTTGCCAGGCAAGGTGCCCATAAATTTGCAAATGATTCCCAGCATGATTTCATCGGCACCGCCGCCGATAGACACCAGACGAACATCACGGAATGCACGGGATGCCGGGTTGTCCCACATGAAGCCGTTGCCCCCCCAGTACTGCAGGCAGCTGTCGGTCACTTCACGGCCCAGACGGCCGGCCTTCAGCTTGGCCATGGAGGCGAGTTTGGTTACTTCTTTGCCTTCAATGTGCAGCTCGCAGGCTTTGTACGTCAGGGCGCGCAGGGCCTCTACTTCTGTCTGCAGCTCGGCCAGGCGGAAGTGAATAACCTGGTTGTCGATCAGTGGCGTTCCGAAGGTTTTGCGCTCGCGGCAGTATTCAATGGTCTGGTCGATGCAGTTTTCCAACGCTTTGATAACGTTGGCGGCGCCCCACATGCGTTCTTCCTGGAACTGGAGCATCTGCATCATGAAGCCAGTGCCCTCGGCGCCAATGCGGTTACGCTGGGGAACACGAACATCGTCAAAGAAGATCTGGGCAGTTTCCGAGGAGCGCATACCCAGCTTGTTCAGGTGCGGGCTCATGGTAATGCCCGGGGAATTCATGGGTACGATGATCAGTGATTTGTTCTTGTGCGGTTTGTCGTCGCTGGTGTTGGCCAGCAAGCAAATGAAATCCGCCTGGGGGCTGTTGGTGATCCACATTTTGGAGCCGTTGATGATGTAATCATCGCCGTCTTTCTTGGCTGTGGTTTTCAGGCCAGCCACGTCAGAACCAGCACCTACTTCACTGACGCCAATGCAGCCGATCATGTCGCCGGTAATGGCCGGAGCCAGAAAGCTGCGCTTCAGTTCGTCTGAGCCAAAGCGGGCGATTGCAGGTGTGCACATGTCGGTCTGCACACCAATTGCCAGAGGTACGCCGCCACAGTTGGCCATGCCCAGCTCTTCCGCGGCAACCAGGTTGTAGCTGTAATCCAGCCCCATGCCGCCGTATTCCTCAGGCTTCTGAATACCCAGAAGACCAAGGTCACCCAATTTCTTGAATATTTCCCGAATGGGGAAGTGGCCGGCCTCTTCCCACTCGTCGCAATGTGGGTTGATTTCCTTTTGCACGAAATCGCGGACGGTTTTTCTCAGAGCTTCGTGTTCGGCTGTAAATTTCACGGTGTTATTCTCCTGCTGTTTTTTGGTTCGTGCTTTCGTTCGTTTGAAGCACGTTTTCTATCTTTTGATTACCAGTATGTCGTCAGTCTGGATTAGCGCCCGATCAGAGCCGCGCTACGCCAAAGGTGTTGGGCCGGAGCTGGCGCGCATCGGCTTCCCGGAACATGTCGAGTACCAGTGCCACCACTCTGCGGGTATCCCGTGGATCAATCAGGCCGTCATCCCATAAGCGGGCTGTACCGAACAGGGCTGTTGAACCATCTTCCAGTTTTTTGGCAGTGGCTTGCTCCAGGAAATCGAGGGTTTTGGGATCGGGCTCTATGCCGCTGCGGCGTTGTTTGTCTTCCGCAACAATGCGCATCACCTTGCCAGCCTGGGCTGGGCCCATAACGGCGGTTCGGCTGTTGGGCCAGGCGAAGATGAAGCGGGGATCAAGGCCGCGACCACACATGGCGTAGTTGCCGGCACCGTAGGAGCCGCCGATCACCACGGCGACTTTAGGCACGCGGCAGTTGGCAACAGCCTGAATCATTTTCGACCCATGCTTGATGATGCCGTTTTGTTCGGAGTGTGTGCCCACCATGAAGCCAGTGGTGTTATGCAAAAACAGCAGCGGTGTGCCTGCCTGATCGCACAACTGAATGAACTGTGCCGCCTTGGCACTGCCGGCTGGAGTGATCGGGCCGTTGTTGCCAATGATTCCGACAGCGTGTCCTTCTATGCGGATGGTGCCGCATACTGTCTGGCTGTCGAATTCATTTTTGAAGTCCATAAACCTGGAGCCGTCACCAATGCGCGCCAGAATCTCACGCACGTCGTAGGGCTTTTTGGAGTCTGAGGGGATAACGCCTAGCAGCTCTTCTGCAGGATAAAGAGGTTCATCCCATGTCAGCTCGCGCTTTGGCGGGAGATGTTCGTTCCAGGGCAGGGCTTCCAGGATATTCCGGGCCTGACGGATGCCGTCTGCGTCGTCTTCAGCCAGGTATTCAGCTGTTCCTGCGACCTGTGCGTGCATTTCTGCACCACCAAGCTCTTCGTCATCTGCTATTTCACCGGTTGCAGCTTTTAGCAACGGAGGGCCGGCCAGGAACATTTTGGCCTTACCGCGGATAGCAATTACATAATCAGATAAGCCAGGCTGGTAGGCGCCGCCGGCAGTGGCGTTGCCGTGTACTACGGTGACCTGAGGAATGCCAGCAGCGGACATGCGGGCTTGGTTGGCGAAGCCCCGTGCGCCCTGCACAAAGATATCCGTAGCGTAGTTCAGGTTGGCGCCACCGCTCTCGGAAAGTGAGACAACCGGCAGTTTGTTCTCTTTCGCGATCTGCTGCAGGCGCAGGGTTTTATCCAGGCCTGCTGGCGTAATAGTGCCACCTTTGATGGCGCTGTTGCTGGCGAGAATCAGGCAGCGGATACCGCTAACGGTCCCTATGCCTGCAATGATGCCGCCGCCAGCCATGCTGCCGTCCTTGTCATCGTGCATTTTGTAGCCGGCCAGAGAACACAGCTCCAGGAACGGTGTGCCGCGATCCAGCAAGCGGTTGATGCGATCCCGGGGCAGGAGTTTTCCGCGCTTGGTAAACTTTTCCCGTGCTGCTTCTGCCAGGTCGAGAACTTTTTGTTCTACATCACGGAAGGTCCGGATGTGTTCTTCCATAGCCTCGGTGTTACCACGGAATTCATCCGATTGCGGGTTAACGCTGGTTTCCAGTGTTTGCATAAACGTATCCTCAATCCTCGCTGAGCACTTTGGGCGTTACAGCCCGGTGGAAGCCATTGAAGGGCTCATTGTTTTTTGCTTTGGGCAGGGGCCATATCCGGGAGCCTTGGGACGCCGCACCGTCTATACGCAGGCAGTCGCCGCTGATGAAGGAGGCGCCAGGGCTCAGCAGGAAGCAGATTGCCGCACTGATTTCAGATTCAGTACCCATCCGCTTGATGGGTACATTATCGCCAAGGCTGCGAATCCATTGCTTCATGTGTTCGGGATAGTTATCCATGCCGCTGGAAGCGATCCAGCCTGGTGCTACCGCATTCACCCGAACGCCAGAGGTGCCCCATTCCACGGCGGCTGTCTGGGTGAAGTTCACCATGCCAGCCCGTGCTGCACCTGAGTGCCCCATGCCGGGCATGCCGCCCCACATATCTGCCACAATGTTTACGATGGAACCGCCGGTCTTTGATAGCGCCTGGGTGTAGGCCTCTCGCGCCATCAAAAAGCCGCCAGTAAGGTTAGTGCGAACAACTGTTTCCCAGCCTTTCTGGTTGATTCCTGCCAGAGGAGAGGGGAACTGGCCGCCAGCGTTATTGACTACGCCGTTTAGGCCGCCATGCTCTTCAATAATCGCTTTTACCGTGGCTTTAACGGATTCTTCTTCACGGATGTCGCACACGTGAGCTGAGGCAATGCCACCGTCTTCAAGTATCTCTGCTTTTACAGCTTCAACTTTTTCGACTTTGCGCCCGACAAGCGCCACTTTGGCGCCCAGAGATGCGAGTTCGTGGGCCGTGCAGCGGCCGATGCCGGAACCGCCACCTGTTACGATAAAAGTCTGGCCCTTGAATAGGTCTGGGCGGAAAACCGATTGATAGCTCATAACTCCAAATCCTTCTTAACTGTTCAGGAGGCCGCTAGACCGGCAGGAACGGGCACCGGAAATTCCAGCAACTGCTGAGCAAACGCTTTGCCCTGCGGATCAATGCGCAGGCTGGCAACGCCACCACCACCCAAACTGTGCTCCAGCAGGAAGTTGAATGCGTGGAGCCCGGGTAGGGTCCAGCGAGTAACCTTGCCGCTTTCCGGGTTCAGCGTGTGTTCCATCCATTCGGCCACGGCTTCTTCGCTCAGCGCGGCTGCAATAAAAGGAACGAACTCGGGCTTGCGAGCAATAACGCCAATGTTGCTGTGGTCACCTTTATCGCCGCTGCGTGCCCAAGCCAAGTCAATCAGGGGCACAGTGGTATCGGTTGCCGACGCGGCTTGAATCGGGGCTTGATCCTTGATCATGCCGGGCTGGAAGCCGCCCGCGGTATCTATGGAAACGGGGGTTACCTCGCCGTTCAGGTCAACAGAGACGGCAACGTCGCTCTTGGGAACCAGGCAGGAATAGAGCCGGATTTTTGGCCAAACGGATGGGCGCCCACCCACAATGCCGGTCAGGCCCGGGGCCATGCCGGTGGCGGCTTGCGCGATTTCTCGGGAGAACAGCACCAGCGCGCCTTTCTTTGGGTGGGCAGCGCTGATTTTAACGATGATTTCCCGGCTGCCATGGCCGCGACCTTGCTTACCGTATGTGGTTTCCGTGCCCAGCAGTTCGACACTGGTTTCGGTGTAGTCACCCAGGCCGCGCTCCTGGAACAGGCGAGAGGTTTTGGTGAGGATGGCGTCGGCTACCGCTTGGGCTTTTTCAGGAGCGTCAATGCCAGCAAGCAGGAAGGTTGCTGTGCATTTGAAGCCATCGGGCCAGGTGCCAGATACCTTGTAGCTGTCGGTGGGTGGCAAGCCGCGGGCGCCTCGAACGGTTACACGGTCAGGCCCGCTTTCTATGAGCTCAACATCCGTAAAGTCGCAGGTTACATCGGGCAGTAAATAGGCGCGGGGATCGCCAATTTCGTAAACCAGTTGCTCAGCAACGGTGCCACGACTTACCAGGCCTCCAGTGCCTTCCGGCTTGGTAACAACGAACTCGCCGTTTGCGCTAACTTCAGCAATGGGGAAGCCCATATCGGCGAATCCATCAGCAACGTCTTCCCAGTCGGTAAAATTGCCGCCGGTAGATTGCGCTCCGCACTCCAATAAGTGACCGGCGAGACTGGCTTGCGCCAGTTTGTCGTAGTCTTTCCAGTCCCAGCCGAACTCGTGAACCAGAGGCGCAAGCACCAAAGCACTGTCGACCACACGGCCAGTAAGAACAATGTCTGCACCCTGGTCCAGGGCAGCTGCCAAACCAGATGCGCCAAGGTAAGCGTTCAGGCTAACCATCATTGCGGGCATAGGTGCACCGGTAGCCATTTCGGTGATGCCAGCTTTGCTCAGGGCCTGTTTCTGGGGAAGCAGGTCATCCCCGAGTACCAGGGCAATTTTCATGTCTACACCGGCTTTTTCGCACAGGGCTTGCAAGGCATCACGACAGGCTACCGGGTTCACGCCACCAGCATTGCTCAGTACGCGAATTCCTTTCTCTTTGATGTCGGCCAAAAGCGGCCCCATAACAGTTTCAACAAAATCCCGCGCATAGCCCTGACTTGGGTCTTTCATCTTCTGGCCCGCCATGATCGACATGGTGACCTCGGCCAAATAGTCGGAGACCAGGTAATCAATATTACCTTTGTGAACCAGTTGCGCTGCGGCCGTTTCAGTGTCGCCCCAGAAAGCGGAGGAACAGCCGATCCGGATAGTCTTCGGTGAATTCGTCATGTCTGTGCATCCTGTAGCTGTGTTGCCGTGAATACCAAGAATATGTGCCGGCAACTGTTGAACCGTTGACAAGACGATACCAAGCAAGCGCTTGGTTTGTAAACAGGCAAATCTAAGGTAGAATGCAGATTCTTTGTAAAGCCGCTGGATACGCCCGTGAATCAAGAAAAAATACTTCAGTCACTCATCGCCGATAACCTGGTGTCAGCATCAGACAGTGCCCGCGGACGGCTGCTTCGGGAAGCCGCGCGTTTGTTCCGCGAAAAAGGTTATGAACGCACCACTGTGAGAGACCTTGCCGCTGCGGTGGGTATTCAGTCGGGAAGCCTTTTTCATCACTTCCGTACCAAAGAAGAAATTCTTAAAGCAGTGATGGTTGAAACGATCAGGCTGAACACCGCCGTGATGCAAGCAGCCATGAGTAAGGCGACATCCAATCGGGAGAAGCTGAGGGCGCTCATAAGCGCAGAGCTGGAATCTATTAATGGCCAGACCGGGGAGGCGATGGCCGTTCTGGTATTCGAGTGGCGCAGTTTGTCTGAAGCTTCCCGGGCAGAGGTGCTGAAGCTTCGCGACATATACGAAGCTTTGTGGCTGGACGTGCTACGTGGGCTTAAAGAAGAGGGTGCGCTTAAAGCGGATCCTTTTGTGGTGCGCCGTATGCTAACCGGCGCACTGAGCTGGACCGTAACCTGGTATCGACCGGATCGTGGCGGCTTGACCCAGGATGGTTTAACCGATCAAGTGGTGGCAATGCTTGGCTTGAGCTAGCGGCTGGATCGGCAGATTCTAGTGAGAGCATGCATTTTGTCAGTAAATTAATTTCAGGATGCATGCGAAGGTTCGTTTTCGAAGTTATTGTTTTAAGTCAAAAAATCTCATCAAACAGCGGTCCGGATCAGGCCATTGGCCTGATCAGCATGGGCAGGCCGGCAAACGAGCCATTTTTGTAGGACAGCTTTCAACGCACTCTTGCTCCCGGAATGACAGAACCAACTGTCTTCCTCATAGATAAAAACAAAGCAGAGCAGAGTGACTTAATCATGTCCATATTGGCAACGTATGCAGGTCGTCTTGTGGCGGCGCGCAACAAACTGGCTTTACTGGCAACGGTAGTATTGTTTGCAGGGTGTTCGGCAAACCCCATACACAAAGTCACTGGGACTGTGCTGGCGAATTACGCTGAGAGTGAAGCCACTCCTTACGTTATGCAAATGTCCGACCCGAAAATGGCGTGTGCTCTTGGGGAGGGTGTTGACCCCCTGATCTACTCCTTTTCGCGGATCAATGATGCGCCGGATACCAGTGGATCGTTGCTGATGCTGTTGGCGGCCAACTGCATGGAATACCGTGCCTGGGAAGCCGAGCTTGATTACCTGCGGGCAGATTATGAAGGTAATGTGCCTCAAGCCAAAGACGCCCGTGAACGAGCCAAGCGCTTTTACGCACTCACCGCAGAGCGTCGGTTGATCGCCTTCCAAAGAGCCATGGCGGCCTACGATTTTGATCCTGCCAAAGAACCCCTTGAATGTCCGTTTCTGTTCAGTGAGCAAGACGAGATTACCTTTCTGCTTGGATTGCTGACCGGGTTGCAAGCGGTTGTAAATGATGCCAACTCAGGTGCGCGTGCGGGAATACCGCGCAATATAGCCCCTCAGGCAGAGCGCGCGGCAACCTGTATTGATAACGAAAAAACAGGTGGGTTGCCCAACGCCGTTCGCGCCATGGTTTGGCTGTTGCTGCCAGACACCCGTCCAGAACTCTCCCCCGACCCCTGGAAAGTGCTCGAAAACAGTTCTGCTATGGGCGTGAAAGCAGGTATGCGTGCGTCAATGGCACTTGAGGCTGTTGCTGCAGAAACCTTCGGACGCACAGATGTTCTGGCTGACGTGATTCACCGTTTTGCGGAAGCTGACGACACCATTGAGGTGTGGGAAAAGTATCGCCTGGCTGATTTTGTGGCTGAATACATTATCCAGTTTTCGTCAGACAAATACTGGACGGCTGAATATGGCTACCGTACACCGCAGGCGTTCTTCGGAAAAATGAGCTCTGAACAAAATAACGAAAACATTGAGACTATGAGCCTGGACGGCTTGCTCTGAACGGGCAGCTCCAGCGCATGTGCTCGATCGCTTATTGAACTCACTATAAACATAAGAATGAATCGGAGATTGTTATGATCCGCAAATCCCTTACAGCCCTGACACTCGCTGCCATCACACCCATCGCCTCGGCCCAAACCGTAAAAATGTGTGTTTTCGATGTGATTGGTGCGAACGGTGATATGTTCAATATGGTTAAGGACTATGCGCTGGAGATGAAGTCTCACGGTGTGGATTTCGACCTGAAGCCCTATACCGATGAGGGTGTTGCTGTAGGCGACTTCAACGCCGGCCAGTGTGATGCAGTTGCTGCCACAGACATTCGCACCCGACCATTTAACCGCTTTACGGGAACCGTTAGCGCTGTTGGTGCAATCCCCAGCTATGATGATCTTAAAACCCTTCTGGCGACATTGGCGCAAGCTAAAGCGGCACCGCTTATGAAGCAGGATGGTTATGAAGTTTTGGGCATTGTGCCCGCCGGTGCAGGGTATTTGTTTGTTAACGACCGCAGCATGGATACTGCAGGCGATCTGGCGGGCAAGCGTATGGCGACTTTGGACTATCAGAAAGACGCAATACACATGGTGAACTTTATTAAAGCCACGGTTGTGCCTTCAGATATCACCAATTTTGCCGGTAAGTTCAACAATGGTTCGGTTGACACAGCTTACGCACCTGCATTTGCCTATGAGGCGCTTGAACTCTACAAAGGCATTGGCGAAAAGGGTGGCATTGTGGATTACCCATTGGCGCAGCTCACTATTCAGGTGATTGCTCGCGAGGGTGTTCTTGATGATGCAACGGCGCAGGCATCCCGCCAGGTAGCCTGGGATATGTACCCGCAAGCCATGAATCTGATTAGCCGGCAGGAAGCTGCCATTCCTGAAGATAAGTGGGTTCGCATTTCTGAAAAAGATGTTGAAGGTTACCAGGAAATGTTTCGCCAGAACCGCATCGAAATGCGCGATGGTTTGAACGGTGCACCGGATGTATACCACCCGAAAATGCTGAGTCTGCTGAGCAAGATTCGCTGTTCCAGCAATCCATCTGCTTCGGAATGCACCTCGGAAAACCGGGAATAACAGGGCGGGATTGGCATGAACTGGCAAGCATTAACTGCCCCTGCCGCAAGAGCCCTGTACCCCGTGCATAAAGTGCACGGGGCCATACTGCTCTTGCTGCTATTTGTGACCCTTCTTCTGGGAATGGGCAATTCCCTCCATTCCCGCCTGCTGTGGGTTGGTGAGCAGACATGGCCGAATTATTATCTGCTGAATCCGGATGCAGTAGAGCCCTCCTGTCGTATGGAAATGGATGTCGAGGCAGAAGTCCGCAAGAGGGTAGATGCTTATAAGCCAGATCCGGACGATCTGTTTGATTCCCCACCTAACCCCCAGGCTATCCGCACATCGCTGGAGCGAAATCTGGCGCTTTGCGCGGAGAGCCATGCTGCGTACCAGAACAATCTTGAGCACGCTACGCCCGCGTTGGGCGTATTCAAAACGGTTGAGCAGGGCTTGGCATCTTTCCTGCTGGATAATATTGAGCTGACCAAATATCTGTTCATCGCAATTTTTGCGATGGCAGCAGCTGTGGCAGCTCTGGATGCCGATCATATTGCACTGCGACTTCCCAGAAACCGCTCAGAGTGGCGCTTGAGTCAGGGCGTGCAGTTCCTGGTGAACGGTATGATGGTGTTCTCCATGGATGCGTATCTGGGCCGCCTCGCCAGCTCGCCCGGGGCTGAGTCTACAGCCACGTTACAGCACGCCTGGACGGGCGTGTTTGGCCTGTTCATGGTGATCAATGCTCTGCGCTTTCTGAAAGTGCCCGAGCACATAAGAGCGGGTGGGCTGACGCTGTCTTCGGGGTTGGTCGTGCCGCTGTATTGCACCATGGGCCTGATTGCGATGGGCTACTTTTTCTTTGTAGATGGCTATGCGTCTGGCCTCGCTATCTACTTCGGCATGATGTCCAACCTGTCTTCGATGTTTATCAACATCGGTCTCTATGTTCTGGTGGGTATGGTTCTGAAACAGACTCGCTTGCCAGAGTTGCTGTTGAACGTAATCAAGCCGTACAACTTGCCGGCACCCATGCTGGCTTCAGTCATTATCTTTGCGACGGCCTTTCCGACCGCTTTTACCGGCGCATCCGGTATTTTCATTCTTGCCGTTGGTGGCGTGGTTTACGATGAGTTGCGCCGGGCAGGTGCAGGGCGGCAACTGGCACTCGCGACCACGGCCATGTCGGGAAGCCTGGGCGTTGTACTGAATCCCTGCTTGCTGATTGTTGTGGTTGCGGCCCTGAACAAGGAGGTTACCACCACCGAAATGTACGATTGGGGCTTCTGGGTGTTCATTATGTCTGCTTCTTTGTTCTCAATCATCGTATGTAAAACGGAAGGCAACTGGCGGCCTCGCCCGGCTCCGGGTGCTTTCAGGGCCTCGTTGCAACAGCTCAAACCCCTGATGCCCTATGTGGCCCTGGCTGTGGCTGTCATATTCACCATTTATGTGGTTCTGGGGTTGTCGTTCAACGAGTACAGTGCGCCAATGATCCTGCCGTTGGTGATGCTTGCGCTGGTATTCCTGGATGCCGATAGCAGCAGTCGTGAAGACAACGAGTCCCGCATACAGGCATTCTGGGGACGAAGCTGCGCGGCAGCCAGTGATTCGGCCGTGCACATTGGTGCTCTGCTGGCCTTGATCGGCTTCTCTATTTGCCTTGGAGGCATTCTTGAGCGGTCTGACATTGTTCATACTCTGTTCCCGGAGCATCTGACCAGTCCATGGCTTGCGATGCTCGTGATTGTGCTTCTGTTGACGGTCATCGGCATGGTGATGGACCCATTTGGTGCCGTCATACTGGTGTCGGCAACCGTTGCACAACCGGCGATACAGTTGGGTATTGACCCATTGCACTTCTGGATTGTTTGCCTGGTAGCATTTGAGCTGGGGTATCTCAGCCCGCCAGTGGCTCTGAACCACTTGCTTACCCGACAGGTTGTCGGGGAGAGCGAAGTGTTGGCAGCGGAGCGTGTTGGTTCTTTCTGGCATCGCTACGAGCGATTACTGTTGCCTATAGCCGTAATGGGGCCGACGCTGCTGTTGGTAGCGTTTGTTCCAATGTTGTTTTACGCCCTGTAGATCGAGTTGGGAAACCCCGCTCTGAATTCGAACTACAATGAGAGGAAGCATGTCTCATTGAATTGCGATTTGGAGCGGGCGTTATGGTTTATAGAGCTAATAGGATTGCTACCGCTTTGGCGCTCTCGCTAATCCTTGGCGCCTGTGGAGGATCATCTCCCTCTGGTGAAAGCGGAGATGGAGGCAGCGATGTATTGCTTCCGCCGGCGAGGATTGTTTTAGCTGGCACCATAGGTGTTGAGGCCAACACACGGGTTGACGCTGACACTGCAGATGGCCTCGTTCTTGGCGAACTCCCGTTGACGGAGCCCCAGCTGCTGCCTGCCTCCTTTATTCTCGCTGGGTATGTAAGCTTTAGGGACGAGTCCCGCGGCACCAATAGTCCTTTTGATGATTTCCCGAAGGACCCGGAGGATCAGTTTCGGGTGCCATTTGAGCCGGGAGAGCGTTTGTCACTGCGCACCTTCAGTGAGATGGCTGGCGGGCCTCTGGTAACACTGGCGCTACGCCGTCTGGATGGGACAGAGCTGGAATCGCAGACAACGGACCCGATTAACAAGATGTTTTCTGCCAGCGTCAGTCTGCCAGCCACGGAGGAGGCGGGCGACTATCTTGTGGTGGTTTCTGCAGATGATTTTGACCCTCCGCCAGTCCGTTATGTACTTTCGAAAACAGCCGGTGCGCAGTCTTTGGCATTGAACCTTGACTGGCCCAGGCACGCCTTTGTTCCAGGAAGAGCTGTTGTTGCCATGGCTGATTATGCAGGCACACCCATGTCTGCATCTAACCAGATTGCGGGCAATGTAATCCGGGCACTGGATCATCAGCACTGGCTGGTGACTATGCCCGCCAGTCGTATGTCCAGGCAATCAGCAAACGAACAGAATACTCTTGACTGGATTGATACGCTGAGACAACAGCCCGGAGTTGTGAGTGCGACACCTGACTATATAGTGTCGGCTCAAAGCCCCATGAATGAGCCGCTATATCCCAAACAGTGGCATTATGACCTGATCAATTTGCCTGCTGCATGGCAGCTTGTTCCCGGTGGAGGCGCCGGCGTTAAAGTGGCGGTGCTTGATACTGGGCTGTTCAGAGACGGGCTGGGCTGGCACCCGGATATAGCAGCCAATGTTGTTACCCTGATACCTGCCGGAGCAGACTTCGTATCAGCAGAATTCGACAATGATGTCCCGCCCGGCCGGGATGGTGACCCGAGGGATCCAGGCAATGCTGCGGGTAACAACGTGTTTCATGGGACTCACGTCGCAGGCACGGTCGTTGCCAATGCCACGAACCAGCTCGGTGGAACGGGCGTAGCCTTTGGCGCCGAACTGCTTCCAGTCAGGGTTTTGGGGGAAGGTGGTATAGGATCATCCACGGACCTGATTGATGCGATCCGCTGGGTTGGTTCTGGCACACCGGTGAAGGCAGACATCATTAATTTAAGTCTTGGCGGTTTGCCCGAAATACCCGCGTTGCAGAACGCTATTGATGAAGTTGTCGCTAATGGCGTGATTGTGGTGGCTGCGGCTGGCAACCAGGCAAGCTCTTCCCCAGCCTATCCAGCTGCTGCGGAAGGTGTGTTTTCTGTAAGCGCAGTGGATGCTGGTGGCAGCCTCGCCGGTTACTCCAATTTTGGCCCCTGGATTGATCTTGCAGCTCCCGGAGGCGATGTGCGCAGGGATGCAAACCTAGATGGCTTGGCTGATCTGGTTATCAGCTCCAGTGCTAGTCTTGGCCCCGACGGGTTTGAGCCGGATTATACAGGGCTGCAGGGTACTTCTATGGCGGCTCCGCATGTTGCGGGTGTTTTTGCCCTCATGAAGAGCCTCAAGCCAGATCTCAATACTGGAACATTGGTTTCCTGGCTTGCAGGAGGTCAGCTCACCACGCCTGTTCCCGGCGGCAGGTCAGGTGCCCTCGGGTACGGCACTATCGATTCGGCCAAGGCGGTATTGGCCGCCATCGATAATCCCTCTGTTACCATACTGTCCGCATCGCCTGCGGCAATCAGCCTGTCGTCGGAAACAAGGCTATCTCAGACTGTTGAGTTGCAGGTGCTGGGTGACCAAACCAATAATCTGGTGATTAATCCAACCATAGCGAGCCCGGCATGGCTTGATGTGACCCTTTCGGCGGTGCGGCCATTTTCAATTACAGTGACGCTTAATGAGCAGGCACTCGAAGAGGATGTTCCGGTACGCACCAGTCTGGAGGTGAACTACACAACCGATAGCACCAGAGTTCTTCACATTCCTGTGGTGGCTGAGCTGGTAACGGATGAAAATGCACGCAATGCGGGAAGGCACTTTGTATTGCTGGTATACACTGAGCCCAATGAACAAGGTCAGCTTGAAGCCGCTGCTCAGGTTTCCATGACTGCCGTAAATGGAACCTATCAGTTTGGTTTTCGTCTGAATGACGGAACGCAGGGCGCAAGCTTTGCGGATGTGCCCCCAGGCGATTACTATCTGGTCGCAGGCTCAGATCTGGATAATGACGGTATTATTTGCCAGTCGGGAGAGGCATGTGCAGAGTACCCGGTCACCGGCATGCGAGAGGTGATTACTGTCGATGAGAATACCGATCTGAAGGATATCCGTATGGCGACAGGCTATTTTCGCCCAACTATTTCCACAGCAACACCTGATGTACTGCCTCGTCCCGGATTTACCGGTTACAAACTGAAAATGCCACATTCGCATGGCGTGGCTGCACCCAAAAAAATCGGAGTTGAACGTTGATAGCAGTATTCAGAAAGGTGCTGGCAGGAGCGCCGTTGGTTACTTTGCTGACAGGGTATTTGTTGGCTGCGGGATGCGCATCTTCAGACGTTATTGAAACGGGGCCCGATGAGCTTTTGGCTCGGCAGGTTATCCAGTCCGCCCATTGCGGCCTGAGTGGCCCCGGACTGGCCTATGTTCAGACCCCCGAACGATTACAGCAGTTACTCGATCTGCCGGCTCAGAATATAGCCGTCCAGCAGCTGCGACAGGTGGACCTTGAAAAGGAACATCTGCTGTTTATTACCTTGGGCGAAAAGCCAACGGGCGGCTACAGTGTCAGCCTGGTTTCGGCGAAAGCTGAGGGCACCGGAAGCCCGCTACGGCTTGCTGTTGCCGTTCGCTCTCCGGCGCCGGGAACCATGACCACTCAGGTTATTACGTCGGCCTGTGTGGTGGTGGCGGTTCCAGCGCATGACTGGCCGGAAATCCGGGTGTCAGGCATTCGGGACAAGGATTTGGTTTTAGCGCCCTGAGACGGCTTTTTCTGCAATATTTATCGGCGTTTCGTCCAGCGCCGGTAAACCCTTCAAGAACTCAAGAAGTAGAACCGCTAAAGCAGGGTATAGATCGCTAACGGTACTAACCTTCTCGCAGCGCGCCGCAAATGCAGGCAGCCAGTTCAGCAGCTCTTCTTCAATAAAGGCTTTTATCTGATCCAGAGTAGGCCCGGATTCGGGCTTTTCTGCTTTGTTCAGAAAGGCGTCGAATCCTTCACCCAGATATTCAAGCATCACTGATAGGTGGTCGGATGGCTCCCGGAAGTCTGCCGAAACTTCTTGCTGGCTTGCGGCCAGCCGTTCCTGCATGCGTTCCTGCGGCTCAGCAAAAAACCGATTGCCCTCAGAGCTGTAAAAAGACGCATAAGGAGGGGCGCTGTTTTGCCCATCCATCAGGAACATGGCGGCGAAATCTGCCGCCAGTTCCAATCGCGAGTGTGATAGCAGAGTCAGGCCGGTAAATGCGTTGCGTAGCCGTTGAACAGCACTGGCAAGCCCCGGCAGCTCTGCCAGCGAGGAGAGGACGGCATCGCCTTCCCCCCGTTGGTACGCCAGTAACTGCTCCTGGGTCAGCTCGACCGCAAACAGGCCGGCAAACCAGTTGCAGAGCGCAGGATGGCGCCAGTCTGCATTCATACTTCGACCTCAATAGGGCCGCCAAACGAGGTGACTGCCGGTGCAGCTCCCTTGAACTTCTCCATATCAACCAGGCAAGTATTGGCACTGGTGGCCTGGGACAATCGTGAGGTGCCTATGTCCATGGTCAGGGTGTTGGGGTCGCCGTATGTGTCCAGTGAACCGATACTGGCATCTTCCGGGCCGTACCACGCGCCTTCCTGAATACGGATTACGCCGGGCGGGAAGTTGTCGGAGACTACTGCGCCAGCCAGCAATTGGCCACGGTCGTTGAACACGCGCACCAGATCGCCGTCTGCTATGCCTCGGGCTTTTGCATCTTCCGGGCCCATAAATACGGGTTCACGCCCCTGAACAGTATAAGTGGCACGGAACTCTTCCGATTCGCACATTTGTGAGTGCAGGCGGTTGTCCGGATGCACTGATTGCAGCCACAAGGGGAACTTGTCAGAGCCCGGGCCACCGTGTGATCTCTCGGCTTTCTCCATCCAGCTGGGATAGGCCTTGCAGTCGTCATAGCCGTAGCGGCCGATTTTTCGGCTACTGATTTCAATAAAACCGGAAGGAGTACCCAGCGCGTTCAGTTCCGGGTCTTCCCGGAAATCGGCGTGCCGCACCCAAGGCTTGCCAGCCCCAAAGTCGACATAGCCAGCTTCCCAGAACTCTTCGAATTCCGGCATCTTGAAGCCGGCTTTCTGGTTTTCATCCCGGCAGGCATTGTATAGATGGCGCAGCCACTGACCTTCGTCCATGCTGCGACGGTATTCTTCATGGCGACCAAAGCGGCGGCAGAGTTCTGTGAATATGTCGAAATCCGTGCGCGAATGGAACAAAGGGTCCACCAGCTTATGCATGGCCAGCAGGCCGCGGTTGCTGTAGGAGCCGTAAATATCGATATCGTTGCGTTCAAACTGTGTACATGCGGGCAACACCAAATCCGAGAAGCGGCAGGTGGCGTTCCACGCAAAATCGATGGTAACCGCAGTCTCCAGCTTGCGATAAGCCTTCTTCATGCGGTTTCGATCCTGATGGCGATGCCATGGGTTACAACCACTGAAGACCACCATACGAATTTCGGGGTAGGTGACTTCGCTGCCGTTGTATTCGATTTTCTCTCCCGGAGACAGAATGCTGTCAACCCAACGCGCAATCGGAATGGTGCTGCTTGCACCTTTGTAATCCATGCTTGGGTGTTTGGGCTCTTTACCCGCATCAATGTTGCGCGGGAAGGCTCCTGGCGCACTGGCACCCGAGGCAGATACTCCGATTGAGCTGTAGTGGTGGGCGTAGCTGATGCCGCCGCCTGGCAAGCCAATCTGGCCGAGCATGGTGGCGATAACAGCACCCATCCAGTAAGGCTGCTCGCCATGCTGTTGACGCTGAACCGCCCAGCCAAAGAGAAGCTGTGTGCGATCCGAAGCCAGCAGGCGGGCAAACTCACGAATTTTGTCTTCATCTATCCCGCAAATGGCTGACGCCCAGGCCGGGGTTTTCTCAACCTTGTCGTCGGTTTCGCCCATCACATAGTCAATGAAGTCTTTGAAGCCCAGCGCGTAGGTTTCGATGAACTTCTTGTCGTAGAGGTTTTCACTATACAAAGTGTGGGCGATGCCCAGCATGAAGGGTACGTCGGTCATCGGATTGACGTATAGCTGCTCGCAGCCCAGATAGTTTTGGGTCTTGGAGCGAACCGGGTCGACGCTGATTACACGGATACTACCGTCGGCAACCTTGCCTTTCAGTTGTTCCAGATACTCGTAGGATTCGTGGGTTTCGCAGTTCCAGCCAACCTGCAGGTTTTTGACCGGGTCATTGGCCCACAGAATGATGGTTTTACTGTTATCCAGAATCAGCGGCCAGGATGTGCCCTGGCTGTAAACTTCAGTAGAGCCTAAAACATAGGGCAGAATGCCCTGGGCAGCGCCGGTGGAGTAGTCGCCAATTGTTGCGACTGAGTTGCCATGCATGCCGAGGGCTCGAGCCATGTGGTTACCGCAGCTGTGCACCTGTCCGGTCTGACGCCATCCGGTGGAGTGGTGCAGGGCAGCCGGGCCGTGGGTGGTTTGCACCCGCTCCAGCTCTTCATAAAACAGATCAAGGGCTTCGTCCCAGGTCAGTCGCACAAAGCGGTTGTCGCCACGCTGAGTGCGGTCGCTGTTCTCGCGATTCTTCAGCCAATCGATCCGGGCCATGGGGTATCGAATGCGGGAAGGGTTGTAGATAACACCCATCACGCCTTTGATCATCTCAGTCGGGTACTTGTCCTGCTCAAACGGCTTGATTTCAGCAACCTTGCCGCCTTTCACCAGTGCCTTGATGGCGCCCCAGTGTGAGCCGGTGGTTTTCCAGGACCCCTCAGCAGATACGGCAGCTTCGGCTGCCCGCATTAACAGGCCCGGGCCGAGCATGGCCCCTGCTGATACGGAGGCCAGTCCTTGCATAAATTGTCTGCGTGTAATCGCCATGGTATGCCTCAAAAGTCAGTGTGCGTTCTCAGCAAAATCGGAAGAGTGCAGCTGCAGGTACTTCAGTACCAGCGCTTGGGTCTCTGCGTTCATATTGGTGAAACCGACCATGCCAGAGAACATTGCTGGCCAGGTGTTGGCGTCAAAATGTGCAGGTGCGGGCTCGCCATGGCAAACGCTGCAGCCATCGGAATATGTCTGGTCAGCATAGCCCCAGAGCGCATCACGATCTGGGAGAAGACCGCCCTTTTTCGCCCACAAGGTAATGTCTGCCTGCTCCCAGGAGAGGCCTGTTAAATCGTCCACTTTGTTTTCGCCCACATCGAAACGGGCGTCGTCAGTGGCAACATCTTTTTCGAGAACCGCACTGGCTACGTTAAGGCCGAAGCCTTCGTACATGATGCGGCCGAAACCTTTCTGTTTGCGCCATCCAGACACCTGAACTTCCAGAGCATCACCTTTGGTGCTAATCAGGTTTACAGACGAGGCAGGATCTAGGTAGCCAGCCAGGTTCTGTAGTTCGGGGTCTGTGTAAAGATCAACTGATGTGACCGTGTAATAGGTTTCTCCGGTTGACAGGCGCGCGCCAGCTGCCTGCTCCATCAAGCGTGCAAGTGCCGGGTCAACTCCGGTGTTCATCTCTTTGGGCAAATTGTGCGCAATACCTTTGTGGCAATCGAGGCAGCTTTGGTTGCGTTCAGCAGCGGGCTTCATGAAACGGCGGGCTTCGTCGCCCATCTTGTCCCAGTCCATGCTGTCGTAATCGTGACAGTTGCGGCATTCCAGCGAATTGTTGGCCGAAAACCTGGCCCACTCATGCTGGGCAAGCTCCAGGCGTTTGGCTTCGAACTTTTCGGGGGTGTTGATGGTGCCAAAGATGGCGCCCCACACCTCTTTACTGGCTTGCATTTTCCGCGCAATCTTATCTGTCCAGTTGTGCGGAACATGGCAATCAGGGCAGGTAGCGCGAACCCCCGTTCGGTTTTCATAGTGCACAGTGTCCTTAAGCTCTTCATAAACGTTGTCTTTCATTTCATGACAACTGATGCAAAAGGCTTCGGTGTTGGTTACCTCCAAAGCTGTGTTGAAGCCGCCCCAAAAGATAATACCGGCAACGAAACCAGTAATGATGACCAGCCCCAAGCTGATGTGGACTGGCGGGCGGTTGAGAATTCGCCAAAAGGATTTTATGCGCTTTAACATGAGGTTCTGCCCGAGTCAGATTTTTGTAGTTTGTAACCGAAGTGGTTGGTGGTTGGATTCATGGGTGGCCAGGGGGACCGAAGAACATTTGTCCAATCCAAACAGCAAAACCATAGCCACCCACAACGGCAACGGAGGTTGCTGGCAGGATTACAAAAGTCACCATTAATAGAGCCCGCCACTCCCGGGCTTTGGTTATTGGTGCACCATCTTCATCGGTCGTTGCCGAAGTAACAGGCTGATCGCCCATGACCATACTCCCTCTATATTATTTATATGCTCTTTCAACTCTGCGCTTATAACAGGGGAGTGTAGTTGATATTTGTCATTTATTCGCCGTGATTGTTGAGTCGTGACTGTTTCACCAAAGTATGGCCTTGGTGCAGGAACCGCAATCAGCCGTTGATCTTTGGCCGCGAATCCATAAGCTATGGGAACGAATTTTTCTTCCTGCGGAGTCACGTCCAGCCTATGAGTGAGCAACAATACAACGCCGATGCCATTGAAGTACTGAGTGGCCTGGATCCAGTGCGTAAGCGCCCTGGTATGTATACAGACACCAGTCGCCCGAATCACCTGGCCCAGGAAGTCATCGATAACAGTGTGGATGAAGCTCTGGCTGGCCACGCTCGCCGCATCGATGTGGTGCTTTATACCGACGGATCCTTGAGTGTTGAAGACGATGGCCGGGGTATGCCGGTTGACCTTCACAAGGAAGAAGGGCTGTCCGGGGTTGAGTTGATCCTGACACGGTTACATGCAGGCGGTAAGTTCTCCCAGGGTAACTACAACTTTTCAGGTGGCTTGCACGGTGTTGGGGTGTCGGTAGTTAACGCACTGTCAAAACATCTTGAAATCAGCGTAAAACGCGATGGCCAACTCCACCACATGACCTTTGCCAATGGCGAGAAGGCCACTGAGCTGGAAGTTATCGACACAGTTGGTAAGCGAAATACAGGCACACGCATAAAATTCACGCCGGATACAAAGTATTTCGACAGCCCGAATTTTTCTGTGAGCCGCCTGCGCCATAACCTGCGTGCCAAAGCGGTGCTTTGCCCTAGCCTGACAGTAACCTTTACGCAGGAAAAAACTGGCGAAAAAGATGAGTGGTTCTACGAGGAGGGGCTTCGTGATTATCTACGCTCTGCCTTGGTAGATGTAGAGGTGGTTCCTCTGGAACCCTTTATCGGGAGTTTTTCCAGTAAGAATGAAGCGGTTGACTGGGCTATTCAGTGGCTTCCGGAAGGCGGCGAAGCGGTCATGGAAAGTTATGTAAACCTGATTCCAACCATTCAGGGAGGCACCCATGTAAACGGCCTGCGTACCGGGCTGCTCGAAGCCATGCGGGAATTTTGCGAGTTCCGCAGTTTGCTGCCAAGGGGCGTCAAGCTCTCTCCCGAGGATATCTGGGAAAAAGCGGCTTACGTGCTTTCCTTCAAGATGCAAGAACCGCAGTTTTCAGGGCAGACCAAAGAGCGTTTGTCGTCGCGGGAGGCTGCAGGTTTCATTTCCGGTGTAGTCAAGGATGCCTTCAGCTTATGGCTGAACCAACATACTGATGTGGCTGAAGTGCTGGCGGAGTTGTTTATCAGCAATGCCCAGCGCAGGCTAAAGGCCAGCAAGAAGGTGGCCCGTAAAAGAGTAACATCCGGCCCGGCTTTACCGGGAAAGCTGGCGGACTGCTCTGGTGGTGATACCGCTCGCTCTGAACTGTTTCTGGTTGAAGGGGATTCTGCTGGAGGCTCTGCAAAACAGGCCCGCGATCGTGAGTTTCAGGCGGTGATGCCATTGCGCGGTAAAATCCTGAATACTTGGGAAGTAGATTCCAGCGAAATACTGGCTTCCCAGGAGATCCACGACATTGCTGTCGCCATAGGCGTAGACCCCAACTCGGATCAGCTTGGGGGCCTGCGTTATAACAAAATCTGCATTCTTGCGGATGCTGACTCTGATGGCCTGCACATCGCAACCTTGTTGTGCGCTCTGTTCCTCAAGCATTTCAGGCCCGTTGTTGCTGCAGGCCATGTGTTTGTCGCCATGCCACCGCTTTACCGTGTGGATCTTGGTAAGGAAACTTTTTATGCCCTCGACGAGCATGAGAAACAAGGAATACTGGATCGTATTGAAGCCGAGAAGCGCAAAGGCAAGATTTCGGTAACCCGCTTTAAAGGGCTGGGTGAAATGAACCCGTTGCAACTCCGCGAAACCACCATGGCACCCGATACTCGTCGTCTGGTTATGCTGACCATTGAAGAGGGTGACGACACAGACAGCCGAATGGACATGCTTCTGGGCAAGAAGCGGGCGTCAGATCGGAGAGCCTGGCTGGAGGCCTACGGCAACATGGCGGATGTTGGGGGTTAGTCGATCGATATTCTATTTGGACCTATAAAAAGACATTGTTATTCTTTTTAATTTGTCTTGAGGCTCGTTATCCTGCCGGTTTTATGATCGGGAAATACCGTAATGGACTGGCAGGGATGGTTTGCGCTCGGCATGGCCGGCGCCGCGCTTATACTTATGAGTTCAGGACGCTATGCGCCCCACCTGGTTCTGATGGTTGTGCTTATTGCGCTCAGTGCCAGTGGCATTATTTCGGCTGGTCAGGCCCTTTCGGGGTTTAGTAATACAGGCCTGATCACTGTTGTAGCTCTATTTGTGGTGGCAGCAGGTATTCATCATTCTGGTGGGGTCGATTTACTGGTCCGGCACCTGCTCCGAAACCCCAAAACTGTTCGCTCAGCGCAAGCGCGCATCACTCTGCCGGTTGCCCTGCTGAGCGGCTTCCTCAACAACACCCCCGTTGTGGCAACCATGATTCCGGCGGTTCATGCCTGGTCCAGAAAGATCGGCATCGCGCCCTCCAAACTGATGATCCCCCTTAGCTATTCCGCCATCCTTGGTGGCACGCTCACCATGATTGGCACCAGCACCAACCTGGTCGTTAACGGCCAGTACGAACAACTCACGGGTGGCCCCGGGCTGTCCATTTTTTCGATCACCGCGGTTGGTTTGCCTGTGGCAATTCTGGGTATTGCCGCAATCCTTCTGTTCATGCCTCGCGCTCTTCCAAATCGTGAAGATCGGCACAAATTTGGCTCCATGAGGGAGTTCACTCTCGAGGTGGCGGTTGCCATTGATGGGCCACTGGTTGGTAAAACGGTAGGTGAGGCGGGCCTGAGGGAGCTGGACCGGCTCTATTTGGTTGAGATAGAGCGTGATGGCAGCGTAGTGACTGCGGTGCCATCCGAAGAGCGCCTGTGTGGTGGCGATCGCCTTGTATTTGCGGGGGATACCCAGGCAATCTCCGATCTGCTTCGGATTAACGGTATTGTGCCTTCAGAGCACGCAGATGAGCCCAGCTTGAGTCAGCATCGCGCTGAACGCTGTCTGATGGAGGCGGCCCTGTCTCCGCAATCAGAAGTGCTGGGATTGACCATTCGTGATGCGCGGTTCCGGGAGCGCTACGGGGCGGTAGTTTTGGCTGTTGCCCGGGGTGGTGCCCGAGTATCAGGGAATCTGGGTAATATTCAGCTCAAGCCCGGCGACGTGTTGTTACTGGAGGCCCGGCCCGCGTTTGTAAGTCGCCAGCGTTACAACAAGGATTTTCTGCTTATTAACGACCTGGAAACCGAGGCGCCCAGACACAATCGTGCCTGGCTGTCCTGGGGGATCCTGGTTGTGCTGGTGGGGCTGGCAGCTTGCGGTGTTCTCAGCATGCTGAATGCCGCGTTACTGGGCGCAGCGCTGATGATTATGACTGGCTGTTGCTCTGTAGGGCAGGCACAGAAGTCCGTGGACGTTCCGGTGGTGCTTACTATTGCGGCTTCCTTTGCACTGGGTGCTGCATTGCAGGAGACCGGAGCAGCCACATTCCTCGCTGGAGCGATTCTCGGCCTGAGCAAAGGGCATGTTTTACTGGCTCTGTTTCTGGTTTATTGTTCGGTATCGGTGCTTACAGAGGTGATCACTAATAACGCAGCAGCTGTATTGGTCATTCCGGTGGTGCTATCAATGACCAATACGATGGGAGTTGCGGCTGAGCCTTTTGTGATTGCGGTAATGATGGCAGCTTCGGCCAGCTTCGCCACGCCTTTGGGGTATCAAACCAATATGATGGTGTTCGGCCCCGGGGGGTATCGGTTCGGGGACTTTGTGCGTGTTGGTTTGCCGATGAATGTGTTTATTGGGCTGGTGTCTGTGGCGGTGATTGCGATGGTGTACGGAGTCAGCCCGGGTTAATGGTCGTTACTGCGGGGCGTTGGCCAGAATATCGCAGCAAAGCACCCTCTGCTTGTCGTGATGAGTGAAGCACAATGACAGGGTGACGCACATATAAGCGCCGGTTACACAAAGATAGGGAGCGGTAACGTGGAGTTTGCCAGGCTGAGCCAGCGCCTGGCGAAGATACTGTTGCCTGTACCAGTCTGCCTTGCTGGTGCTTTCCAGCGGCTTGAAGCGCGGATCCAGCCCCCGGCTTCCTGTATCCGATATCAGTGTATCTTCTATCTGAACCCCTTGGCTATCTGCCAGGTAACAGCGTGATACCGGGCCGTGATTCAGCAACTCCCTGCACGCTTGTGCCATACAGGTGTCAGCCTGCAGCAATTTGGTGGCGTTTTGAAAATCGTTCCAGAAGAAGTCTGCCAAATAACGGGTCGGGTCCTGGGTGATTTGATGTCTTGCTTTGTAGTCCTGCAGCAGTTGATCGAAATCCGTCGGTGCATCAGAAAGGCTGGCCAGATCTGTACTAGGCCGGCAGAAGTAGAATCCCTGAACAAAGTCCACGCCAGCATCGATAGCAATCATCGCCTGATCGCTGGTCTCAACACCTTCCAATAATACCAGGCACCCGGATTGATGCAGCAGCGAAACAATGCCGTTCAGAATCTGTCGTGCCTTATGGTCTTCAGTGGCTCGCGTCAGTAATTTACGATCCAGCTTTACTATGTCGGGTGACAAGTTCCAGATTCGTTCAAAATTCGAGTGTCCAGCGCCAAAGTCGTCAATGGCTGTAAGACAGCCAAGCTCACGATAGTAGGCAACGGTGTCGCGTAGACGATCTGCGTCGTCTGTTGGCTGTTCAACAATCTCGATGACGATCCGGTGGGGTGGGAGCTTCGTTTTTACCAGCAGGTTGCCAAAAAAAGAATCTGCTTGGCTGCCGCTGGTTACAGCCCGGGGAGAAACGTTCAGGAACAGCCAGTTAAGCTGGTCTTCGATGCCGCTGTAATTCTGCATATGCAGGTATCGGCAAAGCCGGTCAAGCAGAAGGTTTTCTGCATCAGACGATGGAAGTTCAAAGAGGTGTATGGGCAGAACGTTCGAGAGGTCCGGGTCCTGCGCCCGTATCAGCGCTTCGTAGCCAATGGTTCGCTTGTGAGAAATGCTGTAGATCGGCTGGAGGGCCGTTCTCAAGGTAAGTCCACGAAAGCCCGCTGTCCAGGAATCGCCATCTCTGCGGAGCATCGGTGATATCAGATCAACCTCGGGATCCGCCAGCGTTTCCGGGATTGCTTCAGGCTGCATAGTGTATTTTGAATCATTGAACGAATACATCAGGTGCTACTGTAAAATCGCACTTGAACGATCACTGACCAGTGTTGGCTATGAACTGGAAAAGCCAGAGTAAACTGATAGTTGGAGGGAGGTTGCCAAAAAAAGAATGGCATTACCACTGTTTCATGAATAAATTTGAAACAGGTTGTAAGCTTTGTGGAGTCTGCACTGTTTAGCGGTGGTTTTGGCGGCTCTTTAAGACAAGAGCCGCCAAATAATCAGTTGTTGCTCGGGATTACAACAGATTCGTCGAATTCAAGTTCCATGTCGTGTTCTCCATGATCAATGTAGCCCCCGAAGGGGTGTTTCAAATGTGGAGTAAGTGTAGTTGATACAAGGAATTCGACAATGCGTACAATCCGAACGCGACCAAAGTCAAGACTTTTTTAAAGTGGATTTGGCTTGATCAAAATTTCTGATGATGGGGCGCAAAACATTCCGATTTCATTTGAGGGTGCTGCTTCCTATACTTTAGCTCTCAAACGTTCAGTGTGGATAAGGAGGCCCTGGTTGCTATGCAAATAAGAAATACACCCGCCGGTTATGGTTGGCTAGCCATAGTTGCTCACTGGCTTGTTGCTGTGGCAGTGCTGGGTTTGTTTGCTCTTGGTTTCTGGATGGTTGACTTGTCCTACTATGACGAGTGGTATCGACGCGGTCCGGACATTCACAGAAGTGTGGGTATTTTACTGTTTGCTCTGGTGATATTTCGGTTGCTTTGGCGGTTATTCACCCCATCACCGGAATCAATTCCTGCGCACAAGCGTTGGGAGGTTCTGAGTGCTCGTGCCGCTCACGGTCTATTGTATGTCCTGATATTTGTCGCCATGGTGAGCGGCTACCTGATTTCAACCGCTGATGGTTCATCCATCAGCGTATTTGGCTGGTTTGAAGTGCCATCGGTCACCGGCCAAATTAAAGGGCTGGAGGATACCGCCGGGTTGGTGCACTACTGGAGTACCTGGGCATTGGTTGGCCTGGCTGCTTTGCACGCCGCTGGTGCGTTGAAGCACCATTTCATAGACCGGGACGAAACCTTGCGTCGGATGTTGGTTCCGGCGCGTGGGGATGATTGAACATTTCTGTTTACTTAAAAGGAGAATATTATGAGGAAATTATTGCTCGCATCTGCTGTTTCCATGGCACTGGTGGGAAGTGTTCAGGCTAATGAAGCCAGCGGAACCTATGCGTTTGACGTAGAAGGTGCCCATCAGTTCATCACGTTCAAAATCTCCCATTTAGGCTACAGCTGGCTCTATGGGCGCTTCAACGATTTTGATGGCCAGTTTGTTTACGATGCAGAAAATCCTGAAAACAGCACCGTAAACGTAACCATTGATACAGCCAGTCTGGACTCCAACCATGCCGAACGCGACAAGCATTTGCGGGGCAAGGATTTCCTGAACGTGAGCAAGTTTCCGCAAGCGACCTTCAAAAGTAAGCGAGTGATCGTTGATGAAGACGGTGAGGCGGATGTTGTGGGTGATTTTACACTTCACGGTGTAACCCGCGAAGTAACCCTGGATGTGGAAATGCTGGGTCACGGCAAGGACCCCTGGGGTGGCTACCGCATGGGATTTGAGGCAGAAACCGAGCTGCGGCTTGAAGATTTTGGTATCCCTGCAAGCCTTGGCGAAGCCTCCGAGACTGTAGAAATTACTATCTCGATTGAAGGCGTTCGCCAGTAAATTGCGGGCTTGCCCCTGCCAGGGCAGGTTTCGGGGTTAAACCCGGAACCTGCCTGTTTGTTTCTCCAGTTCTCGTGCGTAACCGTCAAGTGACTGGCTGATGTTGTCAATGTCTTTTGATCGCGTCGCGCTTTCGGATGCCAAGTCGTTAATTTCTGTGATGCTGCGGTTAATCTCGTCAACCACCTGAGTTTGCTCTTCGGTTGCTGAGGCAACGCTGGTGTTCATGTCGGTGATTCTGGTCATTGCTTCGAGGATAGCATTTAACTGATGCTCGGCTTCCGATGCCAGTTTTACGGTTTCTGTTGCTTCCCGGCTTCCGGTTTCCATCACTGACACGATATCGGCAACGCCGGTTTGCAGTGCCTCAATCATAGCCTGAATGTCCTCTGTGGATTGTTGCGTGCGCTTTGCCAGGGTGCGAACTTCATCTGCAACCACTGCAAATCCACGCCCCTGATCGCCCGCTCGGGCAGCCTCAATGGCTGCGTTCAAAGCCAGCAAGTTTGTCTGTTCCGCAATGCCCCGGATTACGTCGAGTACCGAGGCAATATTGTCGGAGTCATCGGAGAGTTTGCGAATAACATCTACCGCTTTGGTGATTTGCGCTGACAGGCGACGAACCTGATCTGAAGACTTTCGGATAATGTCTGCGCTGGTATTGCCTTTGTTCTCTGCCTCTCTTGTGACATCGGCAGCCAAAGATGCATTGCCGGCCACCTCTTCTATAGCACTTTGCATTTCGTTTATGGCCGTCGCAACCATCGAAATGGCACCGGTTTGCTGGCTTACACCTTCATTGTTGTCGTTTGAGGCCTGACGCAGACTGTCTGCGCCCTGACTCAGTTCTATGGTCAGTTGTTGTATCGATGCCACCATGGACTGGAGGTTTTCCAGAACCTGATTGAAGCTCCTCGCCAAGGCGCCGAGATCGTCGTCCGTTTCGACAGGAATGCGGTGGGTCAGATCGCCTTCGCCTTGCGCGATGTTGTCCAGATGCTCCCTGAGCGTTGATATAGAGCGGATGATCATCCTCAGGACGACAATGAACAGCGCGATGCTGCCTGCAATTGCGATAACGGTAATTGTGAGAATTGCCACGGAGCTATTCTGGCCCTCATTCGATACAGCCAGTGCGCTTGCCTGAGCTTGATCATCTGCATGAGCGCCGACTTGGTCAAAATAGTTGCGGAGGGCTTCGAAGTGCCTGGTGGTTTCCGTTGCTGCAAGGCTTCTGGCTTTTTCCGGCTGGTCTTCTGCGGCCAGTTTGATGACGCTGCGTGCCGATTGCTCCCACTTCTTGAATGCAGTGTCAAAGCCCTGCTCAATGGCGGATACGCCCGTGCCTTCAAGTTGCTCCACGGTTTTCTCAAAACGCTCTCTGGCCTGGCCAGCATTTTCGTTAAACGCCGTAAGAAATCGGGAACCATCTTCGTTGTTGATTCTGGCGTCCACATACGACATTTGAGCCACCAGAGCCTGATAGAGGTCGCGATCTCCATTCAGGATGCGGCTAACGGATGTCAGGTAGGTATCGGCTATTCGTTCCGTACCCGAGACGAGGTTGCGAGTGGTACTAACGCTAAATAACCCTATAAAAATAAGGGCAATAGCGGTGGTGGCGAAAGGGAGGGCGATTTTTGAGCGTAGCCCGAAGCGATTGCCGGTGGTCATAGTGAGCTCTTGTGTCTGCTGATGATTTATTCAAATCATAGCAGCGCTGAGCCGGGTGTCAGGGTTTAATTGAGATGCAGATTGGGATAGATCGAGCTTTCAGGGGGTCAGGCGTCGGAATGCAGGCTTTGGTGTGGGTTTGCTGGTGCTTCCTGGTCGGTGCTGCAAGAACGGCAAAGGTGGCGTTGACGCCAGAACTGAGCAGCAAAAATAACAAGTCCTATAAGCAGGCCAGCCCAAAGGTAGGGTGCAGGAACCTGAAAGCTGCCACTGATTGCAAACTCAACAAGGAGCATCAGTACAACGGCTAATGCCGCATTTACTATCGCCGTAGTCAGCGCTTGCCCGCAGGCCTTTAGATTGGGTTTCATAGTGTTCCGCTTGTTTGAAGGGAAAACGGTCTTCTATTCATCAGTGGTTAGGAGCATACGGTGCACCTTACAGACTCTCCATGCGGGAATTCCGCTATTGGAAGGGGCCAGATAAGACGCGCAAGAGCTGTTCTGGCCAATATATCTGCAGGTTGTTGGTGTATCAGCTCTGCGCTCCATATAATGTCCCACTGCACCGGCCCCGTGATTATTCCGGGTGCACAGGGTAGCATCACGAACGTATTTCAAATCAGGCAATACAGGCAACAAAAGAGGCATCCATGCCAGAGTTTCAGACCACGGATGAAGGCTTTGAGCGGGTATCACTCAGGGATTACACCGAAAAAGCCTATCTCGACTACTCCATGTACGTCATTCTTGACCGCGCGCTTCCCAATGTCGGGGATGGGCTGAAGCCGGTTCAGCGGCGCATCATTTACGCCATGTCAGAGCTGGGCCTCAAATCTACCTCAAAATACAAGAAGTCGGCCCGAACCGTGGGTGATGTTCTTGGTAAGTTCCACCCCCACGGAGATAGCGCCTGTTATGAAGCCATGGTGCTCATGGCTCAACCCTTCTCCTATCGCTATCCGCTTGTGGACGGCCAAGGTAACTGGGGTGCGCCAGATGATCCCAAATCCTTTGCTGCCATGCGCTATACAGAATCCCGGTTGGCGCGCTTCTCTGATCTGTTGCTGACAGAGCTAGGCCACGGAACCGTAGACTGGGTGCCAAACTTTGACGGCACCATGGACGAGCCCTCAGTGTTGCCTGCAAGGCTGCCCCACGTGCTGCTTAACGGCACTACCGGCATCGCAGTGGGCATGGCGACAGACATACCGCCCCATAACGTAAGGGAAGTCACCGCGGCCTGTATCCGGCTACTGGATGAGCCCGACGCGACAGTTGACCAACTGTGCGAGCATGTTAAAGGGCCGGATTTCCCGACTAATGCGGAGATCATCACACCTCGCAAAGATCTGCTTCAGATGTACGAGACCGGCCGTGGCTCCTTGCGCATGCGTGCCCGTTGGGTGCGGGAGACTGGAGAGATTGTGGTAACGGATCTGCCACACCAGGTTTCGGGAAATCGTGTTCTCGAGCAGATTGCCCACCAGATGCAAACCAAAAAGTTGCCCATGGTGGCGGATCTCCGTGATGAATCGGACCATGAAAACCCGACCCGGCTGGTAATTGTGCCGCGATCGAACCGTGTGGATCTCGACGGGCTCATGGCGCACCTGTTTGCCAGCACAGATCTTGAAAAAACCTATCGCGTGAATATCAATGTGATCGGTAATGATGGCCGCCCTGGTGTGAAGGGTCTGCACCAGATGCTTACGGAGTGGCTGGCGTTTCGGCGTACCACGGTGACCCGTCGATTGCAGCACCGCCTCGATAAGGTTCTGGCGCGTTTGCACATTCTTGAAGGCCTGTTGATTGCCTACCTGAATATTGATGAAGTCATTCACATTATCCGCACGGAAGATAAGCCCAAATTAGTGTTTATGGAGCGGTTCGGGCTTTCTTCGGAGCAGGCCGAATCTATCCTTGAGCTGAAGTTGCGGCACCTGGCGAAACTTGAGGAAATGAAAATCCGCGGCGAGCAGGACGAGTTGGCCGCGGAGCGAGATGAGCTCCAGTCCATTCTGGGCTCCGAAACCCGCTTGAGTGATCTGATCAAAAGCGAGCTGCTGGCGGATGCTGAAGAATATGGCGACGATCGTCGTTCACCCATTGTTCAGCGTGAAGAGGCCAAGGCGTTCAGTGAGAATGATCTGGTTTCCAATGATCCGGTTACCGTTGTGCTGTCTGATAAAGGCTGGGTGCGGGCGGCCAAAGGCCATGATATAGATCCTGATGGGCTGAGCTACAAATCCGGAGACGGTTTTGCTCTGGCTGCCCGAGGGCGCAATAACCAGCAGACTATTTTCATCGACTCTACAGGCCGGGCTTATTCATTGATGGCCCATAGCCTGCCGTCGGCGCGAGGGCAGGGCGAACCGCTTACGGGGAGGATCAATCCACCGTCGGGGGCCAGTTTCTCAGGTCTCTTGATGGGTGACCCGGCTCGCAAGGCGTTGCTGGTGACCGACGGTGGTTACGGCTTTGTGACGTCATTGAACGATATGATCAGTAAAAACCGGAACGGCAAGGCAGTAGTCAGTGTGCCAAAGGGCGCGAAAATTATGCCGCCGGTGGTCATACCGGCGACCGACAAAAAGCTCTATCTGGGGGCAATCTCCAATGAGGGCAGAATGCTTGTGTTCCCTCTCAGTGAGCTACCGGAACTGAGTAAAGGTAAGGGCAACAAGATTATCAGCATCCCCTCCGCACGGGTGCAGAACCGCGAGGAGTATGTCGTAGCTGTAGCTGTGTTCGCCGAGGATGATCAGCTGGAAATTCGGGCGGGCAAGCGCAAGATGGGGCTGCAGTTTGCCGATCTTGAGCACTATATTGGGGAGCGCGGCCGGCGCGGGCACAAGTTGCCCCGTGGCTTGCAGCGTGTTGATGCGATTGAGGTTATCCCTTCGGCCGCCCGGGCAAAGGAAGAAGAAAGCTCCAAGTTGGAGAGTTCTGAAAATGGAGATTTCCAACCGTGAGTGAACTCGTTCTGATAAACGTATCCGGGCGCGACAAGCCCGGCCTTACGTCGGAGATTACCGGCATCATGGGCCGCTACGACGTTCGGATTCTCGACATAGGGCAGGCGGTGATTCACGATCACCTGACCTGGGGCATTCTCATAGAGATTCCCGACGAGTCCAAATCCTCCCCTGTAATCCGTGATTTGTTATTCCGCTTTCACGCGCTGGACCTTCAGGTGAGGTTTGCTCCGATCACTATTGAGGAATATCAGAACTGGGCGGAGGGCCGTAATCGAGCCTGTTATATCGTTACTTTGCTTTCACGGGACATCAAGGCTGAGCAGATCGCCAGAGTGTCTGCCATTACTGCCCGGCATGGATTGAACATTGATAATATTTCCAGGCTGTCGGCCAGGCCGTCACTTAACACCTCCAGCGACGGGATCGCCTGCGTAGAGTTCTCGGTTCGAGGCACGCCGTCAGATCTTGAGCAGCTCAGAGCAGATTTTCTGCATATAGCAGGCGAGATGAATGTGGATATCGCATTCCAGGAAGATTCTATCTTCCGCCGCAATCGCCGCCTGGTGGTGTTTGATATGGACTCCACGCTTATTGAAGCTGAAGTGATCGACGAGTTGGCAGTGGAGGCGGGTGTTGGTGAGCAGGTTGCAGAGATCACCGAGCGTGCCATGCAGGGTGAGCTGGATTTTAGCCAGAGCTTTGCTGAACGTCTTGCGTTACTGAAGGGCCTGGATGAATCTGTGTTGGAGCGGGTTGCCAGCAGGTTGAAGATGACGGAAGGTGCGGAGCATCTGATCCGGAGCCTGAAAGCCTTGGGCTACCGTACTGCAATTCTCTCCGGTGGCTTTACCTATTTCGCCAGGCACCTGCAGAACAAGCTGGGCATTGATTATATCTACGCCAATGAGCTGGAGATCCGGGATGGCAAGGTAACCGGTGAGGTTTCCGGCCAGATTGTCGATGGCAAGCGCAAGGCAGAGCTTTTACTGGAAATTGCGGGTAAAGAACACATTTCCCGGGAGCAGGTGATTGCAGTGGGAGATGGCGCCAACGACCTGCCCATGTTGAGCCAGGCTGGCTTGGGCGTTGCCTTTCGGGCTAAACCCCTGGTTAAGGAGTCTGCCCGGCATGCTATTTCAACGCTTGGTCTGGACGCTATTCTCTATCTGATAGGCTTCCGTGAAAGTGAAACCAACCAGGGGTTGAAGAACGCCGGCCTGTGAGCCGGCATTCTTCAGGCTCAGTGATCCCCGAAGTCGTAATTCATCTCGGCGGCGGGAGCTTGCAGGTAGTAGCCCTGAATGTAGTTCACTCCTGCCTGCCATAGAGTAGCAAGAACGCTGGCATTCTCTACCAGAGGGATAATGGTGAGTTTGCCAGCGCTTTGCAGGCTCTGTACCAATTCCTTCATCTGCTCCTTGGCTTTGTCGCTCTTCTGCAGTTCTTCCGTAAAAGACCCATCTATTTTTACGTAATCCGCATTTATGTGTTTCAGCGTAAGGAACGGATCCAGTGCGCAACCGAACTGGGCAATGGAAACCTTGCAGTGGAGTTCGTGCAGAGCTTTAGTTAGCTCCTTGGCGTGCTTCGTGTGGTTGTTTGCGTCGCCTTCGCGGATCTGGAAAACAAGCGAATCGCCCGGCAAACGGGCTGCCTTCAGTGCCACACTCAGCCAGGGTGTAAAGGTCTTGTCTTGCAGGGTTTCCGCCGTCACGTTTAGGAACATGCGGGTATCCTTGCCTTTTGCTCGGTGGGTGGCCAGCTGCTTTACAGACTGCAAGATAACCCATCGGTCAATTTTGATGGCAGTGTCGCTTGGCCCCATGGGAGGCAAGAAATCGTAGGGCGAGACTTCTTTCTCATCTTTGTCGAGCATTCGAACGAAAGCTTCGTAATGTTCTTCGCCTTCACCGCGAAGGTTGATAATTGGCTGGAACATGAGACGGAACCTGTCTTCATCCAATGCCTTCAGGATCGCATCAATCGAGTTGCTGTCATCCAGCGCTTCATGATCCACCGGGTTGTAAACCCCGATGCCATTGCCCTGAGAGTGACCTTCCTGCTTACGTACATCGGAAGAGGCAATGTGTGCCCGGGCCAGAAGCTCTTCGGTCTTGGGTGAGTTTTCAGTGATGGATGCAATGCCAATGCTGACAGTCAGGGGAACCGTGCGGCCGTTTATATCGAAGAGGTGCTCATCTATAGCTTTGCGAATCTGCTCACACCGAGCGATCATCGATTTTTCATCGCAGGGCAGGCACAGTAGTCCGAACGCGTCATCGCTCAGGCGTGCCAGCATGAGGTCATCCCCTGCCTGTTGCCTCAGGAGGCCTGCCAGATCTCCAAGCAGTAGATCTGCACCGGAAATGCCCACATCGCTTTTCATGGACATGAAATTGTCGAGAGCAATATAGGCCAGTGCGCCGGTTTCATTGTCTTTGCCGGCTTTGGCAATCGCCTGTTCGAGCTCTTTCATGAGGTATTGGCGATTATACAGCCCTGTAAGAAGGTCCTGGCTGCTGATCTCCCGCAGCTTCTCTTCAAGCTCGGCGTCGCTATGTTCAGGCTGCAAAACGATCTGAGTGCAGGCTTCGCCGTCGTAGGTTGCAGCAGACACTGACATGGTGACATTCAGTTCGTGGTCGTCACTGCGCCTGGTTGTGCAGTTTAGCGCCAAGCCATCCTCGCCATTCTCTGCAAAAGACTTCATGAAGGATCGGTAGTCTGCCTGGCTCTCGGGTGTCAGGGTATCCAGAACAGGGACGCACATCAGGTCATCAATGTCGTCGTAGCCGAGAAATTCCAGATAAGACTGGTTGGCATAAATATGCATGCCATCGTTGATGTAGGCGATGGCGTCTTTAGAGCTTTCCAGAAGAAGTTGGCAACGTTGCTCTGCTTCGCGCAGATGTGACTCCAACGCTCGGCGGCGGCGGCGGTCTTCAAGTGCTTTCAGTTCGCGTTTGACCGTGAGCACCAGAAGGTCGCTGTGCTCGAACTTTACCGTTCCCTGGGCGCCGGCCTTCATTACAGTAACTGTTCTTTCCCGGCTTTCCTCTTCTGTCAGAAACAGGCAAGGGATGTCTTTGTCCATGCGCTTTATCATGGCCAGAGCGGCGTCTGCCGTGAACTCCTGCTCCAGATCACGGGCCAATAGCAGATCCCAGTTGCCACTTTTGAGGGCTTCTTCCAGATCCTCTTCAGATGTAACGCGGTGTGCTCTTGTGGCTTTACCTGCGTTTCTCAGCAGGCTGATCAGGGACTCTGCATCGTTCTGTGAAGGGTCGAGAATCAGGAGGTGTACGGTCGGGTTCTGTTTCTGCATTCCTTAGGCGTCTCGTCATACAAGTTGGCGGGGCCGGCCACGGCAGAGGAGTGCTCTACCCTAGATACAGTATCTGATTGGAAACTGTGAGCTGGTGCTGCGAGACCGGACTGTCACTATCGCTATCGCTGAATGATGCAGGGGTTGCGGCTTAATAACAAGTCTCCGGCGGAATGCCGGGTATCCCACCGGAGAAGATCATAGCGAAGGCCACAAAGAATCAAAATCATCTTCACTGGCGCCTGCCGGCGACGAGGTGCTGGTAGGCGTGGGTGTTATGCTATTTTTCTGCAGTTTAAGTTCAAACTGGCTGATGCTGCCAGTTGAAGATACTTTTTTAATTAACTGCCCCTGATCTTCCCGGCCATCGTGCAGCATGGATACCCGGCTGCCGGGCTGAAAAGGCAATCTGGGAGTAATCAGGGTAGCGGCCTGGTTGACCACGCTGATCTCAGGTAAGAGAAGTCCGCGAAGATACTCGCTGCTGTTTCCAACCTTCTGGATCAAGCGAACACCACAGGGTGAGCCACTGGGTGCC
This sequence comes from Marinobacter xiaoshiensis, assembly GCF_031631795.1. Taxonomy (NCBI): domain Bacteria; kingdom Pseudomonadati; phylum Pseudomonadota; class Gammaproteobacteria; order Pseudomonadales; family Marinobacteraceae; genus Marinobacter; species Marinobacter xiaoshiensis. The sequence continues at coordinate 106,277 of NZ_JAVMBO010000007.1, forward strand.
AACAGTTCAATGCCGATCTGGGTTCCGTGGTTCTTGACCTGCCGAATCCAGCGAACCACCGCTATGCTCCAGGGGTGTGAGCGCTGTTCCCGAACACCAAGTATCTCTCCGGCTTGCATGGAGGGCGGAACGCTTGCCTCCCATGAAACGCAATAGCCACCAGGACTGGTATTTACCAATAATGTAGAGTGGGACTTTGGTCGGTTTTTATCGGTGGTGGGCGTAGGAGTATTTCCAAAACTGCCCCGAAAGTTGATTGGCGTGTCGGCTGCGTGCAGGTGCTCATCGCTAGGCGCCACATCATGAGCGCTACCCCAGGCATCTTCACGCTTGCGGGATTTGCGGATGAAAACGTTCTCTTCATCCTCAGGGCCGTTGTCATTGCCGGTTACGAACTCTGTAAACGACTTTTCGCCTGCAATGAAATAGTGAGCCGCGGTCAGCCCTACACATACCTCGAGTGTTCCCTGGCTGGCAATCCGATTGAAGTTTCTCTTTGCCAAAATACCCAGAGCCTGGCTCAGGTGCGTGAGGAGTGTTTCGTTCACGTTGCCCGGAATCTTCAGCGTGTCCGGGGCAGGCTGCTGGCGGAGCCTCGCATCCAGGCTCGCGGAAATCATGGTCGCCAGTTCTCTGGTGTCGAAACCGAAGCTTTCGTCGCCAGGTTTGTGCTCAAGCAGGCTTCTGTAAACCGGGGAGTTATCCCGCTCCAGGTTCACAACAAAAAGGCTGTCTTCGCCAATGTTGGTTCCACACTGAGAGTGCGCTGTCCAGCCCTCAAACAGGACGTAGGCTTGAAGTAGCTCGGTTTGCCTGAGCTGGTTTGGCCTGGCGCAACCGAGAAGAAGCAAGCGCTTGTAGCTGTCTGCGACTGTGCTGGCTGGTCTTAGTTTCAGGGTGCTGTCTTCTACTGCCATTTCGGTGAGCTTGTTGCGATGAGCAAACCGGAACATGCGATGGCACTCAAGCCAGCTTTGAGCCGGGCTGGGGCAGTAGAGCTGGTGTGAGCGCAAAATGGTCGAGGCAAGTTCAGACGTCGCCCGATGAATGGCTGTTGCAATCAACTTACGGTTTTTATCAAGCCCGCCCTCGTCCAGAGCTTCGAGAAGGCAGAGTTTGTAGCCGCCGGCGAGGTGCAGTTGAAGTGCCTGACACAGATTGGCAATTTTGCGCTGCTTCTCAGGCAGGGCGATTGCGAGCCCCAAATAATGGCGTGATAGCTCATTGCACACGAAATGAATCTTGTCACGAACCAGCTCAAGAAACTGAAGGCGTTGCTGGGGCGCAAGAAACAGGTGGTTCAGCTCGATGATCGCGTGATAGAGCTGGCGTGACACTTCGCCAATATTGGCCATAGGGAGCTGGTCAATCCAGGCTTTGAAGGCCTTGGGCGTAGTATCGCAGAACGACAGACTTGCCGTTTTCTGCTCGGGAACACGGAGATCGGGTTTGAGGATCGTGCCTTCCATGAATATGCGCCAATATCAGGACAAGGTTTGGTAATACGGCTCCGCTCAACCTTTGCAGCGATAACTGCTGTAATGCGTCGATTGATCAGAAAAACGCCGTAAATACATATTTCTACAATTCAGACAGTACTGGACTTTAAAATAGCAAACTAGTGCAAGAAAGCTAGAAAATCACATGTTGACAATATTTGACATCTTAATTTTGACAGGTTCAGTCTTGTGGCCTCAACGACCATCGACAAACAGATCAATGGGTGTTTTTGCAGGCTTTCCCGGGACTTCACGAACCAGTCTTGGTACCAGAAAGCCGGGTAGCCTGGAGAGTAGGTCCTTAACCAGTAATCTGGCTTCTTCATCCGTAACATCAAAATGCTGTGCGCCAGCGACCGGATCAAACGCATGAAGGTAGTAGGGCATAATGCCCGCGTCAAATAGTGTTTCGCTCAGGTTCTCCAACACTTCCGCATCATCGTTGACTCCCCTGAGAATAACGCTCTGGTTTAGCAGAGTTACGCCGGCTGCGCGAAGATAACCCATGGCGCGCCGGGTTGGCTGATCGATTTCTGCCGGGTGGTTAATGTGCAAGACCATCACAACTTGCACCGGCGTATTGCTGATCCACTTAAGCAGTGCATCACACACACGCTGCGGTATGACGACAGGAAGACGGGTGTGAATGCGGATGCGGCGAATGTGAGGGATGCTGCTGATCGCGGAAGCCCACTGGGACAGCAGTTGATCGTTAACCGCGAGAGGATCTCCGCCGCTGAAAATTATTTCATTGATTTCCGGGCTTGCCGCAAGCGTATCCAGGACCTGTTGCCGATCAGCAGGGCTCAGGCGCTGTTCGCCATAAGGGAAGTGCCGACGGAAACAGTAGCGACAGTTGATAGCACACTGCCCCGTTACCATCAGTAGGGCACGGCTGCGGTACTTGCGGATGAGGCCTGTTGTCTGGATGGCCCCGTCTTCCTGCAGTGGGTCGGTAACGAAACCCTGCGCTGCACTTGTCTCAGCGTGGAGTGGCAGAACTTGCCGCAGTAGCGGATCTGCCGGGTTGCCTTTTTCCATTCGATCCAGAAACGGCTCAGGCACCCTTAGCTGAAATAGTTGGTGCCCAGCCTCAGCACCTGCCAGCCATTTATCAGCGGGCAGGCGCAGGCGCGACAGTAATTCCTGCGGTGAAGTGATCGAGTCGGAAAGCAGCTGTTGCCAGCTCCGATTATCATCTCCTGAAAGCCGGGCTTCTATAGAGGTAGGGGTTCGCTGTATCATAGAGGCCTTTGAAAATTAAACAGCATTTTGGCAGGTGGACATTTCATGGCTTCATATTCTACCAACGAATTTCGCGGCGGTCTTAAAGTATTGCTGGATGGCGACCCCTGCATTATCGTCGAGAACGAAATTGTAAAGCCCGGTAAGGGACAGGCGTTTAACCGGGTCAAGCTACGCAACCTGATGACCAACCGCGTGTGGGATCGCACCTTCAAGTCTGGCGAAAGCCTCGAAGCGGCCGACGTTATGGATCAGGATATGGAATATCTCTACACCGATGGAGAATTCTGGCACTTCATGCTCACCGATGGCTCCTTCGAGCAATACGCTGCAGATGCAAAAGCTGTGGGCGACACTATCAAGTGGCTCAAAGAGCAAGACGTCTACACGGTTACTCTCTATAACGGCGCGCCGCTGACTGTCACTCCGCCAAACTTTGTTGAGCTGGAAGTGGTTGAGACTGACCCGGGCATGAAAGGTGATACAGCGCAGGGCGGCTCCAAGCCTGCAACCTTGTCTACTGGCGCAGTTGTGAGCGTTCCCCTGTTCATCACCATCGGCGAAGTGCTGAAAGTGGACACCCGTTCCGGTGAGTACATGAACCGGGTGAAAAGCTGATTCCTACATGAAAAATCAGCCTGATTGGCAGCCCACTGCCTCCCGGGCAGCCTTGAAAAGCCGCGCACAACAATCAGCCTTTGTGCGCGGCTTTTTTGCCCAGCGCGATGTATTGGAAGTTGAAACCCCCATACTGGGCCGCTGCGGCGTAACCGAGCCCAACCTTGATGGCGTATTTGCGCAGATAGATGCACAGGGTATAAAGGGCGGCTGGCTACAGACCTCCCCCGAGTACCACATGAAGCGCCTGCTCGCCGCAGATTCGGGTGCTATCTACCAGATCTCAAAAGTCTTTCGAAACGGCGAACGCGGCAGCCGCCATAACCCTGAATTCTCCATGCTGGAATGGTACCGCACAGGCTTTGATGACAAGGCCCTTATGGAAGAAGTCGCCGACCTTGTATGCGGTTGGCTGCAATGCCCCAGACCACAGGTGCTAAGCTACCGCAAAGCAATGATCACCTGGGCCGGAATCGACCCCTTTGTGGTATCAAAAAACGACCTGCACCAGCGTTGCCGTGAGTGGCTAGAGCCCGAACAACTGGAAGACCTCAGCCGTGACGGCTGCCTCGACCTGCTAATGAGCTTCGCCGTCGAGCCCAACTTGGGCACTGAAGCACCCGTATTCATAAACCAATACCCGTCCTCACAAGCCTCCCTGGCCAGACTCTCCAGCGTAGACGGCTTCGACGTAGCTCACCGCTTCGAGCTTTACATCGACGGTATCGAGTTATGCAACGGCTACTGGGAGCTCACCCACTCAGACGAACAACGCGCCCGCTTTGAGGCAGACAACCGTTTGCGAATCGCTAATGGGAAGCCTGAAATGGAGATTGATGAAGCCTTTCTGGCGGCAATAGAACACGGCTTGCCAGACTGCGCTGGCGTGGCTCTAGGGCTTGATCGTCTGCTGATGTTAAAAGTGGGAGCCCGCAACATAGCAGACGTCTTGGCATTCCCACTAGAGAGGGCTTGAGAGCTCCCCAAATGCCTCGCCCATGCGAACCACTTTCTCCGCTGCCTGATCCGCATTCCAGTGAATACTGCCCTTAGGCATAACCATTACCACCGTAGAGCCCAAACGGAAACGCCCCATTTCCTCGCCTTTGGCAAACGAAATCGCACTCTCACCCTCATAGGCAATCGTTGTAACGCCACTGCTATTTGGTGCCACAATCCCTGCCCAAGGCGTCTCCACACTTCCCACAATCATTGCGCCCACAAGCACCAGCGCCATGGGGCCGGCTGCCGTATCAAACATACACACAACCCTCTCATTTCGCGCAAACAGATTAGGCACATTCTCCGCAGTCACCGGATTTACCGAAAAAAGCTTACCGGGAACATAAACCATCTCCCGGAGCGTACCTGCCATAGGCATGTGAATGCGGTGATAGTCCTTGGGCGAAAGATAGATAGTAGAAAATTCGCCGCCGTGGAAAGGCTCTGCCCGCTGGGTATCGCCTCCCAGCAGTTCCAGCAGGCTGAAAGATTGCCCCTTCGCCTGGAAAACCCGATCGCCGGCTATTTGGCCAATCTGGCTGATGGCGCCATCTACCGGGCTTACAAAAGTGTTCTCGCCTCCGGCAACCGGACGCAGGCCAGGTTTGAGTGCGCGGGTAAAAAATGCATTAAAGCTCGGGTAAGCGGTTGGGTCCTGCTCCACGGCTTCGCTCATATCCACACCATAGCGCTTCACAAACCACTTGATTACCCGGTTTTTGAGCGCAGGATTGCGATCATTATCCGCCAGGCGGCCTGCAGCGCGGGAAAGCGCAAGCTGCGGAGTGACGTATTGACTCAGAATAAACAGCTTGTCGAACATTTAATTGAGATCCTCTGTGCTCAAAGGCGCGAAGTTTAACAAATACTGCTGCAAGAGTGTTGAGCAGGAGGTTGCATGTATAGAAATTGTTTCATGGCTTCGCGGATACTGCAGAGGCTTGCTATCATCAGACCATAAAAGCCGCGATCGACATCGGCGCTAGCCTGTAACCACAATATAAAGGCGTACGTCTTACCTATGCTACTTATTATCGGCTCAATCATCGTTATCGCCAGCGTTCTTGGTGGCTACGTTCTTCATGGCGGCAACCTGATGGTGCTTTGGCAGCCCACTGAGCTGCTCATTATCTTCGGTGCAGCCCTCGGCTCATTTATCATTGCCAATCCGCTGCACACCGTGAAGGAAGTGTTTGCTGGCATTATGCGCTTGCTGACAGGTTCCCCATTCAACAAATCCTACTACATGGATTTACTGAGTTTGCTCTACGAGGTTTTTGATAAATCCCGCAAGCAGGGGGTTATGTCTATCGAAGAAGATATTGATAACGCTGAATCCAGCGCGATATTCAGCCGTTACCCGGCCATTATGAAATCAAAAGCCTTGCTCGACTTTATCACAGACTATCTCCGCATCATCAGCGCCGGAAACATGGCTACCCATGAGCTGGAGGGCATGATGGAGAACGAGATTGACAGTCGCCAGCACGAGCTTGAAGAGCCGGCCCATGCCGTAAATAAAATTGCGGACGCCTTGCCCGGTCTGGGTATTGTGGCGGCAGTGCTTGGTATTGTGATCACCATGAATTTTCTGAGTGAAGGCCCCGAGCGCATAGGTTTGAGTGTGGCAGCGGCATTGGTGGGCACCTTCCTTGGTATCTGGATGGGCTATGGCTTTGTCGGGCCAACCTCTATCGCTATGGAGCATGCTGCAAAATACGAACTCAAAGCTTACGAGTGCGTCAAATCTGCCATCGTTGCGACGGTCTCCGGACAGGCCCCTCAAATGGCCATCGAGTTTGGTCGAAAAGCATTACCTACGGATAAGCGACCTGGGTTTCAGGAACTGAACGACCATGTGCGTGCAAAATAACGCAGGCTGAGCCCGGAGTATATTTGTGGAACAGCAGCCGATAATCATCAAACGCAAAAAAGTCATCGCCGCGGGCCACCATGGTGGCTCCTGGAAAGTGGCATTTGCCGACTTCGCAACGGCGATGATGGCTTTCTTTCTTGTGCTCTGGCTCACCGCAACTGCATCGCCAGAGCAGATAAAAGCAGTGGAAGGCTATTTTCGCGACCCCGTCGGTTTTACGGAAGGTGGTACGCCCAACCCTGTAGACCTCGGAGGCAGTGCGTCTGTTGTCAATGAAACCAGTCAGGATATTGCGCCAGACGCCATGGAGATTGCAGATGAGGTGGTTGATACCTTGTCAGAAACCCTTGAGCAGCGTCGCATGGAGGAGTTGTTTCAGGAGTTGAAACAGCGAATTGAAGAGAACGAAACCCTGAGGGAGTTCAAGGACCAGCTGCTGATTGATATCACGGATGAAGGGCTGCGGATCCAGATTGTGGATCGCTCTGGACGCCCCATGTTCGACATCGGCAGGGCCGAACTGAAGTACTACTCACAGGAAATTCTGTTCGAGTTGGCCAAAACCCTCGGAGCCGTAGACAACAAGCTCAGTATCACTGGCCATACCGATGCCACCCCCTTCGGTGGGCGCCCTGGCTACACCAACTGGGAACTCTCGGCGGACCGAGCCAACACAGCTCGCCGGGCCTTGGTTGCCGGTGGCGTTCGAGCCCAACAGATTGCCCGGGTAGTGGGGCTGAGTGATTCCGTACTGTTTGACCAAGACGAGCCCACCGCGCCGGTAAATCGCCGGATTTCCATCATCGTACTTAACAAGAAAACCGTGAGTAGCATTCACAGCAGTGCCAGCGCCAAAGGGGCACCTCTGATTGACCTCACGGTTCCTTCGGAAGACGAGCAGAAAAAAGCCATGGAAAAATTGGAAAGTGGCGACTGGCAGAAGGAAAGAGAAGAGCCTGCTCCGGGCGAACTAAACTGGTAGATCGCCCTGTATCAGAGAGTCAGTCGACTTTTAATCCCCGCGATTGCTGCTCAGCCATATCCTGCAGAATACGATGAAAGCTACGGCGGCGTTCAGGGCTGAGTTTTCCGGATTCTGCAGCCCCATCGATGGCACACCCCGGATCACCCATGTGCCTGCAATTGCGGAACTTGCAGTAACCGATCACCTCACGAATCTCCCGAAACCCGTATTCAATTTCCTGCGGCGTCATGTGCCAGAGGCCGAACTCCCGAATACCCGGAGAATCGATCAGATCACCACCCATTGGCAGATGGAACAGCTTCGCTGTAGTGGTGGTGTGAACGCCCTTGCCGGTGCTCTCAGAAACCGCTCCCACACGAATCGCCTCGTCGGGCATCAGTGTTTGAATAATCGACGACTTACCAACACCTGACTGACCCACGAATGCACTGGTTTTACCCTTAACCAGCGCTTCAACCTCCGGCGAAGGCGCGCCATCGAACTGCATGGCAGACGTGCGCACAATTTCATAACCCAAAGCCGCATAACGCGCCAGCAGAGCATCAATCTGCTCCCGGTTTTGATCGGTGATCAAATCCGTCTTGTTCAGCAGAATCACCGCTGGAATATCCGTAATCTCAGAGGCAACCAGATACCGGTCAATCAAATTGTCGTGGGGCTCCGGCTCTGGTGCAATCACCAGAATAATATGATCAATATTCGCCGCGACCGGCTTCACCGCACCAAAGTTATCCGGCCGCTGCAGCAAATTATCACGCTCGCAGCGGGCAACAATCACCCCGGTTTCATTCTTGCCTGGCCGCCAAACCACCCGATCACCCGTCACCAGGCTGTCGATATTCGCCCGAACGAAACAACGTACAACATCGCCTTTGCGCTCACCTTCCAACGCCTCAACATCCAGCTGTTGCCCATAGTGAGCAATAATCAGCCCTTCCTGCTCAGGCCCCAGCTCACCTGCATCGGCCTGCGCCTGAACTGACTTTTCTTTACGAGCTGCGCGTGCTGCCCGCTCCTCCTGAATCTTTTTGATCCGGAATTGCTGTTGCTTGTTCAGTTGCCGTTTTGCCATAAGGTCTCTGTTAACACGGATGTAAGTAGTGACGTTGCTATGCCATCATACGGCATTGCTAGTTCTTTACGGTATAGCACCGAATTTTGGGGCAGGGGTGCGGAGCATTCTCCGGGAATGCCGGCGGCCAAGGATGGCCGACGACAAGCGCACATGGATGTGCTCGTAGCGGTTCCCGGTAGGTAGAAGGCAGCTCCACCTACCACCGATGTTTGATGAATAATGAGGAAAAAAGAATGTCAGCAGGCAACCACCTGGTTTGGATCGATCTGGAAATGACCGGCCTTGATCCGGAAAAAGAACGCATCATCGAAATGGCCACCATCATCACCGATTCCGAACTGAACCTGGTGGCTGAAGGCCCAGTCATCGCAATACACCAGCCCGACAGCCTGCTCGATGCCATGGACGAATGGTGCACCCGCACCCACGGCGAAAGCGGCCTCGCCAAGCGCGTTCAGGAAAGCAAAATCTCAGAAGCCGAAGCCGAGCAACAAACCATCGCCTTCCTGAAAGAATACATGGAAAAAGGCCAGTCCCCCCTGTGCGGCAACAGCATAGGCCAGGACCGCCGCTTCCTCGTGAAATACATGCCAGAGCTGGAAGACTTCTTCCATTACCGCAACCTCGACGTCTCCACCGTAAAAGAGCTGGCCCGCCGCTGGCGCCCAGACGTACTCGAAGGTGTGAAAAAGAAAGGCAGCCACCTGGCACTCGACGACATCCGCGACTCCATCGAAGAGCTGCGCCACTACCGCGAGCACTTCTTCAAGCTATAAACCGTGCCGGGCCAACGCCCACCGAACATGCTCGCGGACCATCTCGGAAGAGTGGTCTGCGCGCTGTTTAAGCGCCTCAATCACCGGAATCGTCGAAGGCGCATTACCCAGCCCAACTGCCAGATTGCGCAGCCAGCCCTCATATCCCGTGCGGCGAATAGCCGACCCCTCGGTACGCTTCAAAAACTCCTCTTCAGTCCACAAAAACAGCTCCGCTAACGAACTGTTATTCAAACCATGCCTGGGCTGAAAATCATCTTCCTGGGTCGGCTTCTTGAACTTCTGCCAAGGACACACCAACTGGCAGTCATCACAACCAAACACCCGATTGCCCATGGGCGCGCGCAATTCTTCCGGAATACTGCCCTTGAGCTCAATGGTGAGATAGCTAATGCAGCGCCGGGCATCCAGTACACGAGCGCCCACGAACGCATCGGTAGGGCACATTTCGAGGCAGGCAGAGCAGCTGCCACAGTGATCGGTTTCAAAGGCTGGGTCTACCGGCAGTGGCGCACTGGTGAATATTTCTCCCAGAAAAAAGAAAGAGCCCGCCTTCGGATGAATTAGCATGTTGTTCTTACCGATCCAGCCAAGCCCCGCTCTTTGCGCGAGTGCTCGCTCCAGTACGGGAGCGCTATCTACAAAGGCTCTGTGGTCATAGCCGCTTACCGCATCGTCAATCTTCTTCGCCAGAGTTGCCAGCCGCTTCCGGATCAGCTTGTGGTAGTCACGGCCAAGCGCATAGCGAGTTATATAGGCCCCTTCCCGGTTAGTAAGTGCTTCTTTCGGGCTGTCTGGCGTGGGCATGTAATCCATGCGTACAGAGATAACGCGGGTAGTTCCTGGCACCAATGACTTCGGGGTATAGCGCTTGTCCCCGTGGTGGCCCATGTATTCCATCTCTCCCTGATAGCCTTTTTCGAGCCAATCCTGCAGGCGTTGGGCATGCTCACCGGTATCTGCTGTTGTAATGCCAGCATCGGAGAACCCGAGTTCTTTTGCCCATTGCCGGATAAGTGGTGGTAAATCAGCCAGTTCCGGCACTGGGGAAATGTCCTTGCCTGTTGTGCTCATAAGTACCACTGATGTGTCCGCCATGCCGAAGCCGGGGGTACAGATATTTAATTTGATTAAGTTATGACCTTTTCCGCGGTTTTGCTATGCTTTACAGATAGCTGGCCAATTTTCTTAAACCGGTTTCTGTAACGGGAGCAAAGGCTCATGCCACAGCACGCTGGAGGCAGTTTATCAGATGCGCTGTTTTCCGCCGATTCTGTGCGCCGTATTGATCAGTATGTTATTGAACAGTTGGGTGTTGATGGGTTTGACTTGATGCAGTCGGCCGCCCATGCAGCCTTCCACAGGCTGGCTTTGCGCTGGCCCGGGGTGGAGCCCTTACTGGTTTTGTGCGGTGCAGGAAATAACGGCGGTGATGGCTACCTGATAGCGGCAAACGCCCTGCGGGACGGTATGGCTGTGCATTGTGTTGCGGTTGCTCCTACCGGGAAACTGAGTGGGGATGCTCGCAAGGCCTGGCAAAAAGCGGTAGCGGATGGCGTGGAAGTTCGGGAGTTGGCAGATATTGGCGACGCCGAGCTGGGAGCTCTGTTTGAGCGCTCCGGGCTTGTTGTTGATGCCATGTTAGGTACTGGTGCTTCCGGCGCCCCCAGAGAGCCCATTTCCGGCATTATTGCTCGCACCAACGCGTCCGGGCTCCCGGTTTTGGCAGTGGATGTACCTTCTGGCCTGAATGCCACAACCGGCGCCGCCAAAGGCGAAGTGGTTCAAGCTGCGATGACTGTTACGTTTATCGCCCGCAAGTTGGGGCTATACACTGGGCAGGGCCCTTCAGTTTGTGGTGGTGTGGTGTTTGAGCCATTGGGTACAGACACGAACGCCGGAGAAACACCGGTGGCGAGGCTTCAGAACTGGGGCTCTGTGCAGAATTGGTTGCCCGGGCGCCGGGCGAATGCCCACAAAGGGCAGTTTGGGCATGTTCTGATAGTGGCAGGCGATCGAGGCTTTGGCGGTGCAGGTATATTGGCAGCCGAAGCTGCTGCTCGCTCCGGAGCAGGGTTGGTTTCATTGGCGACGCGTCCTGAGCATGTAACTGCAGCGCTGGCGCGCTGCCCGTCGGTTATGGTCCACGGCGTGATACATGGCTCGGAGTTGCCTTCGTTGCTGGCAGCAGCAACCGTTGTGGTTTGTGGGCCGGGAATGGGACAAAGCGCCTGGGGCCAACAGATGCTGCAGCAGGTTGTAGAAAGCGGAAAGCCACGAGTTCTGGATGCAGATGCACTAAACCTGCTCTCAAAGCGAGTGGCTGTGCCGGCTAATAATCAGATTCTGACGCCGCACCCGGGTGAGGCCGCCAGGCTGCTGAATTGTCTGGTGCCGGAGATAGAAGCGGATCGCCTGGCTGCGACCCACAGGCTGCAGTCCATTTATGGCGGAGTGGTTTTGCTCAAGGGTGCGGGTACGGTTATCGCCTCTGGCGAGGGGGCGGCAGATGTGGCCATTGGGAGCAACCCTGGCATGGCCACGGGAGGCATGGGCGATGTGCTATCGGGAGTTATTGGTGCGCTGTATGCCCAAACGCCTGAGTTGCCGGCGCAAGCTGCCGCAATGGGTGCTGTCGTCCACCTTGAGGCCGCAACCAGAGCATCAGTGAAAAAGGGGTATATGGGATTGATACCCACGGACGTAATCGATGTCTTGCCGCAGGTTTTCCGGGAAGCAGAGCCGGGCGCTGGCTGCGACAAGGGGGATGAATGACTGTTTTTGGGAACGAGCGCCGTTTTTTTCTGGACGGTGAGGCCGAAACCGAGGGCTTGGGTCGCGAACTCGCCCGCTTGGCGAAAGAGTCGGGCCAGGGGGTGATTATATTCCTGGAGGGTGATCTGGGCATGGGTAAAACCACGCTCAGTCGCGGAGTTATTCAGGCGCTTGGGCACGAGGGTGCGGTGAAAAGCCCCACCTATACGTTGGTTGAGCCATACGAAGATTTGACCCCTCCTGCTTATCATTTCGATTTTTACCGGTTGGGCGATCCGGAAGAGCTGGAATACATGGGCATCCGGGATTATTTTACAGGTCAGAGTGTTTGCCTTATTGAATGGCCTGAGCGTGGCGAAGGCATGCTTCCAGAGCCCGATCTCGAAATCCAACTTGAGTACCAGGGCGAAGGGCGGTCGGCAGTGATTCGGGCACGCTCCGAGCTGGGTGCGTCACTATTGAATGAACTGGAACTGATTGGGCCGGACCATTAACGGCCGAAACTGGACAGCAGAATAAACAGGCTCGCTGCATGAAAAGACATACGCTTACGATAAACGCAATGGTGGCCCTGGCGTCCATTTGCCTGCTGGTGGCATCCCTGCATGTACAGGCCGGTGCCCAGGTAGAAGGTATTCGTATCTGGCCAGCTCCGGATCACACGCGTTTGGTGCTGGATACCGAAGGCAAGGTTGAACACAACATGTTTGCGCTGAGCAACCCTTCGCGGCTGGTTATTGATCTCAAAAACACCCGGCTGAAAACAGATTTTGACAAGCTCGACCTGGCCGGTAGCCCAATCCGCCGCATTCGAAGTGCACCACGCAACGGTACCGACCTGAGAGTGGTTCTTGATTTGGCTAACGACATCAAACCCAGAAGCTTCCAGCTTGAGCCCAACCAGCAGTATGGCCATCGTCTGGTGCTGGATTTGATCGACGAGAGTGGCAGTCGCCTGGATAAAGCGACCCAGCCAACGGTCACTCACGACTCAGCGGGCAAGCGCGATGTGATTGTGGTTATTGATGCAGGCCACGGCGGGGAAGACCCGGGTGCTATTGGCCCCAGAGGTACCAGGGAAAAAGATGTGGTGCTGAAAATGGCCCTTATTCTCAAGGATATGATCGATAAACAGCCAGGCTACAGCGCCAAGCTGACACGTACTGGTGATTATTATATCGGCTTGAGGAATCGCACTATTCTGGCTCGCAAGTATAGTGCTGATCTATTTGTATCCGTACATGCTGATGCCTTCCGCACGCCGCAGCCCAAAGGTGCTTCTGTGTTTGCCTTGTCTCAGCGCGGTGCCACCAGTGAGACAGCACGCTGGTTGGCTCAGAGTGAAAATCGTTCTGATTTGATTGGAGGTACCGGTGGTGTGTCGCTCGACGGCCGGGATGACATGCTGGCGGGTGTTCTGCTAGATCTTTCCATGACCGCCAGCATCAATGCGAGCCTGGGTGTGGGAAGCTCCATACTGGGCGAGCTCAATGGTGTAACGCACCTGCATAAGCCCGGTGTGGAGCAGGCGGCGTTTGCGGTTCTCAAATCCCCGGACATTCCTTCCATTCTTGTAGAGGCGGGCTTCATCTCCAACCCCCAGGAAGAGAAAAACCTGTCTACAGACTGGTACCGCAAGAAGCTCGCTGGGGCCATAGTTAAAGGCATTAATCAGTATTTCCAGAAAACGCCTCCGCCAGGCACCTTGCTGGCCTGGCAGAAGCAGAATGGCCAGGGCAGTGGGCGCATAAGCCAATACCGGGTTCGAAGTGGCGACACCTTGTCGGGAGTGGCACGTGACAACCAGACAACGGTTAGTGAGTTGATGCAGTTTAACGGCCTGAGGGATGACCGTGTTATGGTGGGCCAAACCATTCGTATCCCTTCATCCTGAACAAGAGGTTGTCCCGAAACATGCCCTCCATCCGATTACTCTCGCCGCGGCTGGCAAACCAGATTGCTGCCGGCGAGGTGGTTGAGCGCCCAGCATCTGTTGTCAAAGAACTGGTTGAAAACGCACTCGACGCTGGCGCAGACCGCGTTGAGGTTGAGGTCGAGCAGGGTGGTGTAAAACTGATCCGGGTCCGTGATGACGGATGTGGCATTGCTGAAAGCGACCTTCCTTTGGCATTGAGCCGCCATGCCACCAGTAAAATAGCCAGCCTTGATGATCTGGAATCTGTCGTATCTCTCGGGTTTCGTGGCGAAGCCCTGGCCAGTATCAGCTCCGTATCGCGGCTTGCACTGACCTCGCGCACGGTAGAGCATGAGGCAGCTTCCAGGGTGGAAGTTGAAGGGCGGGATATGGACGCCCGGATTTCACCAGCGGCCCATCCTGTTGGTACCACGGTTGAAGTACGGGATCTGTTTTTCAATACGCCGGCCCGGCGAAAATTCCTGCGTACAGAAAAAACAGAATTCAATCACGTGGAAGAGTGTGTGCGCCGCCAGGCTCTCAGCCGGTTTGATGCAGGTTTTACCCTGCGCCATAACCAGCGGGTTGTTCACAACCTTCGCCCAGCAGATTCTGTGCTCGACAAAGAGCGTCGCATTGCCGCCCTATGCGGGCAGAAGTTTATCGATAGTGCGGTAGTAATTGATGCCGAAGCCACTGGTTTACGCCTTTGGGGTTGGGTCGCTTTACCTACGTTTTCCCGCAGTCAGGCTGATTTGCAGTATTTCTTTGTAAATGGCCGTGTAATTCGTGATCGCCTCGTTGCCCATGCGGTGCGTCAGGCATACCGGGATGTGCTTTACAACAACCGCCATCCTGCGTTTGTTCTTTATCTTGAAGTCGACCCCGCTACTGTTGATGTAAACGTGCACCCGACCAAGCATGAAGTGCGCTTCCGAGATGGTCGCCTGGTGCACGATTTTATCTTTCGTACACTGCACAAAGCCTTGGCTGACGTGCGGCCCGATGACCATTTTCGGGGCGCAGTGGCGCAGTCATTTGGTCGTGAAACGGCTGGGCAAGGTGAGGCAGCCAGTGCTGGCTCAGGGTATGGATCGCAACAACCCTGGACTGGACAGCCTGCGGTTCCGTCAGTAGGCGAGCATGCGCCAGCGTCCGGGTTTGGAGGCCAGTCAGCGCCTCAACAGGAATGGCGAGCCAGTGACCAGATGGCCTTCTATAAGTCTCTTGGTGGCGGCGGTGTCAGTGGCCCGCAAGAGTCAGTGTCGTTTGGTGGCACGGCAGTTGCCCCCTTGGATCAGCCCGGCAGTCTGGACAGTAACGAAGAGCCGCCCCTGGGATATGCTATTGCCCAGTTGCACGGTATTTATATTCTGGCTCAGAGCAGTGCCGGAATGATTGTTGTGGATATGCATGCAGCCCATGAGCGCATTACCTACGAACGAATGAAGCGAGCGCTGGCTGAGCAGGATCTGAAGAGCCAGCCATTACTGGTGCCCTTATCTATTGCGGTGAGCCAGAAAGAAGCCGCCCTGGCCGAAACCCACGGCGATAATTTGCAGCAGTTGGGCTTGCAGATTGAGCGTATCGGGCCAGAAACACTGGCCATCAGGCAGGTGCCGGCGCTTCTGCGAGGCGCTGATACAGAACAACTTGTGAGAGATGTGCTGTCTGATCTGATCGAGCACGGTCAGAGTGACCGTGTTGAAGCAGTTACTCATGAGTTGCTTGGCACCATGGCCTGTCACGGTTCGGTGCGAGCCAATCGGCAGCTGACGGTTCCGGAAATGAACTCTCTGCTACGGGATATGGAAGCGACAGAGCGCAGTGGTCAGTGTAACCACGGGCGACCCACCTGGACGCTGGTTACGCTTGGGGAGTTGGACAAGCTGTTTCTGCGAGGGCGCTAGATTGTCTTTACTGGACTCATCCAATACGCCTGAGGTTTCAAAGCCGCCCGCTATCTTTCTGATGGGCCCGACAGCCTCGGGTAAGACCGACTTGGCTATGGCGCTTTGTGATCAGTTGCCTTGCGACATTATCAGTGTTGACTCCGCTATGATCTACAGGGGGATGGATATAGGTACAGCCAAGCCCTCAGCGGAGGAGTTGGCCCGTGCCCCTCATCGGTTGATAGATATCTGTGATCCGGCCGACACCTACTCTGCTGCTGATTTTCGCAGGGATGCGCTGGTTGAAATGGATCGAATTTCTCGCGCGGGTCGTATACCCCTGCTGGTAGGCGGTACCATGATGTATTTCAAGGCGTTATTGCATGGTATGTCAGGGCTGCCTTCTGCCAGTCCGCAACTTCGCAAAGCCCTTGAGGCTGAGGCAGAGCGGCTTGGATGGTCTGCGCTGCATGAAGAGCTGGAGGCCCGCGATCCGGTAGCCGCCAAACTGATTCATCCGAATAACCGGCAGCGCCTTTTGCGCGCCCTGGAAGTTATACGCCTGACTGGCAAGTCAATTTCAGCTTTTTGGGAGGCCGACACCAGCCAGCAGTCACAACAGGATGCAAGTCGGGAAGGCATTGAGGATTACACCTACTATACTCAATGGCAGGCAGACGAAACTTCATCGCTTCCGTATACTGTTACGCAGCTTGCCATGGCGCCCCCTGAGAGGGGTGTGCTTCACGACAGGATACAGAAGCGCTTCCTCAAGATGCTTGAGTTGGGGTTTCTGGATGAAGTTCGGGCCTTGATGGCCAGAGGTGATTTGCACCCGGAACTTCCTTCCATGCGCTGTGTCGGATACCGCCAGGCACTGAATTATCTGAGCGGTAGCGATGATTATGACGCATTTGTAAGCAAAGGCGTTGCGGCCACCCGGCAGTTGGCCAAACGGCAGCTTACATGGCTTCGAAAGTGGTCTGATTTGAATTGGCTGGACAGCGAAGACGGATTTATCGTTGAAGCAGCCTTGAAAACGGTGCGAGACCACACCACATTTAACACTCAATAATGACGATCTGCATTTACTAAAAACAGGAGAACACACATGTCAAAAGGGCACTCGTTACAAGACCCTTACCTCAATGCCTTACGCAAGGAACGCATTCCGGTTTCCATCTTTTTGGTTAACGGTATCAAACTGCAAGGGCAGGTAGAGTCTTTTGACCAATTTGTGATTTTGCTGAAAAATACTGTCAGCCAGATGGTCTACAAGCACGCGATTTCTACCGTTGTACCTGCCCGGAACGTTCGCCTTCCCCAGCAAAACCCAGCGGGAGAGGATGAAGCTGAAGACTGATTTGTCCGGGTTTCCGGTGTTGCCACCCGCGTTCCTGACGAGCCTATGGGTTCCGAGGGCCGCGGGTGTTTGTTTTTATAATTCTGATAAACCGATACTAGCGGAGTTGATGCCCATTGTTTGATCGCCCGGATGTAGGTGAGCGAGCGATACTCGTCCACATCGAATTTTCTTCTCATGACGGTAGTGAAGACCCCGAAGAATTCCGGGAGCTTGTGAGTTCTGCCGGAGTTGAAGCGGTTGGAATTGTAATCGGCACCCGTAAGCAGCCAAGCCCCAGGTTTTTTGTGGGAGAAGGCAAGCTTGAAGAAATTCGGGATGCAGTAACTCTGCATGAGGCCGACGTTGTGCTGTTCAACCACGCGCTCAGCCCCAGCCAGGAGCGAAATGTTGAGCGAGAACTCAAATGCCGGGTGCTGGATCGCACAGGTGTCATTCTTGATATTTTTGCCCAGCGCGCCCGTACCCACGAGGGTAAGCTGCAGGTAGAGTTGGCCCAGCTCGACCACATGTCAACGCGACTGATCCGAGGCTGGACGCACCTTGAGCGCCAGGGTGGCGGAATTGGTCTTCGGGGTCCGGGGGAAACCCAGCTCGAAACCGACCGCAGACTATTGCGTGAACGAATGAAGTCCATCCACAAACGACTCGAAAAGGTTCGCAAACAGCGTAACCAGGGTCGGCGCGCTCGCAAGCGTGCTGATATTCCAACGGTGTCGTTGGTTGGCTACACCAACGCCGGCAAATCTACCCTTTTTAACCGGATTACCACATCGACCGTTTACGCTGCGGATAAGTTGTTCGCAACCCTCGATCCCACTATACGGCGATTGGAACTTCCTGATATCGGGCCGGTCGTAATGGCGGATACTGTAGGCTTTATCCGGCATTTGCCCCATAAGCTGGTTGAAGCATTCCGTGCGACTCTGGAAGAAACTACCGAAGCCACTATTTTGCTGCATATTGTTGATAGCCACGACAGTCGCCGCGATGAAAATATTGAGCAGGTAGAAACGGTGCTGGCGGAAATTGGTGCCGATGAGATACCTGTTCTGCAGGTATTCAATAAAATCGACTTGCTGGACGATTTTGTGCCGAGGGTTGAGCGCAATGAGGACGGTGTGCCCGTGCGTGCATGGGTATCAGCGGTTACGGGTGAGGGCCTGGATGGTCTGTATGATGCCATTGTAGAGCGCCTGGCTGAAGATGTTGTTCACCATTTTGTTTTGCTCGGGCCTGCCGATGGCAAGCTCAGGGCACTCTTGCACGAAGCTGGATCGGTGCTGAGTGAAGATCACCGCGAAACCGGGGAGACAGTACTTGAAATCCGGCTGCAACACCGGGACTGGAAGCAGCTGCTGAGCCGCGCAGGAATGAGTGAAGAAACGGTGCGCCTGGATGAAGGGCGCGCCTGAAACCATTGCAGCTATTGCCGGGACGAAGATAAATCCCTAGTATTTGCAGCCATTCGATATCTTAGGAACTTGGAGAGCACTATGGCCTGGAATGAACCGGGTGGAAACCGCAACGATAAAGACCCCTGGGGAACTGGTGGTCGTCGCGGCAATGATCAGGGGCCACCAGACCTCGATGAGGCGCTGAAGAAGGGTCTCGACAAGCTGAATAAAATGCTGGGCGGCAAGGGCAAAAAGTCCGGTGGCGACAGCGGCAGCGGTGGTTCAGGCAACGGGGGCGGCTTTGGAGCCGTTCTTGCGCTGGCAGCCATTCTTGTTGTGGGTTATGTCGTGTTTCAGTCGTTCTATACGGTAAACGAACAGGAGCGCGCGGTGGTGTTGAGGTTTGGAGAATTCTCCAAAACCGAAAACCCTGGTCTGAGGTTCAAGGTGCCGTTGATTGATGATGTAACCAAGGTTCTGGTTACAAGCGTTAGAACCGCCCAGTCCAGTGGCCAGATGCTGACTCAGGATGAAAACCTGGTTACTGTTGATTTGCAGGTGCAGTATCGTGTCGGCGACGCCCGCGATTATGTATTGAACGTCCGTGATTCCAACCAGGCTTTGGCATTTGCGACAGACAGTGCGCTTCGCCACGAGGTGGGCAGTTCCTCTTTGGATGACGTGCTGACAGAAGGTCGTGCCGAATTGGCCGTACGTGTTGAGCAGCGGCTGCAGGGCTTTTTGCAGGAATATGGCACCGGTCTTGAGATAGTTCGGGTTAACGTTGAAAGTACACAGCCGCCTGCAGCAGTGCAGGACGCCTTCCGTGAAGTTCAGCGCGCCCGTGAAGATGAACAGCGTGTTAAGGAAGAAGCAGAAACATACCGCAACAAGGTTGTTCCTGAAGCCCGCGGTCAGGCTCAGCGTATGATTGAAGAGGCGAGTGCTTACAAGCAGGAAGTTATTGAGCGCGCTCGTGGTGAGACTGCACGTTTCCTCGAGTTGTTGGCTGTGTACCAGATGGCTCCAGAAGTTACTCGTGAGCGTATGTATCTGCAAACCCTGGAAACGGTGTTGTCCAATAGCAGCAAGATCCTTGTGGACACCGAAAGTAGCGGCAATATGATGTATTTACCGCTGGACCGCCTTACCCAAGGCGCGTCTTCAAGAAGTGGCAGCCAAACCTCTGGAAACGGCGGGCAGGCAGATATTCAGGCAGTCACTGACCAGGTGATTCAAGAACTGCGAACCAGGCAAGACACTAATACGCGGAGGAGCAGATAATCATGGGACCTAAAAGTGTAGTGGGTCTTGCAGGCGCTCTTATCGTTGTCCTGCTGGTACTGTCGAGTGTTTTTATCATTCCGGAAACTCACCGTGGGGTTATGCTGAGGTTTGGTGAGTTGGTTGAGACCGACATCAAAGCTGGCATTCACTTCAAGGTGCCGGTTATCGATCAGGTCCGGGAGTTTGATATCCGCGTGCTGACCATGGATCTGCCATCACGGCAGTATCTGACGGTTGAAAAGAAGCCGCTGGATGTTACCTCCTACATCGCCTGGAAAATCCGCGACGTGGATCAGTTCTACCGGGCCACCGGTGGGGATGAGTTCCGTGCTCAATCGCTGTTGTTGTCCCGGGTGGATAATGGCCTGCGAGATGAGTTTGGTGTTCGCACCATGCATGAGGTGGTTTCAGGTCAGCGTGACCAGCTAATGCATAACCTGCGTGACCGGGTTAACGAAACATCCGTTAAGGAATTCGGCATTGATGTGAAAGACATTCGTGTCAAGGCGATCGAGTTCCCGGGGCAGGTCAGTGAAAACGTTTATCGCCGGATGGCGACAGAGCGTGAGAAGCTGGCCCAGGAATTCCGTTCACGGGGACGTGAGTTGGCTGAAGGTATTCGCGCAGACGCAGACCGTCAGAAAACAGTTACTCTGGCAGAGGCATTTGCATCTGCTGAAGAAACCCGAGGTGAAGGAGATGGTGAGGCTGCACGAATCTACGCAGATGCATACGGCTCTAACCCCGAGTTCTACAGCTTCTATCGTAGTCTTCAGGCCTACCGGAATACCTTCTCCGGTAAAGACGACCTGATGGTTATTGATGCGAAAAGCGACTTCATGAGATTCCTGAAGGACTCAAAGGGCGGAAGCTAAGCCCCGCCTTCAGACCGAAAAACCGGAATGCCCAGGTATTCCGGTTTTTTTGTGTCTGCCAACAGTGTAAAATCCCTCAGGTTTTGGTTCGGGTTTTTCTGGCCTGAATGTCACCTTAAAAACCTGCGCGCTTATTCTGTATTAAATACAGGGGTGTGCGGGATGGACAACGGAATCTCATGACAGTATCTGATCGCTGGTTACTGCCGGACGGAGTGGAGGATATCTTGCCGCCACTGGCCGGACAGATAGAATCCCTGCGCCGGGATGTAATGGATACCTGCCAGCGTTGGGGCTACCAACTGGTAATCCCACCGCTTATTGAATACGTCGAATCCCTGCTTACCGGAACCGGACACGATCTGGAGCTGCAAACCTTCAAGCTGACTGATCAGCTGACAGGACGCATGATGGGTGTTCGGGCCGATATGACTCCCCAGGCGGCGCGCATCGACGCCCATACTCTGGGGCAGGAAGGGATCACACGCCTGTGTTATGCCGGGCATGTGCTGCATACCCGTCCCAAACATATGCTCGCCAGCCGCACGCCTATTCAAGCTGGCTGCGAGTTATTCGGTAGCGCCTCTGAATCTGCGGATCTGGAAGTCATCAGCCTGATGCTCGAAGCGCTTCGGGTTGCCGGATTGTCCCGAGTTCACCTGGATTTGGCTCATGTTGCGATCTACGAAAGCCTGATAGGTGAAGCCGAGTTCGATCGCACCACAAGTGCAGCGGTTTTCGACGCCATGGGCCGTAAGTCGGTACCGGAGTTAGACCGACTTCTGGGTGACTGCCCGGAGGGCTCTGCCGGCGCCCGCCTTCGGGAGCTTGCTCGTGTCAGTGGTGGTGCAGAAGCATTAACGGAAGCACACAGAATCCTCAGCGGTGCTTCTGATAACCTGAACGCTGCGCTGGAACAATTGGGGCGCGTAGCTGAGATGCTCCAGAGAGACTTTCCGGAAGTCAGCTTCGGGTTCGATTTCTGTGAGTTGCGTGGCTATAACTATCACACGGGTTTGGTGTTCGCAGCCTACGTGCCGGGTCACGGTGACTCTATTGGCAAGGGTGGCCGATACGATGCCATTGGCAGTGATTTTGGGCGCGCTCGTCCCGCCACTGGCTTCAGCCTTGATATAAGGGCTCTGGTGTCATTGGGTACGCGCCCGATCAATCACCGGAAAGCCGTATGGGCGCCTGCAGAAGAAGACTCAGAGTTGGAGCAGGCGATATCGGAACTGCGCAAAACAGATACCGTCATCCGGGCACTGCCGGAAGACACAAAGGCAGATCCCTCTACCCGGGGATGTGACCGGAAGCTGGTAAAACAGGGTGATCGTTGGGTCGTACAGGGGCTGGGTTGATCCCGGCAGGCTGCTACGAACACATGAAGGTACATTTGCCAAATTTGCAAGACGCACGCCTTATCGTGTGCGCATTGAGAGAGAATCATGGGTAAAAACGTTGTTGTGCTGGGCACCCAGTGGGGTGATGAAGGCAAGGGTAAGATCGTCGATTTGTTGACTGAAAAAGTTGCAGCGGTGGTTCGTTTTCAGGGAGGCCACAACGCCGGCCACACCCTGGTTATCGACGGCAAGAAAACGGCTTTACACCTGATTCCCTCCGGCATTCTCCGGCAGAACGTTCAGTGCCTGATTGGTAATGGTGTTGTGGTATCGCCGGAAGCCTTGCTGAAAGAAGTTCGGGGGCTGGAAGCATCTGGCGTAGATGTTCGTGACCGCCTTCGTATCAGCCTTGCTTGCCCGATTATTCTGCGCACCCACGTGCGCATTGATCAAGCCCGTGAGCGTGCCAAAGGTAATGACAAGATTGGCACCACTGGCCGGGGTATCGGGCCTGCGTACGAAGACAAGGTTTCTCGTCGTGGTGTTCGCCTGGGTGATCTGCACAACCCGGAAGACTTCGAAGAGAAGCTGCGGGAACTCATGACCTATCACAACTTTGTGCTGACAGAGTATTTCAAGGAAGAAGCCGAGGATATAGATGCGGCTCTGAAAGAGTTGCTGGAAATGGGCAAGGAAATCCTGCCTATGGCCGCTGACGTAACAGACTTGCTTCACGGCTATCGCAAGCGTGGTCAGGACATCATGTTCGAAGGCGCCCAGGGCTCCTTGCTGGACATAGATCTGGGCACCTATCCATTTGTGACATCCTCCAATACCACCGCAGGTGGCACGGCAACGGGTTCCGGTTTTGGCCCGCTGTATCTGGACTATGTTCTGGGTATTACCAAGGCCTACACCACGCGTGTTGGTGCAGGTCCCTTCCCCACGGAACTGTTTGACGAAACGGGTCAGCACCTGGCGGTTAAAGGCAATGAGGTCGGCACCACAACCGGCCGCTCCCGCCGTTGCGGATGGTTTGATGCAGTCGCTGTGCATCACGCAATCGAGATCAATAGCGTGTCGGGTATCTGCCTGACCAAGCTGGACGTTCTGGATGGTCTGGAAACCGTTAAAGTCTGTGTAGGCTATAAAACACCAGAAGGTGAAATGAGTCGCCCACCTATCGGGTGTGACAGTTACAAGGATATTGAGCCAGTCTACGTTGAGTTGCCAGGTTGGAGCGAAAGCACCTTCGGGCTAACCAAGCTGGAGCAGTTGCCGGAAAACGCCAGAGCGTACATCAAGTTCCTGGAGGAGCAGATTGATGCGCCGATCGATATCATTTCTACCGGCCCCGATCGGATTGAAACCATTACCCTGCGTCATCCGTTTGATGAGTAAGTGGTAAGAGATTGAGAAAAACCGCCCTGCCTTGATTGGTACGGCGGTTTTTTATTATCAGGGTTTCTCGGCAACAATGGTGGCTCGCTTGGGGCCGGGGTAGCCTTCAATGGTTTTCGTGGGGTCTTCCGGATCGAGAAAATCCTGAAGGGAATTGAAACGCATCCAGTCTGTGCTTCTTTGTTCATCCGTGGTGGTTTCAGATACGTCCACAACCCGGGCGTTGCGAAAGCCGGCCCGGTCCAGCCACCTGAGCAGGGTGTCGCAGCTGGGCAAAAACCACACGTTGCGCATCTGCCCATAGCGGTCTTCCGGCATCAGGCTATAGCCTTCTGGCCCATCCACAACCAGGGTTTCCAGTACCAGTTCACCACCCTGGCGCAGCGTGCCTTTGAGCTCCAGAAGATGGTCGAGAGGCGATCGACGGTGGTAGAGAACACCCATGGAGAAGGTGGTGTCGAAGCTTTCAAGCCCTTCTGGTAGATCTTCCATGCGTATGGGAAGCAGATCTATAGGCGCTTCGCCCACATAGCGCTTCACGCTGAGGAACTGGAACATGAACAGAAGGCCGGGATCGATACCGATTACCCGCTTTGCACCTTCACCCAGCATGCGCCAGCAGTGATAGCCTGAGCCGCAGCCAACATCGAGAATGCGCCGCCCGGAAAGGTCTGAAATATAGGGTGAAACCCTGTCCCACTTCCAGTCAGAGCGCCATTCGGTGTCGATATGAGTGCCGAAGAAGTCGAACGGCCCTTTGCGCCAGGGCATAAGGCCCCGCAGCCCGTTTTCCAGTGCCTGCTGCTGGCCTGAATCCAGGCTCGCCGGGGACGCGATCTTTATCGCAGAAGCGTTGAGCTCCGAGGTTGTGCCGGGAACATCAGGAAGGCTGTTCATCGCTGACTGCCAGCGTCCCAGATCACCGTGGGGGGAATCGTCAAAACGTTGTGCCAGCTGAGATTTGATGATCTCTGCCCAGTTGCCTTCACCTGTGTTTTCGAGCTCTGAAAGTAGCGGCCCGAAATAGCTGCGCCAGTCAAAATGCGCCATGATCTGTCTGCCCTGCGAGTTTGTTCAGTCGGCCTTGATGGCCAGCATGGATACGAAGTTAAAGCACTGGTACCAAACCAGCACGCGATCAAAACCGGACTCCTTCAGGCGCTGCGTGTGGGCGCTCAGTGTTTCCGGGATCAAAACCTGTTCAATAGCGCTGCGCTTTTGACTGATTTCCAGGTCGGAGTAGCCGTTGGCGCGCTTGAACTCGTGGTGCAGGCGGGTTTGCGTGTCTTGTTCGTCTTCTGATTCAAAGCGGATTTTTTCCGAGAGAATCAGTACGCCGCCGGGCCTCGTGGCCTTTGCGATGCGGCTTAGCAGGGCGCTGCGCTCTTCGGGGGGGACGAATTGCAGCGTGAAGTTCAGCGTTGTGACAGAGGCATCTGACAGCTCGGTGTCCTGAATGTTTTCGCAGCGCAGGCTAACAGGCAGTGAGTGATCGTCGAGCGCGATGTAGTGCTCGCAGCGCTCGATCATGGCCGCGGAATTATCAATACCCACCAGAGTGCAGTCGCCAAAAGGGATGCCGTGGCGCATGGCCAGTGTTGAGGCGCCAAGGGAGCAGCCCAGGTCATAACAGTTGGAGCCTGCTTGAGCGTACTGCTCGGTAATGACTTCGATCATGGGGATAATGGTGGTGTAGCCAGGTACAGAGCGCCGAATCATATCCGGGAAAACACGGGCTACCGCCGCATCGAAACGAAAATCCTCCGGCTGCCGTTCTGTTGCGAACAGGCGGTCCGTGAGGGTTTCTGTTGGTCGGTCAGACTTACTCATTGCCCGCCTCCAGGGCTGGGCGGGAGCAGCGCACGCCGCGTTTCTTGTAATCCACAAGGATGCCCCGGAAAGCAGGATCAGTGTCGGCCGCGATAGCCATGTAGCCATTCTCGCAAACTGCGTGGAGTTCCGAGGATTTCGGAGACATGCGGAAAGTTTCGCCTGGTTTGATATGAATCGCCTGGAATTCCCCCAGCGGCACATGATCCTTGTTGTCGGAATGGGTAATTTTTCCGGTCAGTTCCAGTACCAATACGGTGCCGACAATGGCGATCAGGGCGGTCACGAAAAGACTGCGGATACTGTAGTTGGCCTCGTTCTGGCTCATGCCTACCTCATTTTTAATGTGAGTGAGCGGTCAATATTGACCGGGGAGTGTAATGGAGGGCGCCTGCAGTGCTCCCAACTGTTCTCTCAAGGACAAGATCTGATCTGACCAGAACCTGGGCTGGCCAAACCAGGGGAAAAAGCGTGGAAATGCAGGGTCATCCCAGCGTTTCGCAAGCCAGGCGCAGTGGCTGATCTGGCGATAGCACCGCAAAGGCTCAACAAGGTGTCGTTCCCGCCGATTGAAATCGCGGAAGGTTTCATAGCCTTCCAGTAATTCGCCCAACTGGGCGCCGCGCTCGTGATCGTCGCCGTTCAGGAGCAGCCACATATCCTGCATGGCGGGCCCGGAGCGACAGTCGTCCAGATCCACAAACAGCATCTGCTCGTCCCTGCACAATATGTTTCCGGCGTGGCAATCGCCGTGGAGGCGAACACTTTCAACCTCACCGGCATCTTCAATACGGGCGCGGCAGTATGTCAACAGGTCTGGAATCAGGCTGTCCCATGCGGGCCTGAGGTCTTTCGGGATCCAGTCTCCTTCCAGCAAAAGTTGGTTGCTTGTCTCAATGCCTTCCATGGGCGATAAGGCCACACGATGGCGAAAGGGCTTGAGGGCACCAATGTTGTGGATCTGTCCCAGCCACTGACCCAACCTGTAGAGAGTGTCAGTAACGCTGGTGTCTGGTGCTTGCCCTCCCCGCTGGTTAAATGCGGCGAACATGAAGTCACCATGTTTGCCGAGAGTGTCACCGGAAGGCATCACCAGTGGCGCCACAACGGGAATATCGGCGGCCAGCAGCTCACGGGTGTACTCATGTTCTTCCCGCACTTGCTCTTCTGTCCAGCGTCCGGGGCGATAGAACTTGGCGATTACCGGGGCGCCTTCGTCCAACCCCACCTGGTACACCCGGTTTTCATAGCTGTTCAGGGCAAACAGTCGACCACTTACCGCAAAACCGGCATCTTCCATTGCATCCAGAATCGCATCCGGGGTCAGGGCTTCGTATGGATGGGCTGAAACGTTCATCATAAGGCGAGGCCAGGCTGGTAAATGTTGGGCCCAAGTATACCTGCTTGGACGCGCTCCCGTAATGCGAGTGCGGGATGTTCCTATGGGTTCCGGCATGCCGGGGATTGGGTTAACGTAAACGGTCTTGGTTCCCATTTTCGGGAAAGGTTAGTTTACAGGCAGCGGGGGCGGTCGGTGGAAAACGGTGTTCTGGAAGTGGATACCCTGGTAATCGGGGCTGGAGTGGTTGGCCTCGCCGTGGCCAGGGCGCTGGCGCAAGCCGGGTGCGAGGTGATTGTGCTGGAGGCAGGGGATCATTTCGGCGAGGGCATATCTTCCCGTAATAGCGAGGTGATTCATGCGGGAATCTACTATCCGGAAAGCTCCCTTAAAGCTCGGCTGTGTGTTGAAGGACGAAAGCAACTCTACGAATACTGCGAGAGTCATAAAGTCGGGTATCGAAAGTGCGGAAAGTGGATTATTTCTACCAGCGAGGCACAAAATAAAGGTCTTGAAGGTATTCAGACCCAAGGCATCGCCAACGGTGCTCCTTTGGAGTTGTGGGATGGTCCAACCCTTGCCCGACAGTTGCCATATGTTCGCAGCAGTGCCGGGCTATGGTCGCCGGAAACCGGCATAGTGGATACTCATGGCCTGATGCTAGCGCTCTTGGGCGAATTGGAGGATGCGGGTGGTTCGCTGGTGCTGCGTTCCCCGGTTGAGCGCATAGAGTCAGAGGGAGGTGCGCATGTTTTATGGGTCGGGGGGGCTGAGCCATTAAGGGTGAAGGCGCGAACCCTTGTTAATGCTGCAGGCTTGGGTGCGGTGCCGCTCACCGGGAGTTGGAAGGGGCTTCCCGATTCCCGGAAACCGGTGCAATGGTTCGCCCGGGGAGTCTATTTCAGTTACGGCGGTCGTCATCCTTTCAGCAACCTGATTTATCCGGTTCCCGAGCCGGGTGGGCTGGGTGTTCATCTCACCCTCGATCTTGCCGGCCAGGCACGCTTTGGACCGGATGTAGAATGGATAGAAAGGGAGGATTACGGTGTTGATCCTGAGCGGGTGCATTCCTTTGTGGCGGGCATACGGCAGTGGTGGCCTGGTATCGAGCCTGAGCGACTTCAGCCTGCGTATGCGGGCATACGACCCAAGTTGAAAAACGCAGAGGGCGGTTTTTTTGATTTCAGGATTGATGGCCCCCAGGAGCACGGCATCCCGGGGCTGGTAAACCTGTTTGGTATTGAGTCGCCGGGGCTGACATCCTGTTTGGCCATTGCAGGTCTGGTGAAGGACAAATTGGCGTAACAGCCAGGAGGTTCTATCCCGGCGTTCTGGCCAGGGCCCAAACCTGAATCTCTGTTGCGCCCGCATCCCGTAGCGCAGACGCGAGCACCCTTGCAGTTGCTCCTGTAGTGACCACGTCATCCACGATGGCGATCCGTTCTGGTACCTTCGCACAGACTTCAAATACGCTATGCAGGTTTTTCAGCCTGGCCTCTCTGCTCAGTCCACGCTGAGCCTGCACTTTTCGAACCCGGCGGACGATCCCTGCACTAACCGGTATATCGAGGGCGGCCCCCAGTTGTTCAGCTATATCCCGGGCCTGATTGAATCCGCGCTCACGGCGGCGCGAAGGAAGCATAGGTGAGGGGATTAGCAAGTGCGGCTTTATATGGTTCTGATCCCGAAATACAGACTCAACATAGCTCGTAAAGCCCGCAATCAGAGGTCGGGCAAATTTATGCTGCCGGTTGTATTTGTATCGGCTGATCATGCCATCAACCGGATACTGGTAGCGCCAGGGTATGTATGAGTGAGCAAAGGCAGGTGGTGATATCAGGCAGTCGCTGCAAACCAGTTCGTTCCCCGCGTGCGACATTGGTAGGGCGCAGTAACGACAATGCCACTGGTTAACCGGAAGATCGGCTTGGCAAAAAACGCATAAACCATTGTAGGCATTAGAAGAAAGGCAACCAACACAGCGGCCTTTGGTTTTGTCGCTGTTAACCTTCGCCAAGTTTAAGGTTGACAGCCAGCTCAGTCCCTTTATCATCTGATTCATCCGTAAACCCAGAGACCGAAAAAGGTTAACAGGACTTCTGCATGACTGCCACCGCATTACGCCACGATTGGACGCTTCAGGAAGCACGCTCACTTTTCGAGCTTCCATTTAACGATTTGTTGTTCCGCGCCCAGACGGTGCATCGACAGAATTTTGATCCCAATGAAGTGCAGGTAAGCACCCTTTTGTCTATCAAGACAGGCGCTTGCCCTGAAGACTGTAAATACTGCCCTCAGAGCGGTCATTACAATACTGGGCTGGAAAAAGAAAAGCTGCTGGAGCTGGAAAAGGTTGTAGCAGAAGCCCGCGCCGCGCGAGACAAAGGCGCATCACGCTTTTGCATGGGCGCTGCATGGCGTAGCCCGACGGTTAAGGATATGCCGTATGTTCTGGATATGGTTCGTGAGGTGAAATCTCTGGGCCTGGAAACCTGCATGACGCTGGGCATGTTGAAGCCTGAGCAGGCGGCAGAGCTGGCGGAAGCCGGTCTGGATTATTACAACCATAATCTGGATACCTCCGAGAAGTACTACAGCCATATTATTACTACCCGCACCTATCAGGACCGCCTGGATACGCTGGAAAACGTGCGTAACGCCGGTATGAAAGTATGCTGTGGCGGCATTATGGGTATGGGTGAAGATGAGGATGATCGGGTTGGCATGCTGGTTCAACTGGCGAACCTTCCGCAGCACCCTGAAAGTGTGCCAGTGAATATGCTGGTGAAGGTGAAGGGAACCCCCATGGAGAATGTGGAGGATCTGGATCCGTTTGAGTTTATTCGTGTTCTTGCGGTGGCTCGTATCATGATGCCGGCCTCCCATGTGCGTTTGTCTGCGGGCCGGGAGACGATGAATGAGCAGATGCAGGCGTTGTGTTTTCTGGCTGGGGCGAATTCGATTTTCTATGGCGAGAAGTTGTTGACGACTTCGAATCCGGAGGCGGATGCAGATATGGCGTTGTTCCGGCGCTTGGGTATTCGGCCGGAGAAGCGGGAGCAGTGTGCTTCTGAGGCGAAGGATGAAGAGGCGATTGTCGACGCTTTGGAGTATGAGGCTAATCGGCACTTGTTTTATGACGCTACTCGGGAAATTGCTTAAACAAACACCGAGTAGGCGGCGGGTGGGGGCTTCTTCTCGGGATACGCTACGAGCACATCCATGTGCGCTTGTTTCGGGCCGTCCTTGGCCCTCTACAATCCCGAGAAGAAGCCCCCACCCGCCGCTCATAGTTCTCAGTTGCCTGCCGCTCAATCATTTCCAGGCCAATAAATATATACGTTGGTCATTTTTCTGGATGCTTATTCGTGCGTGATTTCACAGCTGAACTGGAACAACGAAAACAGGCTGGGCTATATAGAACGCGCCGGCATATTTCCGGGCCTCAGCAGCCGGTTTTAACTGCTGATGGTCAGTGGTTACTTTCGTTTTGCAGCAACGATTACCTTGGCTTGGCCAATCACTCTTCCAATATTGAAGCCCTCAGGGATGCCTTACCCAAAACAGGGCTGGGCGGTGCGGCTTCGCATCTGGTTTGTGGGCACCATGAGGCGCATCACCTGTTGGAAGAGCGCCTGGCGGCGTTTACCGGCCGAAGTTCTGCGTTGTTTTTCTCTACCGGTTATATGGCCAATCTGGGCGTGATTTCTGCGCTGGTGGGGCGTGGGGATACGGTGTTTTCGGATCGCCTGAATCATGCCTCCATTATTGACGGCTGTATTCTTAGTCGGGCGAAGGTGCGCCGCTATGGCCACGGGGATGTGGGGTCGCTTGCGGCCATGCTGGCTGAGACGTCGGGCCACAAGCTGGTGGTAACAGACGGTGTGTTCAGTATGGATGGCGATGTGGCGCCGCTGCGGGAACTGGCGGCGGTGTGTCGCGAGCACGGTGCGTTGCTGGTGGTGGATGATGCTCACGGTTTTGGTGTGCTTGGACCGCGCGGGCAGGGGAGTGTGGCGGAGCTTGGTTTGTCTGAGGAGGATGTGCCGGTTCTTATAGGTACCTTGGGCAAGGCCGCGGGCACCAGTGGGGCGTTTGTGGCGGGGCCTGAGGTGTTGATGGATTATTTGGTGCAGAAGGCTCGTACTTATATCTACACCACGGCCATGCCTCCGGCATTAGCTTTTGCCACTTTAAACAGTATTGATTTGATAGAGCGGGGCAGTGAACGGCGAAGCCATCTGCAGAGTCTGATCGATCGCTTTCGGCAGGACGCCATTGCTCTGGGTTACTCGCTTATGCCCTCACGCACGCCTATTCAGCCCATTATGGTGGGTGATAACTGGGCTGCTCTGGCGCTGAGTCAGGCCCTTGAAGAGCGGGGGTTGCTGGTGACGGCCATTCGTCCGCCAACGGTGCCAGCCGGTGAGGCGCGGTTGCGGGTTACTTTTAGCGCGGCTCATTCCCATGAGGATCTGGATATCCTGATGCAGGGGCTGGCGGATTGTCGGCACTTGCTGGTTGGCGAGGGTGTTGCGGTATGAGTTTTCCGCGAGAGGGCGGGCGCCTTGTTGTCGTTGGAGGCTGGGGTGTGCGCGCAGAGATGTTGGAGGCTGTATACCGGTCCTGGCCGGGCACGGTTGAGGTGGTGTCTCTGAATAACGACCTCATAGCACGCTGCGGTTCGGTGGCGGATGTGGCCAACGAGCTTCTGGCTCGTTATCCCGAGCCCTCCGTCTGGATGGGGTGGTCTCTCGGTGCGCAGGTTGTTATGGCTGCCGCGAGCCGGAATGCTGGGGCGGTGTCTGCAGCGATTACGCTGGCGGGTTTTCCGAAGTTCATCGCAGATGAGCGCTGGCTTAATGGCATGTCTGAGGAAGAGTTTGGAGTGTTCAGTCGAGGGTTGAGCCGCGAACCTGAGCGCTACTGGATGCACTTTCTGATGCTTATGATAAGTGGCTCAGCTGGCGCTCCTGCTGAGCGTCAACGCCTCAAACCCTGGCTTGGTCAGGGTGCGCCGGTATCACCCTCTAATTTGATTAAGAGTCTTAAGTGGCTGGAGCGAAGTGATCAACGCCTGTTGTGGTCCCGTGTAAATGTTCCCGTTCTTCATATAACCGGGCCATGTGACCAGGTAGTGGCGACCTGGGTTGGCGCTTTGGAAACTCAGCCATCGTCCATCGAGATCAGCATTCCCGGTATGGCTCATTGGCCAGGCGGTGTGTTTGCAGACGAGTGTATAGCGGTAATTGAGCAGTTTCTTGGGTCTTCCACTGGTATGGCGTCATGAGTTCTCTTGCGGTGAATGCTTCGTGCCCGGCAAGTAAGGGTGATATAGCCCGGGAGTTCGGTAAGGCCCGGGCCACCTATGAGAGCGCGTCTCGGTTGCAACGGCTTATGGGCAACGTGATGCTCGAGAGGCTGGAAGGCCAAGCTGATCCAAATTGCATTCGCGTTCTGGACCTTGGCTGTGGCACCGGCTGGTTTACCCGCAAGTTGGCCAATCTCACGCCCCCAGGGAGCGTGACAGGCATGGATCTTTCGCCCGGCATGATCGAGCACTCGATTGCACACAGCCCAGCTGAAGTTACATGGCTGGTAGCAGATGCTGAGGCTATTCCGTTGCCCGACCAAAGTTGTGATCTGATCTTCAGTAATCTCATGATCCAGTGGTGTGCAACACCAGCCAAGGTTCTTCAAGAGTGTCGGCGGGTGCTCAGGCCTGGAGGTAAATTGATGATCTCAACCCTCCTGGAAGGAACCTTGAAGGAATTGGATCAAGCCTGGCAGAAAGCGGACCCCGGTCAGAGTCATATCAACCGGTTTGAAACGGCTGCGGCGTTCAAACGCTCAGTGTTCGATGAGTTGCCTGGGGCGCATGTTGAAGCGCGGACTTTGCTTCTACCCTATGCCTCGCCCCTCACGCTCGCAGCGGAGCTGAAGCAATTGGGTGCGGGCTACAAGCATGCCGGCAGACGCCAAACAGCAACAGCACCCGGCCGCTTTCGTGCCATGTGCCAGCATTACCCCACAGCCCCGGAGGGCGGAGTTGTGGCAAGCTATGAGGCAGCCTGGGTTTACTGGTCATGCCCTGATTCCAATAGCAAAACACTGATTGATTAAAGGGTAGGTTGACTGGCTTTTATGGCTAAAAAAACATTTTTTGTGACAGGAACAGATACCGGCGTTGGCAAGACCATGGTGTCTGCTGCAATTCTGGAAGCCGCCAAAGCGGCCGGCAAGCGCACCTTGGGTATGAAGCCTATTGCCTCGGGCTGTGATAACACACCTGAGGGGTTGCGGAATGACGATGCGCTGATGCTCCAGCGCGCGGCCACGGAAGCTCTCGCTTACGATCTTGTGAACCCCATCGCTCTGGAGCCGGCCATAGCGCCCCATGTGGCAGCCGTGCAAGCCGGACGAGTTGTAACGGCTGGACGGTTGGTTGGCTTCTGCCGTGGCATGCAGATGCGGCCAGCGGATCTTTTGCTCATTGAAGGTGCCGGTGGCTGGCGAGTGCCGCTGAATGACCGGGAAACCTACTCGGCGGTGCCTCGGGAGTTGGGGGTGCCTGTGATTTTAGTGGTTTCGCTAAAGCTGGGATGTATTAATCATGCATTGTTAACAGCAGAAGCAATTCTTAATGATGGGTTGGTGTTGGCTGGATGGGTCGCGAACCGAGCTGAACCCGTTGCAATGAGCTGTGAGCAGGAAACCCTGAGCTATTTGACAGAGCAACTCCCGGTCCCTTGTCTTGGAGTAATGCCCTGGATTGTGACTGCCAATCCCAAAACCTTGAGTGAGTATCTCAACATTGATTCATTGTTTGAAAATTGATCAATAATATGGCCTAATGGTGTCAATTAATGGTCACGGGAAACCGCAGTCATGATCAATAATACACTCGCAATTGGTATGCAAGGCATTCAGGACGGCATGTACGGCATGGAAAACGCCGCCCGAAAAATCGCCCGTGCCGGTGTTGATGGCCCTCAAGGTAGCGCCGAAACCGGAAGCAGCCTGATTGAACCGATCATCGACCTCAAGCTATACGAACGCAGCGTTGAGGCGTCAGCACAGGTGGTAAAAGTTGCTGATGAAACCCTTGGTACTCTGCTCGACATAATGGTCTGAGCACTGTTTCCGTGAGCCCACTTTCTTCGCTCCCTCCGATATCAAGCTACTCTAGCAGGAGTGGCTCTGGCAGCGCCTCGGCCGTCCGTGAATCACGCAATACTGGCAAAGCAAATGGTGAGGCGCCTGCAGAAACCGGCAGTCAATCTGTTCGTGCGGCCGATGAAAACCAGGCTGTGGGCGCAAACCGCAAGCCAGCAGAAGCTGATGCCTCTGATAAAAAAGTCGGTGGTCTGGATGAGGCGGAACTGAAAGAGCTAACCGAACTCAAAGCTCGGGACCGTGAAGTGCGCGCTCATGAAGCTGCACATCAGGCAGTTGGCGGTCAGTATGCGGGAGCCATGTCGCTTTCCTATCAGCGGGGGCCGGATGGGGCCCAGTACGCGGTGGGTGGCGAAGTATCGATTGATATGTCTCCCGTCAACGGCGATCCTCAGGCAACCATCGAGAAAATGCGGGTCGTGCGTTCAGCGGCGATGGCTCCGGCAGAGCCCTCTGGCCAGGATCGTGCTGTAGCCGCTCAGGCGATGCAGGTTATGCTGCAGGCTCAGTCAGAGCTTGCCCTGGAGCAGGAATCCTCGGAGTCCGGCGCAGAAAAGCCTGTGAAGGAAAGTGAGGATGCATCATCTGATTCCGGGCAGGTTGAAGGTTCCCGGGGTGATACCTCCGAGTCATTGCCCAGGGCCGCTCAACTGGCCAGAAATGCCTATCAGGATATTGCAGGGTTCGGGCCAGAGCGAGCCTCCCCAGGGGATGGGTTTCTACCCATTTCGGTCTGAATTTATCATCTGTTAGCCTGCTATTAACGTGGGCGCCCACCACTACTCTTCCTGGAATGCCAGAATCAATACGGGGCCCTGTAAACGCCGGTGCGTGTTGAGTTTTTGGGTAGGGTTTGAGCCGTTCCCGTCTACTTTGGTGACCAAACTCTACACAAATTATTCACCCGGCTATTGACAATTCTGTGCCTCTAAACGTATGTTTCAAACAAGTGTTTAATTAATGCTGCAGCGCCTCTTGTTGCAGTGTCTGAGCAAACCCAAGGCCGCGAGCTGTTATTACTTTTTCAGCCAAGACCGAAAACCGAGGTGGTTTAAATGCCTGAGTACAAAGCGCCCCTGCGTGATATCAAATTCGTAATGAACGAGCTGCTCGACAGCGAGACCCACTACGCCAATCTGGAAGGGGCTGAAGACGCAACTCCGGATATGGTTGATGCCATTATCCAGGAAGGTGCAAAGTTTGCTGAACAGGTACTGTCACCGCTGAACCCGGTAGGCGACAGAGAAGGCTGCATATGGAGCGAAGA
Organism: Marinobacter xiaoshiensis; assembly: GCF_031631795.1. Taxonomy (NCBI): domain Bacteria; kingdom Pseudomonadati; phylum Pseudomonadota; class Gammaproteobacteria; order Pseudomonadales; family Marinobacteraceae; genus Marinobacter; species Marinobacter xiaoshiensis. The sequence goes on from NZ_JAVMBO010000007.1 coordinate 141,213, forward strand.
TGGTGTTAAAACACCGACTGGCTTCAAAGAAGCTTATGACAAGTATGTTGAAGGCGGCTGGCCTTCACTGGCGGCTGATCCCAATTACGGCGGTCAGGGCCTGCCCGATTCTCTGGGCATCGTGATGAGCGAGTTGAACGGTACCGCTAACTGGTCATGGGGCATGTACCCTGGTCTGAGCCATGGCGCTATCAACACCGTTGAAGCGCACGGTACCGAAGAGCAGAAACAAACCTATCTCACCAAAATGATCAGCGGTGAGTGGACGGGCACTATGTGCCTGACAGAAGCCCACTGCGGCTCGGATCTGGGTACTCTGCGTACCAAGGCAGAGCCTAATGCAGACGGCTCTTACAGCATTACCGGCACCAAGATTTTCATCTCTGCCGGCGAACATGACATGACCGACAATATCATTCACATTGTTCTGGCTCGTCTGCCGGGCGCACCTGAAGGTACCAAGGGCATCTCATTGTTCATCGTACCCAAGTGCCTGCCTGCAGAAGACGGATCTGCTGGTGAGCGTAACGCAGTATCCTGTGGCTCTATTGAGCACAAAATGGGTATCCACGGTAATGCTACCTGTGTCATGAACTTTGACGGCGCCAAGGGTTGGCTGATCGGGCCTGAGAACCGCGGCCTGAACTGCATGTTTACCTTCATGAACGTAGCCCGTATCGGTACTGCTATTCAGGGCTTGGGTGCTGCTGAAATGGGCTTCCAGGGATCCCTGGCATACGCCAAAGATCGTCTGGCCATGCGCTCACTGAGTGGCCCCAAAAATCCGGAAGGCTATGCCGACCCGATTATTGTGCACCCGGATGTGCGTCGTATGCTGCTGACTCAGAAAGCCGTTGCAGAAGGCGCCCGTGCACTGATCTACCTGACTGCACAGAAGGCGGACCTCGTTGGACGTGGCAAAACAGACGAAGAGCGTAAAGAAGCAGACGAAGCGCTGGGCTTCCTGACCCCGATCGCCAAGGCTTTCCTGACCGAAATCGGTTACGAAGCAGCGAACCTGGGTATGCAGGTATTTGGTGGTCACGGTTTTATCTCCGAGTGGGGCATGGAGCAGAACGTGCGTGATGCCCGTATTGGCATGATCTACGAAGGCACCACTGGTATTCAGGCGCTTGACCTGCTGGGCCGTAAGGTTCTGATGACCCAGGGCGAGTCTCTAAAGGGCTTTACCAAGCAGGTTCACACCTTCTGCAAGGAAAATGCCGACAACGAGCAGCTGAAACAGTTTGTCGAGCCGCTTGCGGCGATCAACAAGGAGTGGGGCGATCTGACCATGAAAGTGGGCATGGCTGCCATGAAGAACCGTGAAGAAGTTGGTGCTGCATCGGTTGATTATCTGATGTACTCCGGCTACGCAGTCTTTGCATACCTGTGGGCCCGCATGGCCAAGATTGCCCAGGACAAGCTGGATGCGGGTACAAGCGAAGAAGCCTTCTACAAGGCCAAGCTGCAGACTGCACGCTTCTACTTCACCCGTATGCTGCCGCGTACCAAGACGCACGCTGTAACCATGCTGGCCGGAGCTGACACTCTGCTGGATATGCCGGAAGAAGCTTTCGCGTTCTGATTTACCAGGGCGTTTAAGGTTAACCGGTAACAAAAAGCCCGTGCTCTCAGGAGCCGGGCTTTTTTCATGAGTTGCGGTTGATTTTGGGGTAGAATACCTGCCCCTAAAACATGAGAAGGTCGGACACCCGGCCCTGGCAGGCGACTTGGCTTTTCTGATTTAGCCGCTTGCACCGACAGATTGATTGTGGAACCTGGAGAGTTTAAATGGCCGATTATCAGGCGCCTTTGCGCGACATGCGTTTTGTATTGAACGAAGTATTTGATGCCCCTGCGCTATGGGCATCCCTGCCAAAAGTAGCAGAGAACGTTGATCCGGAAACTGCCGATGCGATTCTTGAAGAGGCCGGCAAAATTACCAGTGGTGTGCTTGCGCCACTAAACCGCGAAGCGGACGAGCAGGGTAGCCAGTGGAACAACGGCGAAGTAACCTCACCGGATGGCTTTAAAGAAGCCTACCAGACTATTGTTGAGGGTGGCTGGAATGGCCTTGGTGGCAACACTGAGTTTGGCGGCATGGGTATGCCTAAAACTCTGGTGGCACAATTTGAAGAGATGATGCAGGGCGCAAACATGTCGTTCGGCTTGGCGCCAATGCTGACCGCCGGTGCTTGCTTGGCACTGGATGCGCACGGTAGCCAGGAGCTGAAAGAAAAGTATTTGCCCAATATGTACTCGGGTGTTTGGGCAGGCGCCATGGATCTGACAGAGCCTCATGCAGGAACAGACCTGGGCATTATCCGCAGCAAGGCTGAACCCAATGGCGACGGCTCCTTTAACGTGACTGGCACCAAGATTTTTATTACTTGGGGCGAGCACGACATGGCTGAAAACATTATTCACTTGGTGCTTGCCAAGCTGCCAGATGCTCCGAAAGGGCCAAAAGGCATTTCGCTGTTCCTTGTTCCCAAGTTCATGGTGAACGACGACGGGTCCTTGGGTGAGCGTAACAGCTTCAGCTGTGGTTCCATCGAGAAAAAGATGGGCATCAAAGGCTCCGCTACCTGCGTCATGAACTTTGACGGTGCTAAAGGCTGGCTTGTAGGTGAGGAGAACAAAGGGCTGAACGCCATGTTCACCATGATGAATTACGAGCGTTTGGGCGTGGGTATCCAGGGCATCGGTGCAGCAGAGGCTTCCCTGCAGAATGCAGTGGAATATGCCAAGGATCGTATCCAGAGCCGTGCGCCTACTGGAGCACAGCAGCCGGAAAAAGCAGCAGACCCTATTCTGGTGCACCCGGACGTTCGGCGCATGTTGCTCACCATGAAGAGCTATGTCGAAGGCGGCCGTGCTTTTTCTACCTATGTGGCGCAGTGGCTGGACATTTCCAAGTATGCCGACGCTGCAGAAGTGGATCGCCGTAAGCATGCTGAAGGCATGGTTGCACTGCTTACACCGGTTGCAAAAGCGTTCCTGACCGACCGTGGCCTGGAAGCCTGTATTCTGGGTCAGCAGGTGTTTGGTGGTCACGGCTTCATTCGTGAATGGGGTCAGGAGCAGTTGGTTCGTGACTGCCGGATTACCCAGATCTACGAAGGCACTAACGGTATCCAGGCGCTGGACCTGATGGGCCGTAAGGTGGTTGGTAGCCAGGGCAAACTGTATGAGCTTTTTGCGGAAGATGTCGCTGCCTTCATCGAAGAGAACAGCAGTGAAGAAAGTCTACGCCCTTACCTTGAGCCACTTGCGGCTGCGTTCGAGCGTTTGTCTGACGTGACCGAGCACGTTATCAAGCAGGCTTCGGATAATCCTGATGCCGTTGGCGCAGCCTCAGTGGACTATCTCGATCTGTTCGGGATGACTGCTGTGGGTTATATGTGGGCACGTATTGTGAAGGCTGCAGCACCGAAGGCTGGCGATGACACATCTGGTTTCTATAGTGGCAAGCTGAAAACAGCGCGTTTCTATTATGATCGCCTGTTGCCGAAAACCGTTTCTCTTGCGGAAAGTATTCGCAGCGGAAGTGACTCTATGATGGCGCATACCGCCGATGAGTTTTGATTACTGAAAGCAGGAAGGTGAGGCGGCTCTTCAGATGACGCCTCTGAGTAAATAAAAAAAGCAGGCCTCAGTGCCTGCTTTTTTTATTTAAAGACGTTCCATTCGGCTTGGATCAGTGATGTAGGGGTTCTCATTGCCCTGAATCTCCGCTATCCGCTTATGCCGGGAGAGCTCCCTGTCGTCTGGTGGATCTGCCCGGTTCCAGCCCTGGAATACCTGGGCAGACCCTAACCAGGGAAGGCCGTAGGTGCCAACCATGTAGCCCATGCTCCGGGCGACATCGCCTTTCACTTTTGGAGGCGGCTCAAAGAAAACGCTGCTCTCCCGTATGCCACAATCGTCTTCCTTGATCAGGGCCCCAAGCTCTTCGTAGCGGGCATTGCGGCGCCGAAGTTCTGTGCGGTTCCGTACTGGAACCATGTTATGAAGGTCGGAGGCAATCTGACGGTAACGGTTGTCTTGCTCGCATTGGCGAGTTGTGCCGCAGGAAAGGGCGTTGCGGATGTCCGCGAGTGGGTAAATATAGCCTTGAGTCAGCATGAAACCTTTGGTGGAAAACTGCTCATCGCAGAAAAACGACTTGCCGCCATCTGCATACAGATTTCCCCAGAACTGTTCCTCGATGACGGTCTTCGGGTCGCTGAAACGGGTGTTTTGACCAATGACGAAGGTTGCAGTCAGCAGGAGCACCGATGTGCTAAGAAGAAGAAAAATCTTTTTCATATGTCATTAATACCTCTCAGTGTCGGTAAGCGCCTTTTAAAATAATGACGCTCAGCTCACTTATATAGGAATATGACATAAGTTCCCCTAGCACAAGGGGCCTTACCGTAAACAATTGTAGCTATGTGTTAACGGTTTAACATTTTCACATAATTTTATCGCGAATGTTCTGGTAGCTTGATCTCAGATCGTCGCCCAGCTTTTTGACAGTTTGCCGCGCTTCCTGAGATGCGTCGCTGGCTTCATCCATTACTTGGTCAAAGCGCGATTTGAATTTATCCCATTCCTCTTCCAGTTCGTCGAACTCATCTTTTACTTCCTGGCGAGCAAGGTGTAGTTGAACGCGCGCTTCGTCACGGTACTGTTTAATCTTGTCTGAAAGGGTTTTAAGATCTTCTTGAAAGCCCATGGCAGGTACCTTTTTGAATGGTTGGTAAACCTACCATGCGCCCGGTGGCAGGAACCTTCAAGTGGGGGAGGTGCGGGAAGGCTCAATTTAACGATTGGACTTGACCCATGTCAGAATCTGGCGTTCAAAAGTGCCGACATATCGCGCAGGTAGTGCCAAGGGGAAAGCTCGTCAAAGCCTTTCGCAGCGCGGTCAATCTGGCTGCAGAGCTTCAGAGCTTCGTGTAATTGCATGGCGTTTAATCGCCTGGCTGCTTGCTCTAACGCTCGCGCTCGTTGTGGCTGGAAAACACCGCGCTTTTTAAAGAACGCGGAGGGGGTCTCAGCTCTGTTCTCGCCTGTTTTAAGTTCGAGAAGCAGGTTGATATCACGGGTTAATACCGCCAATAGGCCAAGGGGGTTTTCACCCTCCTGCTGCAGCACGCCAATTACTTTTCCGGCATGGGATGCACGACCACTGAGCAGTTCGGTCACCAGTTCAAATCCGTTAAAGCGGGAGCTGTCCTGAACGGCCCGCTCTATGGTTTGTTCATCAATAGTGTCGCCATTGGTCAGGAGGGCTAGCCGGTCCAGTTCCTGGCTGGCTGCCAGCAGGTTCCCCTCCAGCCTCTCTGCCAGCATCGTAAGGGCTCCCCGTGTCAGGTTTAGCCCCTGCTTTTTGGCTCGCTGCTGAAGCCATCCAGGGAATTTGTCCGCGTCTACTGGCCACACCGGCACATGGACACCCTTGGTTTGAAGCTCCTTATACCACTTGCGCCGGGTTTCTGCGGCGTCCAGGCGAGTGCTGATCAGCAGAACGATAATGTCTTCAGGCGGATTTGCAAGGACCTGCTCGAGAACCGTTCGACCATCTCCCAGCTTTCCCGTGGGCAGGCGGATTTCGATTCGGCGCCGATCAGAGAACAGGGACATGGCACTGAATTCATCGGCTACCATGTTCCAGTCAAGCTGTTGATCAGCATGGAAAGTCAGGCGATCGATGAACCCGGCTTCTTTGGCTGCACTTCGGATCTGATCACAGCATTCCTGAACCAACAGGGGTTCGTCTCCGGAGACCAGATAAACCGGTGCCAGGCCTTTCTGGAGCAGCTGTGTTAGTTGGCCTGGATTGGTTTTCATGGTTTGCCAGATTGCGAGTCGGGCGGAGTAGGGGAGCTTTGGTGATTATTCCGGATTTCCTGCAACCGTTTTTCGGTAATCGGTGCAAGGCGGAAGATAATCTGTTGCGCCAGGCGATCGCTCAGCTGTTGCTGCAGGTTCTCTTCCTCTCGCTGTTTGGCGAGCACGTTGGTCTCATCGTATCTGTAGCTCTCAGTCGTTGTGAGGCGCGTGCTGGCGATGACTGGAATGCCATCGCTGCTGACAAGTTCGAGGTCGACGGACTGCCTGAGTGTATATTCAGCAGCAGCTGCCTGAACGGTAATGGCGGAAGCGCGGCGATCCTGTGCAAAGTCACTGATTTTGAGCCGGTAATTTGCGCTCTGCCCTGTCGCCAACTCAATGCCACCCAGTTCAAGCTGTTCCCGGGTGGACTGGCAAAGGGAGGCAGGCACTGGCGATTGGCACACCAGTTCAAGAGGCTCGAGTGCTGATGAAACTGGCGGCGCACCCCGCAGATGAAAGCCACAGGCACTCAGGCTGATAGCCATAGCGCTTGCGGCAATCAGCCTTGCAGTGTCTGTCTTCAGGGTGCGGAGCCACATATCAATTAGCGACCACGTTGACCAGTTTGCCAGGAACAACAATAACTTTGCGAACCGTGGCGCCTTCGATAAAGCGAATAACATTTTCATTTTTCAGTGCTTCGGCTTCCAGGTCGGCCGAATTGATGTCGGCGGGCACGTCAACTTTTGCGCGCACTTTGCCGTTAACCTGAAGAACCACCTGAATCTGGCTTCTAACCATGGCAGATTCATCGGCTACCGGCCAGGTTGCATCAACAACCGGGTTGCTATGGCCCAAGGCATGCCAAAGGGTATGGCAAATGTGAGGCACGATCGGTGCGAGCATTACCACTGCTGTTTCCAGCGCTTCCTGGCGAACAGCACGGGTTTGGGGCTCGTCGTTGTTCAAGCGGCTGACATCGTTCAGCAATTCCATTACTGCAGCAATGGCGGTGTTGAACGTCAGGCGGCGGCTGATGTCGTCACTCACCTTGGTAATGGTTTCATGGGTTTTGCGGCGCAAGTCCTTCTGGGCGTCATTCAGGGCGCCAGGATCGATGGCCGGTGCTGCTCCACCTGCAACCTGCTCGTTTACCAGGCGCCACAGACGCTTGAGGAAGCGATGGGCGCCGTCTACAGCGCTATCAGACCATTCAAGGGACTGTTCTGGCGGGGCTGCAAACATCATGAACAGGCGGACTGTGTCAGCACCATGGGCATCAATAATAGACTGTGGGTCTATGCCGTTGTTTTTCGATTTGGACATCTTGGTTACGCCACCGGCGATAACAGGTTGCCCATCTTCCTTATGCACCGCGCCAATGGCGTGGCCCTTTTCATCCCGCTCCACAACGACATCTGCGGGCGAAATCCAGACCTTGCCGCCCTTGTCGTCTTCACGGTAGTAGGTGTCTGCCAGGACCATGCCTTGGGTCAGCAGTTGCTTGAAAGGCTCTGAACTGTTTACCAGGCCAACATCCCGCAGGAGTTTGTGGAAGAAGCGAGCGTACAGCAGGTGCAGGATGGCGTGCTCTATACCGCCGATATACTGATCTACTGGCAGCCAGTAGTTTGCCGCCGCCGGGTCGAGCATGCCTTTGTCGTAATTCGGGCTGCAGAAACGGGCGTAATACCAGGACGACTCCATGAAGGTGTCGAAGGTATCGGTTTCAAGCGTTGCAGGCTGCCCGTTGAAAGAGGTTTTTGCCCACTCGGGATCGGCCTTGAGAGGAGACAGAACACCATCCATCTCGACATTTTCCGGTAGCCGAACCGGCAACTGGTCATCGGGTACCGGGCGCTGGGTGCCGTCTTCCATAGTCATCATAGGGATGGGAGCACCCCAGTATCGCTGGCGTGAAACACCCCAGTCACGGAGGCGGTAGTTGACCGTGCGCTTGCCAATCCCCTTGTCTTCCAGGTGCTCAGCAATGGCATCAAAGGCTTCGTCACTGGTGAGGCCGCTGTATTTCCCGGACGAAACCAGTACGCCCTTTTCTGTGAAAGCCTTTTCCTGAACGTCAATTTCGCGGCCATCAGTGGCAGCAATTACCTGTTTGACGGGTAGGCGATACTTGAGGGCAAACTCGTGGTCTCGCTCATCATGGCCGGGTACTGCCATCAGTGCGCCGGTGCCGTAATCGGTGAGCACAAAGTTGGCGATCCAAACCGGAATTTCCTCTTGGGTCAGCGGATGGATAGCTTTGAATCCGGTATCAACACCTTTCTTTTCCATGGTGGCCATTTCGGCCTCAGCAATCTTGCTGTTGCGGCACTCATCCACAAATGTGGCTACGTCTGTATGCCGCTCTGCGGCTGCTTTGGCCAGCGGATGCTCTGCGGCTACGGCCATGTAGCTCACGCCCATCAGGGTATCGGGGCGGGTAGTGTAAACCGTGAGACCGTCTTCGCTGTCTTTCAGCGGGAAGGTCAGCTCGGTGCCCACGGATTTACCGATCCAGTTGCGTTGCATGGTCTTGACCTGCTCAGGCCAGCCATCGAGATCGTCCATGTCGTTCAGCAGTTCTTCGGCATAATCGGTAATGCGGATAAACCACTGGGGAATTTTTTTCTGCTCAACGAGAGCGCCTGAACGCCAGCCGCGGCCATCAACCACCTGCTCATTCGCAAGAACGGTCTGGTCCACTGGGTCCCAGTTCACGGTGGACATTTTCTTGTACACCAGGCCTTTTTCGTAAAGGCGAGCGAAGAACCACTGTTCCCAGCGATAGTAATCCGGCTTGCAGGTAGCCAGCTCGCGGCTCCAGTCGTAACCGAAGCCCAGCTGTTTGAGCTGGTTTTTCATGTATTCGATGTTTGCGTAAGTCCACTTGGCCGGTGCCGTTTTGTTGGCAATGGCTGCGTTCTCTGCAGGGAGACCAAACGCGTCCCAGCCCATGGGCTGCATAACGTTCTTGCCTTGCATGCGCTGGTAGCGGGAGATCACGTCGCCGATGGTGTAGTTGCGTACGTGCCCCATGTGCAGCTTGCCGCTGGGGTAGGGGAACATGGACAGGCAGTAGTATTTGGGTTTGTCCGGGTCTTCCCTGACTTCAAAGGTTTTGTTCTCGTCCCAGAAGGTGCGCGCATTGTGTTCAACGTCACGGGGATTGTAGTGCTCGTCCATACCTGCCATTACCAAAGTTACCCTGTATAAAAATGATGTGCGGAGCGGCCGGACATTCTAACGCACACAAGGCGTAACAGGTAGTCTGCCAAAAGCCGAATACTGTGCCATGATGTTTAATATGGCGAAGGTCGCCAGCCGGTGGGTCTCCCCGGAACACGTCGTAAATACGTCCATGTAGGCTTGACTGCAGCATCCATGCTGCAGACAGTTCCAGGGAGACCCACCGGCTGACGCCCCCAAATTATGAGGAGTCCTCAATGACTGAGCCTGAAAGAAGCCATTTATCCGGAAAAGCTCTCGAGGTATACGACCGCATGCTCGAGCGGGTGCAGACTCGTTTGAAAGCTATACAGGAAACCTCGCTGGACACCTTGGAAGAAGAGGTGGAGAAGGCAATAGAAGTTGAGCAAGAACTGGAGGAAATGACCAAGGACGAAATCAGCCTCCTTGGCACCTACCTTCAGAGAGATCTGGAGCATCTCCTGAACTTTGTAGATGAAACCGGCGAGGGGCTTGCGGAATGGTTGCAGCTCGATTTGTCATTGCTGGAACAGCAATTGACCGAGCGCTTGTTGTCGGTTGCCGACCAAACGTTGGTCGATACCGTTGCGCTGCGACAGAAACTCGAAAGCCGTGATGCGGGGCAGTACATCGCTGGTGAAGTCGCAACCGCTGGCATGTTCCAGTGCCTGAATTGTGAGCATATGCTGTGCCTCACATCGACCAGTCATCTGGAACCTTGTGAAGCCTGTGGTTCGCAGTACTACAAGCGGGTTACCAGTCACTGGCCGCGGAAAGAAAGCTGACTCGAGACTCTTGAAGGGGTAGTTCGGGAAGGCTCCTCCGAAGTTTGGGCGGTCGTGGCAGGGGCGGTCTTCAAAACCGTGCGGAGCCATGGATGGCGGAGCCGAGCGTACAGGGAGGTATTCACAGCGTGTTTTGAAGACCGTCCCTGCCATGACCGCTTTCGCCGAAGTGCAGTCAGTTCTTGGGAATAACCCGTTCACGAACAAACACAATCAGAATCAGCGCCAGCGTCAGAACCGGCCAGGAAGCCGCAGCCATATAAGGCGTGCTACCGCTGGCCTTGAACACCTCACCAGTCAGAACAGCCCGCTCAAACTGCGGAATACGCGCCGTAATCTGCCCCTTGTTATCAATGATCGCAGTAACCCCATTGTTGGTGCCGCGAATCATATAACGCCCGGTTTCCAGAGCCCGCATGCGCGCAATCTGCAAATGTTGCAACGGCCCCACAGAATCCCCGAACCAACCATCGTTACTGATCGTCAGCAACAAATCCGAATTGACCGCATTGCGCGCAAGAAAGTCAGGATAAGCCACCTCATAACAAATAAACGGCATCACCTTCGTACCATTGGCGTTTAAAGGCGACTGGTTTTTCGGACCACGGGTAAAGCTCGACATGGGTAAATCAAAAAAGCCGATCAACCCCCGAAGAACCCCCTCAAGAGGGACATATTCGCCAAAGGGCACAAGCTTCTGCTTGTGATAAATACCTTCGCCGTTGCCCATGGCCATAATGCTGTTGTGGTAGGTAAAGCCACCAGCGCGCTCGCTGAAACCGTACCAGGGAATGCCTGTTATCAGCGTACTGTTTTCCCCGAGATTCTCTTCAATGTGATCAATGATTTTCCCCGCCTGATCCTGGGGAATGGGGATTGCCGTCTCCGGCCACAGAATCAGATCAACATCCCAGTAAGGCTCCGTCATGCCCAGATAGGCTACGATCTGGTCTTTCAGAAACTCCGGGTCCCACTTGATCAGCTGCGGAATGTTGCCCTGCATGGCAGCCACAGATGTGGGCTCCGAACTGATGTCTGTCCAGTCGACCCGGTTCAGTGCCGGGGCCGCCAACCACGGGATCAGCGTTATAACAGCAACAATGCCGGCGCTGGTATGGCGCTGCCTGGTTAATAGCCAGCCCGCACCAAAAATAGCGGCGCCGCTGGCAGTGATCAAAAAGGTAAGGCCGTGAACGCCAATTATCGGCGCCATCCCTGCCAGAGGCCCATCAGTATGGGCTGTACCAAGGTACAGCCATGGGAAACCGGTTAACAGCCAGCCACGAAGCCAGTCCCCGAGAATCCAGATGGCAGGGAACAGGATGAGGCGCCGTACGGCACTGGCCTTAGCCAGCTTGCCCCAGAACCAGAATGCGAGAGCCGGAAACAACGCCAGCACCGCCACAAAGGCAGCAGTGAGCAAAACTGAAACCGGTATGGACGTATTTCCGAATTCACTAATGCTGATATAAACCCATGTGGCCCCAGAGCCAAACAGACCAAGGCCCGCCAGCAAGCCCGCAAAGAAAAGCTTCCTCGCCGGCAGTGGAATGCAGACCAGCAGAATCATTAGTGCAGAAATTGGCCCAAGCCACCACAAATGGAAAGGCGAGAAGGTTAGGGTTTGCAAAGCGCCGGCAACCAAAAGGGTTGCCGCGCTATACCAGCGGTTGGAAAGCAATGAAAGGGCTGGGGCAGAAGAGGGTGTTAAATGCTCATGGCTCACTACGGGTTACCTGTAACAGACGGATGACACGGTTATCGGCGTTGGCTATGGTAAAGCGCAAGCCGCCAAATTCAACCGTTTCGCCTCGTCTGGGCAGGTGACCGAATTCCTTTAGTACGACGCCGCCAATGGTATCGAACTCTTCTTCATCAAAACCGGTGTTAAAAAATTCATTGAAGTCGTCGACTGGCGTCACTGCCTTCACGGCATGGGAGCCATCACCTCTAGCCTTGATGTGGGTTTCTTCGTCAAAATCGTGTTCGTCTTCAATTTCCCCGACGATTTGTTCGAGCACGTCTTCAATGGTTACCAAACCGGCCGTACCGCCGTATTCATCCACGACGATGGCCATGTGATTACGGTTTTCCTTGAACTGTTTAAGTAACTGGTTCAGCCGTTTGCTCTCTGGAACAAACGTAGGCGGGCGCAGAAGCTCGCGAACATGAGACCAGTCCATATCATCATCAAGGGCCAGTGGCAGAAGATCTTTGGCGAGAAGGACACCGATGACATCATCCTGGCTGTCGCCAATAACCGGGAAGCGGCTGTGGGCAGACCGGATAACCTCGCCAAGATATTCTTTCGGGTCTTGAGAGGCGCGAACGGTAACCATCTGGGAACGCGGGATCATTATTTCATCCACCCGCATGTCCACCACTTGCATGGCACCTTCGATGATGCTCATGGCATCTGCATCGATTATTTCCTGGGATTCAGCGCTTCTAAGGACTTCCAGAACATCTTCGATGGTCTCTGGTCCGCTGGAGAAGGCGTGTGATATACGCTCCAGCCAAGACTTGTTGGAGCCTTGACTGCGACTCGACTGGTCGTCGCTCATGAGTCTTTTACCGTTTCCTCTGCTTCGTAGGGATTGCCGAACCCAAACTGTGCCAGCAATCGAATTTCCAGGGCCTCCATGGCCTCTGCCTCTTCGTCGTCAATATGGTCATAGCCTTGAAGGTGCAGCATGCCATGAACCACCATGTGTGCCCAATGGGTTGAGAGCTCTTTATGCTGGTCTCTGGCCTCATTTTCAACGACCGGAGCGCAAATAACGAGATCTCCTGCCAATGGCACCGTTATACCGGCTGGCGCTTCAAATGGAAAGGACAACACATTCGTGGGTTTGTCCTTGCCCCGGTACTGGTGGTTCAGTGCCTGGCTTTCCTCAATATCGACAATACGAATCGTGACCTCGGATGGCTCCTCCCCCAGCCAGGCAGTCTGGGCCCACGCTTGAAACAGGGATTCTGCAGGTACACCCGGCCCTTCGAACACGTTTTGAAAATCAACCGTCAGCTCGCTCACTGTGCGCGGCCGCTCCCTTTGCTGTTGCCTTCATCAAGTGAATCGTAGGCTTCCACAATTCGCTGAACCAGAGGGTGACGGACAACATCCTTGGCTTCAAAGCGCGTGAAGCTGATGCCAGTAACGTTTCTCAAAACGCCTGCGGCATGAATCAGCCCTGAATTCTGGCCCTTGGGCAAATCCACTTGGGTGGTATCACCAGTAATCACAGCAGTGGAGCCAAAGCCGATTCGCGTCAGGAACATTTTCATCTGCTCGCGGGTGGTGTTCTGGCTTTCATCCAGAATAATAAACGAGTTATTCAGAGTACGGCCACGCATGAAGGCCAGCGGCGCAATCTCGATCACACTTTTCTCAATCAACCGGGTGACATTCTCAAACCCGAGCATTTCATAGAGTGCGTCGTACAGAGGGCGTAGGTAGGGATCCACCTTCTGAGCCAGATCTCCCGGCAGAAAGCCAAGCTTTTCGCCAGCTTCAACTGCCGGGCGAACCAGAAGAATCCGCTTCACTTGCTCGTCTTTCAGGGCTTCTACTGCACATGCTACAGCGAGCCAGGTCTTACCTGTGCCCGCGGGCCCGATGCCAAAGTTGATGTCGTGGGAGCGTATGCTGTGCACATACTTCTGCTGATTCGCACCGCGGGGTTTGGCTGTGAGCTTGGGGGTTTTGATGATGGTGACTGAGCCGTCGAAAGGAATTTCTTCTGGCAGTCTCTCAAGCCCGGTTTCGCGAATGTACAGGTGCACGGTATCCGGAGAAATGTCTTCGGTGGCCTCGGTTTCCCGGTACAGGTGTCTGATCACTTCCACCGCAGCGGCGACGTTTTCAGTAGCACCTTCAACCCGGAAGTGATGGCCTCGGCGGGTGACGGATACTTGCAGGCGCCGTTCGATGTGTTTTAGGTTTTCATCAAACTGTCCGCAAAGGGTGGTTAGCCTGCGCTGGTCTGCCGGGTGTAGATCGAATTGTCTGGAATCGTTGGTGTTCAAATTTTCTCCGTTTTTACTCCCTTTCGGGAGTACGCATATCAAGCTTGGTTGCTAAGGGAGTGGAGGGGAAACTTCTTTCCAAAAAGCGCCCGTGAATACGTCCATGTAGGGCTCGGTCGGGCCATCCTTGGCCCTCCACGTTTTTGGAAAGAAGTTTCCCCTCCACTCCATCTGGACTATGTGCTGGCCGAAAATTTAAAAACAAGTAGTCGGGTAGCATTTGATAATGTGGTTGTCTACTTCTGAGACTATTTCAGGTGCATTGAAAAGTCCTTGGCATGCCGCACTGAACTATTTCGAGAGTGGTGGTGGCTTCCTCCCAAAAATGTTGGAGGCCAAGGACGGCCGGAAACAA